>CAYVQO010000007.1:37580-39010 GCA_964452835.1 uncultured Sphingorhabdus sp. | reverse complement strand
TTCGAGCGGACCTAGCTCGCAAACAACTGGCTATCGTCCGCAAATGCCTTGAATTCCAGCGCGTTGCCGCTGGGGTCGGTGAAGAACATTGTTGCCTGTTCGCCAACCTGTCCCTGAAAGCGGATATGCGGCTCTATGCCGAACACCGTCCCCGCCGCACGCAGCCGTTCCGCCAGCGCTTTCCAATGGTCCATGGTCAGCACGATGCCGAAATGCGGCACCGGCACATCATGGCCATCAACCGCATTGTGGATCGGTCGCGGAGTCATTTGCGGGTCGAGATGGGTGACGATCTGGTGGCCGTAAAAGTCGAAGTCGATCCAATGGTCGGATGAGCGCCCTTCAGCACAGCCGAGCACATCGCGGTAGAAGCCACGTGCGGCTTCCAGATCATGCACCGGAAAGGCGAGATGGAAAGGGCGCAGGCTCATTCGGGCATCGATTCCGGCGGCACAGCCAAAGCAAGCGATTCTCCAAGGCGAATGCAGCGGGCAACGACTTCCTCCTTTTCATGCTCGGTCTTGAGATTATGCAAATGCTCCTCCGCCAAGGCACCATTAGGCTTGTCCGATTTCGGCAGACCGTCAGCCTTCAGTTTCAAGGCGCGGGCAATGCGGCCAAAGGCTGTGGCATCGCGGCTGGCATCGCCTTCGCGCCCTGATATTTCGTTAGAAGTGCTGGCAAGAATCCCGGCACAAAAACGGATGCGTTGCGGGCTGGCCAGATCCTCACTCAATTGTTTGCGGTAAAGAGCAATCCTGCCCGGTTCATCGGTTTGCCATTCGGGTTCTGCCGCCAGCATCGAAGCGCTGTTGTCAACGCTGGCTGTTGGTGTCGCCGCATCTGCCGCGCCCAGCTGCGCGTCCATCACCGCCTTGCATTCGTCAAAACGGCTGCGAACATAGGCACTGGCCTTGGCCGGATCATCCAGTTTCCAGACCTGCGCCTGCTCGGCCTCGACAGCCTTTTTGATCGCCAAGGCAACCACTTCGCGTGGCTGGCCGCTTTCTTCCATCACCCGCGCACCGACAATCCCCGCCCAGCGCTTTCCGGTCTCGCGGACGTCGGTATAGTTTTTCAGCGCCTCGCCACCTTCACGCTGTTCGTGCGCGATGATGCCAATGGCAGCAACGCAACCAATGTCACGCATCTGCGCATCGTTGATAGGAATGGGCGGACTCGGTGCCAGCATCAGCGCGAAAATGGGGATCATGCTCATGCGGGAAAGTGCTAGCAGGCGCGGGCTGAACAGCAAGCAACAAAACAAATCGAACAGGTGCGACATTGCATTTGTCATATTTGCCCGCCAATGCTGCGCGGGATGGACAGGGTCACAGCATTGGTAGCCAAATATCCGCGCATGCTGGCGCTGCTCGCGGGCGGCGTTTCGGCAACGGGCTTTGCGCCGCTCAACCTTTGGTTCCTGACGC
>CAYVQO010000007.1:35287-37480 GCA_964452835.1 uncultured Sphingorhabdus sp. | reverse complement strand
CCTGGCTGGGCTGGATCGCGGTGGTTCTGCTGGCGCTGTATCTGGCAGTGTATCCGGCGCTGGCGTGCTGGGGGGCTTGGTGGATTGGGCGCAAGGTAAAGCCCGAGCTGAGCCGGGCCACGCTGCCTTTCGTTGCGGCATTTGCAGGATGCTGGATCATCACCGAATGGCTGCGCAGCTGGGTGTTTACAGGCTTTGCCTGGAACCCGCTGAGTGCCGTCACGTTACCGTTGAGTTTTGCAGAACCTACAATTTGGCTTGGAACTTATGGACTGTCTGGCCTTGTTTGTGGCTTTGCAGGGACTTTTCTGATTTTGGTCCGTGGCGGCTGGCCGCGGACAATCTGGGCGCTCGTTCTCATCATTGTTGTGACAGGCACGGGGTATCTCGGCGACGCCGCTGACAAATTGGGTGCTGGACTAAGTAGAAAGATGCGACTTCCCGACAATCTGACTGTCGTCCAGCCCAATATCAGCCAGATTGACCGTAATGCAGTGGGCTATGAGGCGGTAAACTTCTCTCGCCTCGCCCAGAACAGCCGACCGAAGTCCGATGAACCGCGCATATTGTTTTGGCCGGAATCCGCTGTGCCTTGGTGGCTGGAGGATGGCTATCCGCCCTACGCCTATTTGAACCAGCCCGGCGCCTCGGCCGCGGCAACGCGCCGATCGCTGGCACGGCTACTGGGGCCAAATGACATGTTGCTAACTGGCGCTGACCGGCTGGAATTTGATCGGTCGGGCAAAGTGGTTGGCGCACGCAATTCCGTGCTCGCCATCGATGCGAAAGGCAGCATCAGGGCCCGATATGACAAGGCGCATCTGGTGCCCTACGGCGAATATCTGGCGCTGCGCTGGCTGCTGGAACCGCTGGGTGCCACGCGGCTGGTGCCGGGCAGCCTGGATTTCTGGCCTGGGCCGGGGCCACGCACGCTAAGCCTTGGCGCGGGCAAGCCCAATGTCGGCGTGCAAATCTGCTATGAAATCATCTTTTCGGGCAAGGTCGTGGATCGTGCCAACCGGCCGGATTTCATCTTCAACCCGTCCAACGACGCATGGTTTGGCAGCTGGGGGCCGCCTCAGCATCTGGCCCAGGCCAGACTGCGGGCGATTGAAGAGGGCCTGCCAGTAGTTCGGTCCACACCCACCGGGATCAGCGCAGTCATTGATGCCGACGGGCGCGTGCTGGAGAGTTTGGCGCTGGGTAAAGCCGGACGGATAGATGCCCGATTGCCAAAGGCCAAAGCACCAACGCTATTTTCACGCCATGGCAATATCCTGCCGCTTGGCTTTGCAGCACTGCTGATCGCAATCGCATTCTTGCCGCTTGTAAGAAACCGCATTTCACGCTAGGGCGCGCACCGATATAAAGATTTCTTTATACGCAGATACAGCAAACTCTAACTGGGAAAACCATGCGTAACTCCTTTCTCTTCACCTCTGAATCCGTTTCCGAAGGCCATCCTGACAAGGTTGCCGATCAGATCAGCGATACGATTGTCGATCTGTTCCTCTCCAAGGACCCCGAAGCGCGCATTGCCTGCGAAACGCTGACCACCACCCAGCTAGTCGTGCTTGCTGGCGAAATCCGCTGCAAGGGCGTCTATGAAGATGGCGATTGGGCGGCCGGTGCAAAGGAAGAAATCGAGGCTGCCGTTCGTCAGACGGTGAAGGACATTGGCTATGAGCAGAGCGGTTTCCATTGGGAAACTTTCCGCTTTGAAAATAATCTGCACGGCCAGTCGGCACATATTGCACAAGGCGTCGATGCTGCTGAAGACAAGGATGAGGGCGCGGGCGATCAGGGAATCATGTTCGGCTATGCGTCCGATGAAACCCCGGACCTGATGCCGGCAACACTGGATTACAGCCACAAAATATTGGAACGCATGGCCGCCGACCGCAAATCTGGCGCAGCACCCTTCCTTGAGCCCGATGCGAAGAGCCAGGTAACATTGCGCTACGCTAATGAGCGTCCGGTTGAGGCCACTGCGATTGTTGTATCAACCCAGCATGCGCCAGGTTATTATTGGCACCGGGGCGAAGGCGATGAAGCCAAATATGCCGAACTGCGTGACTATGTGAAAGGCGTAATCGCCGATGTCATGCCGGCGGAACTGCTGACGGCTAATACCGTCTATCATATCAACCCCACCGGCCGTTTTGAAATTGGCGGCCCCGATGGCGATGCAGG
>CAYVQO010000007.1:0-35187 GCA_964452835.1 uncultured Sphingorhabdus sp. | reverse complement strand
ACCGTTGACGAAGGCAAGCTGGAAGCTGTTATCCCGCAACTCGTCCGTCTGACGCCAAAGGGCATTCGCACCCATTTGGGCCTTAACAAGCCGATTTACCGACCCACTGCGGCCTATGGTCATTTCGGACGGCAGGCCGATGGTGATGCCTTTCCATGGGAACGGACTGATCTGGTGGAAAAGTTAAAGGCAGCGCTCGCCTGATTATCCGTTGCACCCGGCGCGGCAAAGCATTAGCCGCGCCGCCATGACTGCACATAAACCCGGCGATCCCACGACCCTGAACCGTCTTTATGGACGGTCCAAGGGCAAAAGGCTGCGCGCCGGACAGGCCGAATTGCTGGAAACGCTGCTGCCGCAAATCGAGGTGCCGGACGAAGGGCCAGTGACGGCCGAGCGGCTTTTTGGCGATGCCCGGCCGCTGCATTTTGAAATCGGCTTTGGCGGCGGGGAGCATATGGCGGCGCGCGCCGACATGCTGCCCGATCATGGCTTTATTGGCTGCGAACCCTTTGTGAACGGTGTGGCGCAGGCGCTTACCCATATTAGTGATTGGAACGGCATGGGGCCGCTTGGCAATGTCCGGCTGCATATGGGAGATGCGCTTGAGGTGCTGGCGCGCATTCCCGATGGCTCGCTCAGCTTTGTCTATCTGCTTCACCCCGATCCATGGCCAAAGGCACGTCATGCCAAACGCCGGATGATGAATGATGGGCCCGTCGATCTGATTGCCGCAAAACTGAAACCCGGTGGCGAATTCCGCTTTGGCACTGACCATGCCATTTATTTGCGTCACGCACTGATGGTGATGCAGCGCCACCGTGCGCAGTTCAGCTGGCTATGCGACAAGCCGCAGGATTTCCTGAAACGCCCAAGCGGCTGGCCCGAGACACGTTATGAAGCAAAGGCGCGTACCGTTTACGGTCATGAAGTCTGGTATTTCCGATATCGAAAAAATTAACCAAAGCTGCTGCAATTTCATGTCCAAAAGCGATGAAAATGCGTTGTTTTTTGCGCTTCTGGTAACCTCTTCTTAGGAGGTTGGGCTCTATCCCGTTAACTGGCCCCGTAAATATACGTGCCAGGTGAAGTGTTGAACAATAGAGACTAGGACTGGACATGATTAAAAAACTTTTCAAGAATGAGGAGGGTGCGACTGCCATCGAATATGGTCTGATCGCGGCCCTGATCGCCGTTGCAGCAATTGCGGCAATGAGCAGCCTTGGTGGCAATCTGTCGAACACCTTTAACAAGGTGAACAATCAGATGAAGAAATAAGCCTACCAAAGGCTAGCGAGAACGGAAAAGGCGGCCATCGGGGGGCCGCCTTTTTTGTTGGCTGGTTGAGTGTTTTCAGCGTGCCGCGCTGCTGTTCGCGTCAACCTTTTCAACCCATTCGGGGAAAAACTGCGGTGCACGCTTTGACCAGCCCGGCGCTGTGGCAACGGCTTCACTGATCGATTGCAGCAGCAATTTACGCCGTTCGGGCTGCAAATGTGGCATCGAGGCGGCGGCGCAGAATGCGGCCGGCAGCCAAGGCCTGGCTTCGGCACCGATCAGCCGTTCATACAGAAACCGATAGGCCGAAAATCCATCAATCCGGCCCTGCCCCAAGTCAAAGGCCGAAACCGAAACCAGCGGCGCCATGAAAGGCTCGGCATCGGCGATCCCGCTGCTATCAGGGATCAGGGCACGGATTTCCGGAAGTCGGTCATAAAATTGATATTGCGCCTTGATGCTTGCTGCCTCAACCACATCACGCGACCAGAGTTCAATGGCATCTTTGCGGTCAAAGGCGACATCAAGCGAGCGGCGAATATAGCGCTGGCTCCCGGCGGCAAAGCTCGCAAATTCCTTAATCTCTGCCAGAGTCATCATCCCCGGTGCGGATGTACTGCTGCTACCCATCTCACTTGCCCCTGCTGCGATGATCGATGTCTACATCACCATCCTCTGCATGCTGACATAAATATGGTTACCGGGTCGTTAACAAAATGGGAATGCGGTGCGCCTGCTTCGATCAACCTCGGCGACTTTTCGACAAGGCGCGGCAAAGGGGGCGCTTTTCCTTCCCTTCTGGCCTATGTAAAATCTCATGAGCATGTTCGGCGTACCCAAACAAACACTGGTCGGCCACCAAATGGCATTTCTGACGATCATTGGCTTCTGGGTGTTTCACGCATTGATTGTGTCGTTGCGCGCCACAGTGCTTGACCTCCCGGAACCGAGTGAACTTGTCTGGCGGCGCGTGGTCGTTACCCTGATCGGTATCGTCCTTACTTGGCTATTATATCTGATATTGCGGATGTTTGACCGAAGGCCCCTGGGCGTGCGGATCGCGACTGCCTTTGCATTGTCAATGCCGTGCGCCTTCGTCATTGCGCTCGCCAACTATTATGTGTTCAACATCTACGATCCGATCAGCATGTTTGAGGACCCCAGCATCAATCAGCAAGTCGCTGAAATTCGGGCGCAAATCGGGTATGATTTCTGGCAGGAAATCGCGGAAATTACGGTCACACGCTATTTCTTCATCATTGCTTGGGCGTCGCTTTACCTGACGCTGGGTTATGCCCGCGAAGTGCGCGAAGCAGAGCGAGCGGCGTCGCGCTATGCGCAGGCTGCGCAAGATGCCGAGCTGCGCTCGCTGCGCTATCAGGTGAATCCGCACTTCCTTTTCAACACCTTGAATTCGCTTTCCAGCCTGGTGATCAAGGGTGAGAAAGACAAGGCAGAGGCAATGATCCAGTCACTCTCTGGTTTCTATCGCACCAGTCTTTCAAGCGACCCATTGGAGGATGTGCCGCTCATCGAGGAAATTGAGTTGCAGCAACGCTATCTGGAAATAGAGGCGGTCCGCTATCCGGATCGCCTTCGCACTGTGATCGACATTCCGGACAATCTGAAAGCAATGAAGGTACCGGGCATGATCCTTCAGCCGCTGGTAGAAAATGCGATCAAATATGGCGTGTCGCGAACGAACAGGCCGGTAACCCTTACCATTGCAGCACGGCGGATTGGCAACACAACCCAAATCAGCGTGTCCGATGACGGCGATACGATGAAGAAAGCGACCAAAGATGAAGCCGGTAGCGGTATCGGCCTTGCCAATGTCCGCGACCGGATTGAGGCCCGATATGGAAAGCGGGGTTCGCTGGATGCAGCGCCCGTGAGCAAAGGCGGTTTCGCAGCCATTATTACCATTGTCGACGAGGATTTCGCATGACGGACGAAGTCACCCCCAAATTGCGCACACTGATTGTCGATGATGAACCGCTGGCCGTGGAGCGGTTGCAGATTCTGTGCGCCAATTGCCCCGAAATTGAAGTGGTTGGCACGGCAAATGATGGCCTGCACGGACTGACCATGGCTGATGAACTGTCACCAGACCTGGTTCTGCTTGATATCGAGATGCCGAAGATGGACGGAATTGCTGCGGCTCGGGCATTACGCTCTCTCACGCCCAGCCCCGCTATTGTGCTTGTTACGGCCTTTGACAATTTTGCGGTTGAGGCTTTTGACCTTGATATTGTCGATTATCTTCTGAAGCCCGTGGCCCCTGCACGGCTGCAGCGCGCCATAGCGCGGGCGCTCGTCGCGCAAAGCAATCCTGTTGATGAAGCCGTCGAGCAAGGCAATTATGCTAGCGAGTTCTGGGTTTCTCACCGCTCGGAATTAATCCGCATCGCGGCGATCGACATTGAGCGCATAGAAGCCGAACGTGACTATATGCGACTTCACACCGGCGGGAGAAGCTATCTTCTTCACCAGACGATATCGACGCTGGAACAGCGGCTTAATCCAGCCCATTTTCAGCGGATACACCGCAGCCATATCATTCGCCGAAATCTGGTCACTGGGCTGCGCCATGAAGGTGGCGGGGTCTGGCATGCCCTGCTGGAAAATGATTTGAGCCTGCGCATCGGCCGTAAATATCTGGCAGATGTAAAGAAACTGGCAGGCAAGTAAAACCCCAGCCCAACAGGGCCGGGGTTTTCCTGCTTCGGTCTTGGTCGTGTCAATCAGCAGCCAGCTTTAGCCGCGATTTTGCCGCGTTCCTTCGAATGTCCCGATGATCGGCGATGCGCTTCTCTTTTTGAGCTTCTGCATCAGCGCGAGCATTGGCCTCGCACTCCGCCACATCCTTCCGCTGGCCAAGATTGTGCGCAACCTTGCTCCGACACACTTTACGCACGGCACGGTCGATACGTTCATCCAGCCGTTGCTGTGCCGACGGGCGGTTGAGATCAAGGTCGTTGACGCTCACTTCAACAGTGCGAACGCCAGCTGATGCGGGAACGACAAAAGCGAGTGCTAATGCAGTCGCCGCAAACGTCAGGGGCAATTTGGTGGTCGCCATCATTATCATCCTTTGCTTTTCCCCTGCCCGCACTTTTGCGCGGTCCAAGGGAGGGAGAGGGTTGCAAGCCGGTGTCAGGAAAACTGGGGAGTTTCTCACAAAGGCCGGCTTGCAGAGCCTGTATGGCACCACTGTATTACCCGCGCACGACAGTTTCGATAAGCTTATGTGACTATCGACAATTCGACAAACGACGCGACTAACGTGCAACTCCGCCGGACGAATTGCACCCGCTGCCGATGGGCTTTCGACGAACGACTAGGAAAGAGTCAAATCAGACCAGCTAGCGGGCTAGAGGGATCGGCATACATGCGCCGCCCCATGCGACCTGCCAAATAGGCTTCGCGGCCGGCCTCCACCGCCAGCTTCATCGCACCGGCCATGCGGACAGGGTCCTTGGCCTCCGCGATGGCCGTGTTCATCAATATGCCGTCGCAGCCAAGCTCCATCCCGACCGCTGCGTCCGAGGCAGTACCCACGCCCGCGTCGACCAGCACCGGGACATTCGCGCCCTCAACGATCAGTCGGATGGTGACACGGTTCTGGATACCAAGCCCCGATCCGATAGGCGCGCCCAACGGCATTACAGCGACCGCGCCTGCATCTTCCAACTGTTTCGCAGCAATCGGATCATCGACACAATAGACCATGGGGTGAAAGCCTTCCTTGGCAAGCACCTCGGTGGCGCGAATGGTCTCGACCATGTTCGGGTAAAGCGTCTTCGCCTCTCCCAGCACTTCCAGTTTCACCAAATCCCAGCCACCAGCTTCACGCGCCAACCGCAGTGTGCGGATCGCATCTTCGGCGGTGAAGCAGCCCGCAGTGTTCGGCAGATAAGTATATTTTTTCGGATCAATATAGTCAGTCAGCATCGGTGCCTTGGGATCAGACACATTCACCCTGCGCACCGCGACCGTTATGATCTCAGCACCCGATGCCACAAGTGCCGCCGCGTTCTGTTCAAAATCCTTATATTTTCCAGTGCCGACAATCAGCCGTGAGGAAAAGGTGCGACCCGCGACGGTCCATTGATCTGTGCTGCTCATGGAAACGCGCCTTAACCGCCACCGACGAAATGGACAATCTCCAGTTGGTCGCCGTCTGCCAGCATCACATCGTGATGGGTCGAGCGCGGGACAATTTCCAGATTGCGTTCAACCGCAACCTTTTTTGGTTTGAGGCCGAGTTCTGCAACAAGCCCAGCAACCGACAGCCCGGCAGCCACGCGGCGTGGTTCGCCATTAATGGTGATGGTCAGGCTGGCAATGGTCGTGGAATCGGTCATTTCGTCTCGCTTTTTGGCTGAGCCCCATATAGGGAAGGCCAATAATCTAAGGCAAGCACCTCAACAGGGAAATCGCGTGGCTGATAAGCCGATTATCTACATCCTAAACGGCCCCAACCTCAACCTGCTCGGTACGCGTGAGCCGGAGATCTATGGCACCGATACGCTGGATGACATTGCAGGGCGGCTGGACGATCAGGCGCAGGCGCTCGGCTTCTATATTGATTTCCGCCAATCAAATCATGAAGGCCATTTGATCGACTGGCTGCACGAGGCTCAGGCTGAGGGGGCTAAGGCAGTGCTGCTCAATGCAGGCGCTTATACCCACACCTCAATCGCGCTGTATGATGCGATCAAATCGATCAAAGTGCCTGTTATAGAGGTGCATTTATCAGACCCCAAAACACGCGAGGAATTCCGCCATATCAGCTATGTTGGCCTAGCGGCGCACAGCTGCATCGCTGGGCATGGGGCAAAAAGCTATGAACTCGCGCTAGACGTAGCGGCGCGTCTCTGATTAAAGCGCAAGCAACAGGTATCAGGAGCACCAATATGAATAGCAAAACCGGCGGAATGCACATCGACACCAATTTGGTGCGTGAACTGGCGGAGATGCTGAACGAAACTGGCCTCAGCGAGATTGAGGTTGAGGACGGCGATCGCAAGATCAAGGTTTCACGGACAATGACGGCGGTTGCTGCTGCCCCAGTGGCGGTTGCCGCTCCTGCATCAGTTGCTTCTCCTGCGCCATCTTCGGCTGCTCCCGCCCCGGCGGAAACGGCAGCTCCCGTTAACGCCGTCAAATCACCGATGGTTGGCACTGCTTATCTTTCGCCTGAACCGGGCGCAGCCCCGTTTGCAAGCGTGGGCGACAAGGTGGCTGCTGGCGACACGCTGCTGATTGTTGAGGCGATGAAGGTGATGAACCCGATCACTGCGCCCAATGGTGGCACTGTGAAAGCCGTGCTGGTCGAGAGCGGTCAACCTGTCGAGTTCGACCAGCCCCTCATGGTGATCGAGTAAACATCCAATGGGCATTGAAAAAATCCTGATCGCCAATCGCGGCGAAATCGCGCTTCGCATCCACCGTGCCGCGCATGAAATGGGTATCAAGACGGTTGCGGTTCACTCAACCACCGACGCCGATGCCATGCACGTCCGGTTGGCGGATGAAGCCATCTGCATCGGTCCGCCAGCAGCGAAGGACAGCTATCTCAATATCCCCGCAATCATTTCTGCGGCAGAAATCAGCCATGCCGATGCCATCCACCCAGGCTATGGCTTTCTGTCTGAAAATGCCCAATTTGCGGAGATAATCGAGAGCCACAATATCGCCTTCATCGGCCCGAAGCCTGAACATATCCGCACCATGGGCGACAAAGTGATGGCGAAGAAGACCGCTGGCGAGCTTGGCCTGCCGCTGGTCCCGGGCTCTGACGGTGCAGTCAGCGAGGTTGAAGACGCCAAGAAAATCGCAGCAGACGTCGGTTATCCGGTGATCATTAAGGCTGCGTCAGGTGGCGGCGGGCGGGGCATGAAAGTGTGCAATAGCCCCGACGACCTTGAAACGCTGATGCAGCAAGCCGGCAGCGAGGCAAAAGCCGCCTTTGGCGATGCGACTGTCTATATCGAAAAATATCTCGGCAATCCGCGCCATATTGAATTTCAGGTATTTGGCGACGGTATGGGCGACGCCATTCATTTGGGCGAGCGCGATTGCAGCCTGCAGCGCCGCCACCAGAAGGTGCTGGAAGAAGCCCCCTCCCCTGTTATCTCCGCTGAAGAGCGTGCGCGCATGGGCGGGGTGGTCGCAAAGGCGATGGCCGATATGGGCTATCGCGGCGCGGGCACGATCGAGTTCCTGTGGGAAAATGGCGAATTTTATTTCATCGAAATGAATACGCGCATTCAGGTGGAACATCCGGTGACAGAAATGATCACGGGGTTTGACCTTGTTCGCGAACAGATCCGCGTCGCGGAGGGGCGCGGGCTGTCTGTCACACAGGATATGCTGGAATTTCGCGGCCATTCGATCGAATGCCGGATCAATGCGGAAGATGCACGAACCTTCATCCCTTCCCCCGGCCTTGTGGAATATTATCACCCGGCAGGCGGCATGCATGTCCGGGTCGATAGTGGGCTTTATGCCGGTTATCGCATCCCACCCTATTATGACAGCATGGTCGCGAAGCTGATTACCTATGGGCGTACCAGAGAATCCTGCATGATGCGGATGCGCCGAGCGCTTGAAGAAATGGTGATTCAGGGCGTCAACACCAACATCCCGTTGCATCAGGCGCTGCTGCGCGATCCCGATGTGATCAATGGCGACTACACGATCAAATGGCTGGAAGAGTGGCTGGCGCGCCAAGAGGATTGAGCCTCTCACGCCGTACGGCAATGGCTTCCATCCTTGCCGTACCATTGCTGTCCTGCCGGGAAACAGCGCCGCCCGAAGTCAAGAAAAAGATCGAAATACCTGTCCGGGAGCTGACGAATGGCCTGGTTGAACTGGTAAAGCTTGATCCCAGCATCCGCCTGGACATTCGCTACGCCACGCAGAACAACTTCACTGGCCGCCAGCTTTATGACCAACCCCGCGCCTTCCTGATCCGCCCTGCGGCTGAAGCACTGGTCCGCGCACATCGTGCGGCGCAGGCGAAGGGTTTTGGCCTGACAATCTTCGACGCCTATCGGCCATGGCGGGTTACCAAAGCGCTGTGGGACGCCACGCCGTCTGGCCCCCAAAAAAACTATGTGGCCAATCCCAAAAAGGGCTCAAAGCATAACCGTGGTTGTGCGGTGGATCTAAGTCTGCATGACCTTGCCTTTGGGCAATTGGTTTCAATGCCAAGCGGCTATGACGAATTTAGCGCCCGCGCCCACCGGGATTTTACGGCCGCCTCAGCTACTGAAATGGCCCATCGTGATCTTTTGCAGCGGTTGATGGAGGACGAAGGTTTTCGCGGTGCCTCAAACGAATGGTGGCATTTTGATTTTCTGGGCTGGCAGGAATATCCGCTGCTCGACATCCCGTTCGAGGAACTGAGATAAGCATTCCGAGAAAAAATGGGCGGTCGTGCCGGGGGGGCTTTGGCACGACCGCCAACGCTGTGGATCAGCCGAGCGGCCAGGGATGGAGAAGGCCGCCTGAGTGAGTGGACCAGACTGTATCCGCGCGTATCTCCTTCGTTATAATTTTAGAGTCCAGCATCTGCACGGGTGAAGCGCCGTCCCACCCGACGGGCCTCAATAGCCTCGTCTGCGATGCGGGTTAGTTCGTCCAACTGCTCAATCCGCGCCGCCTTACGGGCGCCAGGCGTAATGCTGGAAACGCTGGAAACAATCGCCGTTGCATCCCGGTCAGCCAGACCGATAATCAACGCCAGAAAGACCGAGGCAAGGCCCAGCGAAGAAAAAGCAATCAACATGGTATCCGGCGACATTATAAACTCTCCCTGTTTTGCATTGCTGCATGTGGTGAGTTTCTTATCGCCAGCGCTGGTTAACCTGAGACGCAGGGGAAGGGTAAAAAGAAAATTAGCTCTCTTTTTCGAACGGCACAGCTGCTCTATTCAGCAGCCAATGCCATTTCCACACTTTGCGGTCCGCGGATCAAAGTGCCGGGATGGACGCCCAGATATTTGCCGTCGCGGAACGTGATCTGACCCGACTTGATTGTGCAGACATAACCATCGGCTTTTTGCAGCAGGCGTTTTCCACCGGCAGGCAGATCAAAGGCCAGCCACGGCTTGCCAAGCTTTACCGCATCAAGATCAATCACATTGATATCCGCCAGATAGCCTGGCGCAAGAACACCTCGATCATTCAGGCCGTAAAGCCGGGCAGTGTCATGGCATTGCCGCTTGATGGCATGTTCCAGCGCAATTTTACCGCCCCGTTTGCGATCACGCACCCAGTGCTGCAGCATGAAGGTGGGTGAGGCCGCGTCACAAATGGTCCCACAATGCGCGCCGCCATCGGACAGCGAATTCACCGTGTCATCTGCCGATTGCAATTCTTCAAGGAAATCGAGATTGCCGTCGGCATAGTTCAGGATCGGCAAATAGATAAATCCGCTGCCTTCCCCTTCGCAAAGCAGATCATAGGCATATTCTTCGGGCGACTTGCCCGCAGCAGCAGCTCGCGCCCAGATGCTGGCGTCGGCCTGCGGCTCATAATCAAAATCATCGTCCATCTGATACTGCATGGTCCAGCCACCCGCGACCACCATTAGCAGCCCGACTATATCCTGCGGTGCTTCCGACAAGTCATGCTGCTCAGCCAGCAGCTGTGCCTTGAAAGCCGGATCGGACAGTTTCGTCCATTGTTCCTCCCATGGCAATTCGGCGATTGCCACATAGCTTGGTTTGAAGCGGAAGGGATGGACAGTGCCGCGCCATGCCATGATGATGCCATTACCGCGCAGCGCAATTTGCGCAACGATATTGGCACCATTATCATTTTCAGCACGCATGCACGCGATCTGCTCGTCCAACGGCATTTCCTTGGCAATGGACTGGAGTGCTGCATAAGTGCATGGCAGGCCAGTTTCGCGGGAAAGCTTTCCCATCCAGCCAAATTCATCCCATTCGCGCATCATGTCGCTTGCCATTTCAAACACACCGTAGCCGACCCGTCCCATGGCGCGGCCTATGGCGACCAGCTCTTCCGGCGTTGCGGTAGTCCCCGGCACCAGTTCGCCATCCACCGATTTGTGCAACACCGTACGTGAAGTGGAGAAGCCAAGCGCGCCTGCGCGCACGCCTTCCTCAACGATGTTCGACATTTGCACAATGTCATCCTCGGTCGGCACTGCGCCCGGCTGCTCCCTGTCCCCCAGCACATAGGCGCGAACGGCACCATGGGGCACATGCGTCCCGATATCAACCGTGCGTGGCAGCCGCTCCAACTCATCCAGATATTCGGGAAAGCTCTCCCAGTTCCACGTCATCCCCTCCGCCAACGCAGTGCCGGGAATATCCTCTACCCCTTCCATCAGGCTGATCAGCCATTGATGCCGGTCAGGCTTGGCGGGGGCAAAGCCCACCCCACAATTGCCCATGACAACGGTAGTGACACCGTGCCAGCTGGATGGGGCCATTTCCTGGTCCCATGTCGCCTGGCCGTCATAATGAGTGTGAATATCGACCCAACCCGGCGCGACGATCTTGCCGCTTGCGTCAATTTCTTCGCGGCCCTTCGCCGTGACAGTGCCAATTGCGCTGATCAGCCCGCCATCAATGGCAAGGTCTCCGGTGAAGCGCGGCTTGCCTGTGCCGTCAACAATGGTGCCGCCGCGAATGACCAGATCGTGCATGTCCGACTCTCCTCTGCCTCTTTGGCGGGAAAGCTATCACATTAATCGTGCGATTAAACCCTTATTCGGCGGGCTGGGCGATACCGTCCTTGCGTAACCGGGTACCAGCGAGCGAACGCAAACGGGCGAAAAAGCGCGGCACGGCTGCGTTGCGTTCCATCCACGCGGCATAATTCGCATAGTCCGGGTCAGCCATCAGGTGCTTTTCCTCGGTCCGGGCGCGCCAGTAATAAATGGCGCTGACCAGTGCGAGCATAGCAGTATTGCGGATCGCATCGGCGGTACTATTATTGGTCACCAGAAATGGCAGCACAGCCAGCCACCAAAAGGCATTTTTGCTCAAATAGGCAGGGTGCTTGGTGATGGCATAGGGGCCATGCGTCAATATGCCGCGGTGTGTCAGGTTCGAGAAACGCAGGCCAAAGGCCATGGTCGCCCAGGCATAAATGCCCGTCAGCGCTACCAGCACCGCACCCCAGATATAAAGCAGCACATCGTGCCCGGCGAGCCAATAATGCCAGCTATTGTCGCCCTGCGTGCCGATGGAATAGTCGATCAGCATTCCCTGATTGACGATAATGAAAGGCGGATAGCACATCAACGCGGCAACCCATCCCGCCAGATAGGGGTTGGCGGTGCGGATATGCGCGTCTAGCGGCTTCATCGTCAGCGCATAGCCAACGGTCGCCAGATGCACGTCGATCAGGAACATCGCCGAGATCAGCAAATGTGCAAGCGGCACTGGGTTCTGAACGGCTTCTGATATATTCGCGTTCACAATCTGCGCGAAGCCGCCGGGGATGATCGACACCATGAAGGCAAGGAAAAAGCCCTTCACTGCCCAGGCCCGCAGATGGTGGAATATCTCTTCCCGGTCCCAATCATCGCGCCCGGCAATCCAAGCGCCAAAATGCCATGTCCCATCGCGGGGTTCGACCAGATAGCGATCAAGCCAGACAACATAGGGGACGGACGCAATAACCAGCGGCAGGACCGCCGCCTGCACCACCTGCATGGAAAAAGAGAAATTCCATCGGGTCGACTCGGTATAGAAACGGAAGAGCGTGTAAACGAGCGCAATCAGCGCCCATGTCGCCCATAATCCGGCAATCTTGATGATGCTGGTATCGAGCACTGCAGCCACTGGACGTTTCAGCGACCAGTCTATCCCTGTTGATTTGCGGAGGTGGACCTTGTCGACGAAGATCGACCAAAGCACCATTGGAACGCCGCAAAATACCGCCGACAACAAGGCCGCATTGGGGCCGCTTGCCACATCGGGCATGCTTTCCTGCCCGAACCATGCAGGCGGAATGCCAAGCGCCGAAGCAATGTCGCCAAAATTGCGGGCGATCAGCACCCATAGCAAGAGCCCGGCCACGCCTATCAAGCCAACGCCATGGCTTACCGCCGAAAGCGGGCGCGGATCTGCGGCGCGTTGCTGGCTGTGTTCCATCGGCTCTGCCCTAGCCGAAATTGGTTAAAAAAGCGAATGGACCGCTATGCGATACGGCATAGGGTCAGATGATTTCCAGCGGCCCCATCATAACATTGTTATTCTTGTAATAACGGATCAGCCCCTGCACGCCTTCACCGAAACCATCATTAATATATTCGCTTTGCGTTGTACCAAAGGCCGAGGGCGCAATTTCGGCAAGCAGCACGTCAGGAACGGTCGATTTGGCGTTGCCAAGCCCATTCATGACATCCGCTGCTTTTAGTGGCTCGTTTGATGATGGTCCGAGCGTGAAGCTGCTGGCTGTCAACGTCTGGCCCGCCAATCCCTGCAGGATGATTTCCATGTCAGCCCCGCCATCGCCATCGACATCGGCCAGTATAACCAGGTCTGCGCCTGCATCGGCAAAACGGATTTCAGCAGCACCTAGAGCACCAAATTCAGCCGCCCCAATAAAGACAAAGCCCTGCGATCCCGCGAGGCTGGGGTTGGTATCGATCCGCGAAAAATTGAGCCGATCCTCGCCAATGGTGAAATCGGTAATCACATCGATACCAAAGCTGCCATTGCTGTCATTAATGCGGCGATATTTGAACACGTCATTGCCTGCACCACCGGTCAAAATATCGGCGCCCAGATTACCTGCAATTTTGTCCACGCCTGATCCCCCATTCATGGTGTCCGCCAGACTACCGCCCTGTATGATGTCAGAGCCGTCCCCGGCATTGACGATGTTTTCTACATTGCCCAGCTTGATGATATCAAGCCCGGTTGTGCCGTTAATTGTGAAGCTACCGCTGAATATATTGAAATCGAACAGTTTTGTTATCAACGCGACGCCTGCGACCATGTTTATCGTCACAGCCCCATTGCCCGAAACAATTGAATTAAGGGCAAATCCATTCGCCAATTGGCTGCCGGTCAATATCAAGGAACCACCAAGTAGATCGATCGCCTCGAAACCGGTTACCGCGGCAACGCTGATATCCTGGCCATCAATGCTCAAAGTGTCAAAGCCCGTACCGCCATCCACATTGGAGCCGCTGTCTAAGCGGACAGTCAAACTGTCATTCCCGGCCCCGCCATAAAGCGCATCGACCCCTTCATTGCCGAGCAGAATGTCATTACCATCCATCCCATATAGCTGGTTGCTGCCAGTGGTACCGGTCAGGAAGTCGTCAAAGGCTGTGCCAATAATCCCCTCCATATCCTGAACAAAACCGCCATCGATGGAGTCGACGATTCCCGTCGTCAGGTCCAGATGCAGGCGGCCCGCCGATGCACTAAAGTCGATAATGTCAAAGCCGCCACCACCGTAGAAAGTGTCGGCACCGGGCGAAATGAAAAAGCGGTCATCGCCATCAAGGCCGGAAATTATTTCCTGACGAAAGGTTCCATAGAGCTGGTCCGGCCCAGCCGTTCCGTCAATAGGCGCACCGGGCGCAGCGACGATGCCAAAGCCAAAGACGCGGTTGGCAGAGCTGCTTTGGTCCGAAGCGGTTATTCGGACTTCAATGGTGGCGTTGATGACTGAAACCGGCGCAGTTCCCGTGAAGGTAAGCGTTGAGCCATCAAAGCTGAGCCAGTTTGGCAGCGGCGATCCATCGGCCATGGCGGCGGTGAAGGCCAATATTGTGCCTTCATCAAGATCAAAGAAGAAATCACCGGGCAAGCTAAAGGTGAATTCGATGCCGTCCTCAAAAGGTGACACGTAAAAGCCGCCTATTCCGGGCTCGACTGGATTATTGGGGTCTCCGCCCAGCGCGACCGTGGCGTTGGCAAAGCGGATCGTTTCAATCTCGGTCAGCGTATCCGCCCCGTCCCCCGCACGGACGCCCAGGCCCGTGACTGTAGTCACACCGCCGACAGTGACCACCGAATATTCAGACTGGTTCCCAGCATAGATTGCCACATCCGCGCCGCCGCCGCCAATCAGGACATCAGAGCCGCCGCCGCCGGTAAATTCATCATTGCCAACGCCGCCTTCCAGCCGGTTGGCCGAAGCATTGCCGATCAGCACGTCATGCCGCATCCCGCCGACAGCATTTTCAATGATCGTCCCGCGCGCAATTGTCAGATTGCCGGTTTGGCCGGCGACATTGGAGAAGCTCTCCGCATTGAGGTTTATCCGCTGATTAGACCGGTAGCCCGAATAGTTGAGCGTATCGGTTCCGCCATGATCGACAATAGTTACTGCAAGCGAAGCATAGGAGGCGTCATAGGAAACACGCCCACTCGTGTTGCCAACGCCGTAAACAGTGTCGCCGGTGCGGGTGTTGCTGGCAGTTCCATAAAGATTATTGATGGCAATCATATCCGCCAAAAGCGGCGTTGCGACAAATTGGCGCGTATAGCCCTGATCGGCGAAATAGCTATTCTCGCTCTGATCAAAATAGGACATCACGGTCGTCGCCCAGCTATCGTTCAAATAGGACGAGTCGACGATATAGTCGCCGGTGCCATTATAATTGCCGGCATGGCCAAGGCCCAAAGCATGGCCGATTTCATGGATATAGGTCTGGAAGGAATAGCTATTGATGCCTGAGCCATAGGCCGCGAGCCAGGCCGTGCCGATATTAACCTGCGACGAGGTGATAAAGCCGCCGCTGACAACCGAAGACGCAAAGGCGCTGGGCGAACTATCATCGAATAAAATCTGCCCGCCGACCGCAACTTCGGAAAATATAATCCCCGTGGCATCGCTCCACAGATCAAGCGCCTGCCGCGCCAGCCATTGGCCTGCGCTGGTCAGCGCGCCGATGTTGAAAGTCAGCGTGCCGCCCGCTGTGATGTCAAAACGCCGCATTTGCCCGCCCCAAAAATCGGTGGTCAGCTGCGTCGCAATCTGGTCATTGCTATAGAGTGGCGGTGTTGGCACAGAAAAGGCGGTCAGATTGAATGTGCCGGTGGACGACGAAAAGCCGGAGACATCGATATAATGCGTGCCAGTCGTCGTCGCCGTATAGCGTATTCCTGAAAAACCTGCCTCACCAACATTGCCGTTAAAGGCAAGCGCATTTCCGGCCGCGTCACGCAGCCACATGATCGTGTCCGTTGTGGTGGAGCCACTGGTCCCGGCCGTGCGGAACAAATAGCTTTGCCCGGCAACCAGATTGACGGCGTAAAAATCATGATCATTGGAATAGTCAATCCGGCCATTGACGGTTCCACCAATGGCGAGCGCGGCGGCAGTTGCTGCCGTATCGCCCACAGGATCAAGGAAGGAGGTAAAGGCAGGCGCAACGAACAGGCGGTAGCTGCCGGTTGAGAGATTATTATAGGTTCCGGCATCGATATAATAAGTGCCCGACGTCGCAACCGATATGAAAATCAATGAATTAAGGCCATCGCCGCTGTCATCATTAGAGGAAATAACGAAACCGCTGGAATCGCGCAAATTCAGGAAAGCATCGGGGCTTGATCCACTGGATGCCGTTTGAATTGTATATGTAACGCCCTGGGTCAGCTCGACGCGGTACCAGTCTCTGTCACCCAATGAATCGATCGACACAGTGACGCTGCCACCAACAGCAACAGACGCATCGGAAAGCAAGCTGCCCGGTACAATATCGTCGGCAAAGCTTGGGCCATTGCCAGCCTGTCCGGAACTACCCTCCATGCAAACAGCACAGTTGCACCCAGCGTGCAAGACGACGGGACCTTTAAGACTATAGTCAAACATGTCAGCGCCAACATCGGTTATGTCTGGCAGCGATCCGAGGCGTGCAAGGCCAAATATGGCCGCTTCGTCCAGTTGGGCAGGCCCCTGGCGCACAGCGGAATGGCGACCGAGAATAGCATTGGCGTTTCGCACTATCTGCCTCTCATTTTTCAACCACTTACGCTATAATACAAAATCTGCGGCTGTCAGCGTCTGCCCCGCCAACCCCTGCAATATGATCTGCATATCAGCAGCACCATCGCCGTTAATGTCGGCAAGGACCAGCAAATCGCCCCCTGAACTGCCATAGCGGATCTGTGCAACACCCGTGCCGGTGAAGGAACCAACACCGATGAAGGCAAAGCCCTGATCGCCCGCCAGCGATGCGTTGGTATCGATCCGGGCAAAATTCAAACGATCCTGTCCGATTTGGTAATCGGTAATCCGGTCGGCAGCTGCGCCAACACCGCTGTCGGACGCAGCGCCATATTTGAACACGTCATTCCCGCCACCGCCAGTCAAAATATCAGCGCCGCCTTCGCCGTTAATCTTGTCCACGCCATTGCCGCCGTTAATCGTATCGACCAAATTGCCGCCCTTGATCTGGTCGGTGCCGTCACCGGCGTTGACACTGTTGACCGCATTGCCCAGCTTCATAATGTCCATCCCGGACGAGCCGTTGATCACCAGCGATATCGTATTGGCTACGCTGAGCAATTTGGTGGTCAATATCCCGGGGCTTGCCATGTTTACCGTCAGCGTCCCGCTACCCGTCAGGCTGGCATTTGTCGCAAGACCGCTGGTCAATTGCGCGCTGGATATAGCCAAATTGGCACCGGCAGTCAGCTCCACTCCCTCAATTGAGGCAAGCGAAGCGGACAATGATCCGCTGCCGCCAAAAACGATGCGATCGAAGCCTGCGCCGCCATTGATTTCCAAATCTGCGGTATCGACGTGAAAAACATCGTCGCCGGCATCGCCAAACAGCCAGTCAGCGCCGCCATTGCCCCTAAGCACATCATTGCCAAAGCCGCCCTCAAGCCGCTCCGCGCCTGCGCCGCCGGTCAGGCTGTCATTGCCGGCATAGCCATAAATGGTTCCACCAGTGCTGCCGACACTGCCATCATAAATGTCATCGCCAATATAAAGCTCAACCGCACCTATGATGATACCGTTATTGACCAATATCAGATTATACTGGCTGTCCGCCGTTTCGATTGCGGCGACATTGGCGGGCGCATATTCGTAACGCACAAAACCAATGGTTGTTGTGGATTCAAGCGTCGTGGTCCCGCGGAACGCGCCCCAAAATTGCGCATTTGGCGAATTGGACAGGCCAATGCGGACATCATCTGCGGTATTGATCTTCAGCAAGCCATTGGCGTTGATAACATGCGCAGTCGCAGTGCCGGGCAAAGCTTGTGTGCCAATACCCAGTTCTTCAAAATTCAGGTAATTTGCCAAATCTACCGCTTGGGTCGATCGCGATGTGATGCTGATATAGTCGGTGCCCGTTCCGCCATCGACTGTTCCTGCCACTGAAGGATTGCTGGACCCGGCGTCGAACAGCGACAGATATACAACATCATTACCGCCCCCCAGACTGGCCGAACCGGAAAGCGCGCCCACACCAAGGTCAGAGGCGCGCAGGGTAAGATAATCGGCCTGGCCGCTGCCGACAACATTGCGAAAGGTCGAACCCGGACCGATAGTCAGGAAATTGCCTGCCAATGTCAGGTCAATGGTCGGATTGCTGCTGAAAATAAAATTGTTGAAGCCGCCCGGCGTCAGCGAAATCGATTGATAGCCCGAAAAACCCCACAGGTTGGACACGGCTGAACCAACGGTAAGATGCTCAAAGCCGGAAAAGATATAGCCATAGATTACCGACTGATTTGTCTGCAGGTTTAGGCTGTCGGTGCCATCCCCACCCAAAATGGCGTTGTAAACCGACTGTCTGGTATCAACATGAAGCGTATAGCTATCATCGCCGCCGCCCAGATCGACTTCAGTCACGCCTGTCGATGCGTCCGAATAATATTCGTTGAAGATGTCGGCTCCACCACCCAGGCGAACCCAGCCCGAAATCAGGCCATGGTTGTCAACCCGCTCCGCACTGGCGGTGCCAAAAATGGCATCTGCCGATGGATCAAACGCCTCTATCCGTGCGGACAGTTGGTTGATCAGATAGCTATTCAGGCCCACCAGCGAGATTGTCGGCGAACCCGCCGCGCTTGCCGTAACGACGCCACCTCCACCATTGGTGAAGGTGACATTGTTTCCTGTGATCAAGACCGCAGGCGCATCATTCAGCGCAACATTATTTGTGACGATGCTGCCATCATCAGAAATTATCAGCGTCATTGCCCCTCCCGTCTGGCCTCATCCTAAAGGATGAAATCGGCGTTTGTCAGTGTCCCTCCGGCACGGCCCTGCAAGATCACTTCCATATCTGCAATGCCGTTGCCATCAACATCGACCTGCACCAGCAGGTCAGCGCCCGAATTCTGGTAACGGATGGAACCAACGCCGCCGCCGTTGAAAGCCCCGGTGCCGACAAAAAAGAAAGCCTGATCCCCGATAAGCCCAGCATCGGCATCAATGCGGACGAAATTCAGCCTGTCGGTACCGATCACAAAATCAGTGATGCGGTCGGCCGCTGCGCCCAGGCCGCTGTCGCTTGCGTTGCGGAATTTGAATATGTCAGCACCGCCCCCGCCGGTCAGCACATCTGCCCCGCCATTACCGGCCAGCTTGTCAACCACGTTCCCGCCGGTGATCGTGTCGACCAGGCTGCCGCCCTGGACTGTGTTATTGCCGTCTCCGGTATTTACAGTGTTGACGGCGTTACCCAGTTTAATCGTGTCGAACCCGGATGTGCCATTCACGATCACCGAAACATTGCCGGTAAATGAGAAAAATCTTGTGAACAGAAGACCGGCAACATCCATATTCACCGTCAGTCCGCCAAAACCCGACAACGCACTGCTGGATGCCAATCCTGCGTTAAACTGTGTCCCGGTCAGGGTCAGTACAGCACCGCCGGCAAACTCAAGCGCCTCTATGCCCGCAATCGCAGCAAGCGAAGCCACGCTGTTGTTGATAATCAGCTTGTCCGTGCCGGTGCCACCATCGATGGTGGAACCAGCCGCACCGCTGCGCAGAATCAGCGTATCATTGCCGCCATTTCCGTTCAGTGTGCTGACGCCTGAACCGCCATCCAGTACATTGTCCACTGCATTGCCAATCAGTGTGTCCGTTCCCGATCCGGTGACGGCATTTTCAATGACAGTACCCCGCGCTATGCTGACATTACCGGTGCGACCACCCACATTGGAGAAGGTTTCGGCATTCAGGTCGACGCGTTGGTTTGCGGTATATTGCGAATAATCCAGCGTATCCACGCCGCCATGATCGACCACGGTATAGCTCATGGCTGTTTGGCCAACGGTAGCAGTGTAAATGTCACGCCCACTATTATTGTTGAAGCCGTAGGTCGTGTTGCCCGTACGGGTTGTAGTGGCCGTTCCGTATAGGGCAGTTGTTGCAATGCCGTCCGCAATCATCGGCGAAATCGCAAACTGCCGGGTAAAGCCCTGCTGACCGAAATAGGTGTTTTCGGTCTGATCAAAATAGGACATGATTGTCGTCGACCAGGCATCGTTCAGATAATTGGCATCGGACGCATAGCTTGCATTGCCATTATAATTGCCACCATGGCCCAACCCAAGGGCATGTCCGATTTCGTGGACATAGGTTTGGAAGGAATAGGTCCGCAATGTGTTTCCATAAGTGCTGATCCATGCGGTGCCGACGTTGATGTTGGCGGCAGTAATGAAACCGCCCACCCTTGTAGCACTTGCAAATGCCCCGGTCTGATTGTCATCAAACACCATTTGTCCGCCAGTGGTCACTTCCGAGAAGATGATTCCTGTCGTATCGGTCCACAGGTTCAGCGCCTCACGCGCCAAAAACTGCCCATCGGCGGTCAGTGCCTGAACATTGAAGGTAATTGTGCCGCCCGGAGCAACATTCCACCGCCGCGACGTGCCACCCCAATAGGTATTGGTCAGCTGGAAGGCGATTTGATCGTTGGTGTAGAGAGTCAGTGGATCAATGGTGAAAGCAGAGAGGTTGAATGCCCCGGTCCCCGTTCCAAATGCTGACACGTCCAGATAATGGACGCCGGTTGTTGTCGCTGTAAAGCGAATAGCTGAAAAAGCGGCCTCACCCGCGTCATCGTTCGTTATCAGTTGGACACCACCTGCGTCACGTAGGGTCAGCACTGTGTCGGTTGTGTCAGTTGTCGCAGTTGCTGCCGTGCGGAAGATATAGGTTTCGCCCGCGACAAGGTTGATGGCGTAATAATCGCGGTCCCCCGAAACATCGATATTGCCATTTACGGTTCCGTTTACCGCAAGCGTCGCGGTAGTCGCGGTTGAGCCGTTTACAAAATCGCCAGCCGGAGCAGACTGCGCTATGAACAGATTGTAGGAACCCGTTGTGTCATCGGCATAGGTTCCGGCATCAATGAAATGAACGCCGGTTGTCGTCGCAGTAAAAGTGATCAGCGAATTGGTGCTATCGCCACTATCGTCATCCGACGCCAGAATGACAGTGCCAGCCGCATTGCGCAAATTTAGGAAAGCATCGGTGCCAGAGCCGTCCGACGATGTCTGGATGGTATAGGTCACACCAGCGGTCAGATTGACGCGGTACCAATCGCGATCGCCCAGCGTGTCGATCGACACCTGAACGCCGCTACCGATAGCTATGGTCTCAGTCGAGGCAATGCTGCCGGGGACCAGATCAGGCGCAAAGGAACCGCCGGTCTCACCGCCTTGTTTGCTGGAGCCGCCCATGCACTCAGCGCAGGCACAGCCCTCCTGATGTGACAGGTCGCTGCCCAAAAAGCTCGCGTCCAGCAAAGAGTCCGTGCTTAATGAAAAACGGTCCGTGCGACCGAAACCTGCCGAAGAACGCCCGGCTGCTACAAAATTGTTGTTTCCCACAGATACAGATGTCACCTTTATTTCTCCGTCTTAAGGGAAACCAGTTTGGCGACTTCGCCAGCCAGGATTTCCAATTCACTTTTGCTCAATGCCTTGTCCATAACATCGACGGCAATTTCAGGATAGGTTTGTTCACTTGCTCCCGTCCTTTGTGAAACAACCGCCGTTGCGCTCCGTCCTTTAGACAGCCGAATATCAACCTTTACCCAATCGCCGGATGTTGACGCGGTCAGCGATTTCATCGGGGTCATCGCGCCGCCAGCCACTTTGGCAAGATTGTTTTGAAACAGATCGCATATCGCGGACTCTGTCATCGCAGGCTTAAGTTGCTCGGCACCAGAAACCTGACAGTAAAATGCCGTTTCCCGCTTGGCGGCGCCAATATTGGCCGAACAGCCCGAGGCGACGCTCAATGCCACAACCGGCATACAGAGCATGCGCAAGACGCGTATGCGTTTGCCAGATGCGAATCCATATTCGAAAAGACGGGAGATTTTCCCCACATTATCAGCCCTATTGCAACTGGCGCAGTTGCATCGTGAAGAAAATTTACTGAATGCGTCCTTAAGAAGCAAGTAAACAGTTGGTGAAGATACACGGCAATGCGCCATCACATGGTCATTTCGGAACATATGCAACGCACCATGCGCAATGCGTTGCGGCTGGCGCTTTCGGACGCTAATGCGGCGCACGATGCTAAGGCGTAAGAAATATTGGGCGGACACCTTTCAGTTGGATGATGCACTGCGTGTCAGCGCTCGCCAGAAGAGCAGCCTTTAGCCATGCCCGCCTTACTCCACCCATATTTGCATCCGCTAATCATTGCCATTCTGGCAGCGCCCGCGGCTGCTGCCGCTCAGGATTATCTGGACCCTGATGCAGCGCGCCTGCCAGATCCCAGCCCGGCTCCTCTGGCTGAACCCTCCGATCCCGACCCGATACTCGCCATTGCCGGGGCGCTGGCCGACGAAGCGGCGTTTCATCAGGTGATCGCACAAGCCATGCGCGGTAGCCCGGTATTGACCGAAGGGCGCGCTGACGGCGCGGCAGCGCTCGCTGCCAAACGGGGGGCGCAGTCGCTGCAATTCCCGCGTATTGATGTTGCCCTGAACGCCAATCAGGCGCTGGCCCGCGATTTTTCCAATGATCCCGACAATTTGATCGAGCGGCTGCGTGGGACGGGGCGCATTGATGCTACGGCCAATCTTGAACAGATATTGATCGATTTTGGCGCAAGCCAGCGACGGATTGACGCCGCACTGGAACGGGTTAGCGCGGCAGAGGCCGAATATGACCGTAAATCCGAAATCGTCGCACTGCGGTCTATTTCTGCATGGTATGATGTTTTTGCCTATGGGCACTTGACCGAACTGGCGGAAAATTTCATCCGACAGAATGAGGCATTGAAAGCTGCCGTCGATCAACGGATTGCGCAAGGCGTCGCTGCGCCTGTAGAACGGGCACGGATTGACAGCGCCATTGCCTCGGCGAAACTCCGGTTGGCGCAATATAAACGGGAATTGGCCAACGCCCGGGCGCGCTTTAGCGAACTTTTCGCTGTGCAGGCTCCGACGCGCATTGCGCGTGCGCCTGCACCAGAGCTTGAGAAGCTGGCCGATGAAGTACTGATAGCCCGAGCCGCAGAAGCATCGCCGGTCCGGGTTGCTGAGGCGACAGCCCGCGCCGCCAAAGCCGAAGCGAAGGCCGCTCGTGCAGACACGCTGCCCAGCGTCAGTGTCGGCATTGATGCCGGCCGCTATGGCCTGTTTGAATCAGGACGGACCGACTATGAAATAAGAGGACGAGTAACGCTGCGTTACCGCTTTCTGGGGCCCGGCGACGCCCGCGCTGATGAGGCCCGCGCCCGCGCAGAGGCAGCCGACGCCCGTGCGCTGAGTGCAAAGTTGGAGGCTGAGCGTGAGGCGCGCATATCCTGGGCGGATGTCAATGCGCTGGATGACACATTGGTAGCATACCGCGATGATTATGTCGCCAACCGCATTACCCGCGATGCCGTGGTTGAGCGTTTTCGCGTCGCCCGGGGCACTTTGTTTGACGCGCTGGATGCAGAGGACCGGCTGTTTGCAGCCGCTGCCAACTATATCCGCGCCATGTCGGAACGCGACACGGCCACTTTCGTGGCACTGTTCCGTTCTGGTGACTTGCTGCGCATGTTGAATATCGCACCGGCCGATCAGGAGATTTTCCGGTGAACGACGCCGATACCATCATCCATCCCAAGCCCCGCTTTGCCGACTGGCTGATGGAACCAATCCGCGCCAATCGCAGCGTCTATGTGAAGGTCGCGATTGCAGCGATGATGATCAACATCTTCGCGCTGGTCACATCGCTGTTCACAATGACCGTCTACGACCGGGTATTGCCGAACAATGCGACATCTTCCTTGATCGGCCTTTCGATTGGTTTGGCAATCATCCTGATATTCGACTTCATGCTCAAAATCCTCCGCGCCTATTTTGTTGATGTTGCGGGAGCGGATATTGACCGCGATGTTGGTGAGAATGTATTCGAAAAGCTGCTGAAAATCAGGCTGGATCAGCCGCGTGGATCCACCGGCGGGCTGGCGCAAATGATGCGTGAGCTTGAGGCGTTGCGCGATTTCTTCACCTCGGCAACATTAGTTGCCATTGTCGATGTGCCGTTCATTGTCGTCACTCTGGCTGTGATTGCCCTGATCGGCGGCTGGCTTGTGCTGGTGCCAATGGCCTTGATCCCGATTGTAATCATCGTCGGCATGGTCACGCAGCCGCATATGGATCGGCTTTCGGCAAAGGCCATGGGGCAGGCAATGCTCAAACAATCGGTGCTGGTGGAAACCATTGGCGGGCTGGAAATGGTAAAAAGTGCAGGCGCCGGAAGCTTGCTCAGCCGCCGCTGGGATGATGCGGTGGAGGCCAATGCCGCAACCGCAATGATCCAGCGACTGATTTCCAACATAAGCGTCACCGTGGCCGCCAGCGGCCAGCAAATTGCCTATGCCGGCGTGGTCATTGCAGGGGTAGGGATGATTGCCAACCAGTCGCTGACCATGGGCGGGCTGATTGCCTGTTCCATATTGGGTGGCCGGGCCGTTGCACCCTTGTCGCAGGTCGCAAGCCTGTTATCGCGCCTTACCATGACACGCACGGCCTATCGACAGCTTGACCGTTTCATGGAAATTCCATCGGAAGGCGGCGGTCCCAATGCCCTGGCGTTAGATAGGGTCGCGGGACTTATCGAGTTTCGCAATGTCCACTTCACCTATCCCGGCGCAACCGAAGCAGCATTGAACGGCGTCAGTTTCCAGATCAAGCCGGGGGAAAAGGTGGCGCTGCTGGGCCGCGTTGGTTCGGGCAAGTCAACGATCGCGCGGATCATATTGGGACTCTATCCGCCGTCTGAGGGACTGGTGCTGATTGATGGGTCCGAAGTGCGCCAGCTGGATACCACAAAATTGCGAAACAGCGTGGGCTCGGTGTTGCAGGACACTGTGCTGCTGTCAGGGTCCGTGCGCGACAACATCACATTGGCGCGTGACCATGTTGATGATGAGGAAATGCTGCGCGCTGCACGCCTTTCTGGCACGCATGACTTTATGGGCAGGCTGGCAAATGGCTATGAATTGAAACTGGCCGATCGCGGCGAAAGCCTGTCAGGGGGCCAGCGGCAGTCCATTGCAGTGGCGCGGGCACTGGCAGGCAAGCCGTCCATATTGCTGCTTGATGAGCCGACCAGTGCCATGGACAACCAGACCGAAATGGCACTGATCGAACGGCTGAACAAGGAACTGGCGGATCGCACGGCATTGATCATTACCCACCGTCTGCCATTATTGAATCTGGTCAGCCGCATCATATTAATGGATCAGGGTAAGGTCATTGCCGATGGCCCGCGCGATGAAGTGCTGAAACAAATCACCAAGCCGCAGGTGACACAATGAACCTGCCTGTCCCCAGCGATGGCAAGCCGTCCGAAACCGATGACCGGCAGACTGCCGCCCGAATCACCCCCAAATTTGCACCCAGCCTGCTGCTTTGGCTGATCCTTGGCTTTTTCATTGTCGGCTTTCTTTGGGCTGGCCTTACCGAAATTGATGCAACCGTGCGCGGCATGGGACGGGTAGTGCCAAGTTCCAAGACGCAGCTTATTTCCAATCTGGAAGGCGGAATTGTCGAAGAAGTGCTGGTCCGCACCGGTCAACAGGTAAAGGCTGGCGACCCGCTCGTCCGGCTGGATCCTACGCAGACCGGTGGCGAACTTGGCAGCGGTTCGGCAACGGTCGCCGCCCTTGCTGCAAAGATCGAACGGCTGGAAGCCGAAGTTACGGGGCGCAAACCCAATTTGTCGGGTGCCGGGCCAGCAGTGATCGAACAGGCGCTTTACGGCGCGCGGATGGCAGAACTTGCCAGCCTGCAAAATGCCGGGCGCGCGCGCATCGCCGCTGCCAGCCGAGCCGTCAGTGAAGCTCAGTCTATCTATGCCGCTCGCCAGTCTGCCGCGACCGCTGCGCAAACCGAGCTGAACGCCGTGCGGCCACTTGTCGAAAGCGGCATCGAACCGCGACTGACGCTGACGCAAGCGATTGCCCGGGCCGGAACTACTTCCAGCGAAGCAGCAGCCGCTGAGGCTGCTATCGCCCGCGCACAAGCAGGCATAGCCGAAGCCCAAGCGGCGTTGAGCCAACAGGTGCAGGATTGGCGCTCGCGCTCTGCCAATGAACTAACGACCGCAAAGGCGGAGTATCTCGCACGCAGCTCTACACTACCGACCTTGGCGGAACGCGCCGACCGCGCTCTTGTAACAGCACCCGTCAATGGCCGAATCAACCGCGTCCTGGTTTCCACCCGCGGCGGCACAGTCGCCCCCGGCGCACCAATATTGGAATTAGTACCCAGCGAAGATGGCTTGCTCGTAGAGGTTATGATCAACCCCAAGGATATTGGATCAGTCCGCATCGGACAAAGCGCAAAGGTCAGCCTGACAGCCTATGACAGCAGCATTTATGGCTCGCTGAAGGGTAAGGTTGTTGCCATCTCACCCGATGCCGTGGTCAATGAGAAAACCGGTGAGAGCCACTATATTGTCGAAGTTCGCACCGGAGAAACCGCGCTTCTGGCAAAGGGAGGGCGCAAGCTGCCCATTGGTGTCGGGATGGTTTCCGATGTTGCCTTGCTGGGCGAAAAGCGCACCGTGTTGGATTATATCTTATCGCCATTTACCCGACTTCGTGATCAGGCGTTCCGCGAGTAGCTTTATACCCGCACAGCCACCCAGACGATCAACATTGCCGATGGCACGAGCAGCAGCTGGGCCAGCAAAGTCCCTGCCACTCGGCTCATCGATAGCCAAACTATTGTACGGCGATATTCAGGCTGGCTGACCCGGCCTTCGACGACATCATCGGTCATCACCGACAATTGCGGATCAATCAGCACAAATAGCAGGATGGTCGCAAAGCCATTAATCACAGCGGACAGTTGCGATGCCGTGACGCGGAATTCAGGGTGGAGATAGCCAGCATAGAGCGAGGCAATGACGCCAACGGTCAGTAGTGCCTGCGCCATCACATTCATGGCAATCACGCGCCAGCTGACGGCTGCAGGCTTTGACCATAGCTTAAGATGCTGACTACTGGGCAATTTAACTGCGCGGACCACGGTCTTGAAACCCGACGGCGTCATTGCGCTCCACATCAGCTTTGCAACGGAACGGTGATGCTGAAACTCGTCAATGGCGGCTGTGAACCAGCGTTGCACTGTTGGCACGGCCAGCGCACCTAGCACGGTGGCAACCGTCGCTGCGAGCAGAATGATCCGCAGGTCCATGAGCAACCCGTCGCCAGTGCCATCGGCAATCGCATTTTCGATTCGCTTGGCCAAAAACGGGCCAAGAAAGCTGTTGGACGTCCGGGATACCAATACCAGAACATTGAACAGCGCAAAGCTTAGCGCGATCTTTGACGTCCGTACCCCCGCAATCCGCGCCGCATAGGCCAGCGCGCCTATCAAGTGAATGACCAGCGTCAGGAGACAGATATTGAAGAGCGGCCAATCCATGGCCCGATCCTATCAGCCCTTTTTCTGAGCGAGCAACCGCAAACGCAGTGCGTTCAGCTTGATGAAGCCCGCCGCATCCTTCTGGTCATAGGCCCCGGCATCATCCTCAAAGGTCACGACCTTCTCGCTGTAAAGGCTATTGGGCGACTTGCGCCCAACCACCGAAGCGTTGCCCTTGTAGAGCTTTAGCCGCACCGTGCCCGAGACATTTGCTTGCGAATGGTCGATTGCCGCCTGCAGCATCTCGCGCTCAGGGCTGAACCAGAAGCCGTTGTAAATGAGTTCGGCATATTTCGGCATCAGCTCATCCTTGAGATGCGCAGCGCCGCGATCGAGTGTGATACTTTCGATGCCGCGATGTGCGCGGGCATAGATTTCGCCACCAGGCGTTTCATACATTCCACGAGACTTCATGCCCACAAAGCGGTTCTCGACCAAATCGAGACGGCCAATGCCATGTTTGCGGCCTAAATCGTTGAGTGCGGTCAATAGACTTGCCGGGGACATCGCCGCGCCATTCAGCGCAACACCGTCTCCTTGCTCAAAATCGATGGTGATATACTCCGGCGTATCAGGCGCATCTTCGGGATTGACCGTGCGCGAATAGACATAGTCCGGGGTTTCCTCCCACGGATCCTCCAGGCATTTGCCCTCTGAGCTGGTGTGCAGCAGGTTCGCGTCGGTCGAAAAAGGGCTTTCCCCACGTTTGTCCTTTGGCACTGGAATCTGATGCGCCTCCGCCCATTCAATAAGGCGGGTGCGGCTGGTCAAATCCCATTCTCGCCAGGGGGCAATCACTTTGATTTCCGGGTTCAGCGCATAGGCGGACAGTTCAAAACGCACCTGATCATTGCCCTTGCCAGTTGCACCATGGGCAATGGCGTCGGCCCCGGTTTCGGTGGCAATCTCAATCAGTCGCTTGGAAATCAGCGGACGTGCAATGGAAGTGCCGAGCAGGTAGTCGCCCTCATACCGTGCATTGGCGCGCATCATCGGGAAGACGAAATCGCGGACAAATTCCTCACGCAGATCGTCGATATAGATGTGGTGGTCGGGAACACCCATCAGCACGGCCTTGGCGCGAGCAGGCTCCAGCTCCTCCCCCTGCCCCAGATCAGCGGTAAAGGTCACCACTTCGCAGCCATATTCGACTTGCAGCCATTTCAGGATGACCGATGTGTCGAGTCCGCCGGAATAAGCGAGGACGACGCGTTTGACGGAGTCTTTCATGGGACAGCCTTTATGCGAAACAGTTCGCCGGCGCGGCTAGCAGGGGGCGAAGGTGGGCGCAAGCCGCAGGCGAGTGCAGCCAACTGGAAACGCCACTATCGGACCAAAGCGGCCCATGCCACATAGGCAAGAAAGGGTAGTCCAGCCAAATCGGCACGTGCTATGCCCCACAAAGCGGGCGGAGAACCAGCCTGCCAGTAAATGGCCAGGAAGGAGAGCATGCTGGTGGCGATTATGACAATAGCTAGCCGCCGCGACTGGGGGTCGGCGATCGCCCAAAAGCAGGCAATAACCACGATCGCGAACAACGCCGTGCGGTGGTGCAGCAAAACGAGCAACGGTCCCTCGGCATCAATTTTGTACAGCTTGCCTATCGCGCCGGGACGGAACAGCAGCGATGCAGGTATCATATGGATTAGTGCGAGTACGAAATAGCAGAGTTTTTCGACCATTGCCTTAAACCCGCGTCCATTCCATCCACCAGTTCCATTCCCAGCTCTTGCCGCCATCGCTGGAGGCAGACTGGTGCCAGCGGCATATACCATCGCCGATCTTGTCCCACACGCCGCGATAAAGCCATTTGACGCCGTCTACGTCCTCTTCGGAAATGAAAATGCCTTCGCCATCAATAAACGTGCCCTTTTGCGGCGGGTTTACCACGCCATTGCCAACACTGGTCCAATGGTCTGCCCATTGCTTTTCCTGGGGCAGCCAAACGCGAACGCCCATCCCCATGTCGCTTCCGTCGGCCTTGCGCAGTTCCTCGATACTGCCCATGCCGTTCAAGACGCGGTGGACGGTGGCGCTGCTATCAAAGCGTTGCCATTCGTCCTTTGTCCCGTCCTTCAGCCGCAAATGGCGGATTTTCCATTCTCCAGTGAGGAAATCGAAATCGCCTAAGCCCTTGCCGGTGACGATACCCTTTCCGGGTGGCGTATATGCGGTATCTATTTTTGCTTCCATGGTGCCTCCTGCAAATGCGCGGGCAGGGAATGACGAAACCAGCACGCTGATCAGCAGCCCGGTGGTGCCTTGCAAAATTGTCCGCCTGTCCATGCCCAGCATCCTTTCGATGATCGGCAGAACCTAAACCGCAATAACTGACATTTTTCGTCAGGATATTTCTGCTATGGAAAATAAATGCGTGCGAGCCGACTCCTCTCGATCCTGCTGTTGTTGCAATTGCGTGGTCGGTTGACGGCAGAAGAACTGGCAGCAGAATTTGAGGTTTCCGAGCGCACGATTTATCGTGACATTGATTCGCTGAGCATGGCCGGTGTGCCGGTTTATGGCGACCGTGGGCCAGGTGGAGGATTTGCCCTGCTTGAAGGCTATCAGACCCGGCTAACGGGGCTTGCTGCCGATGAGGCAGAAGCCATGCCGATGATCGGGATGATGGGACCGGCTTCTCAACTTGGCCTTGGACATGCAGCAAGCACAGCGCGCAAAAAGCTGCTCGCAGCGCTGCCTGATGGTCGGCAGCAGAGCGCCGACCGCGTTGCAGAACGTGTCCATTTCGATCCGGTCGACTGGTACCGCGCCGCCCAGCCGCTGCCGCACCTGCCCGCCATCGCCCGCGCTGTGCTGGACCAGCGGCGCATATCCATGCGCTATGAAAGCTGGCGGGGTGCGCGGCGGTGGGAGGTCGAACCACTGGGTTTGGTGATGAAGGCCGGAGCCTGGTATCTGGTGGCCCATGGCCATGGCAAGCCACGGATTTTCAGGCTATCAAATATGACAGATATTTCGATACAGACCGAGGGCTTTGTCCGACCAGATCGCTTCAACCTCGCCAGTTGGTGGGCAGCCGAGCAGGCACGCTTTGAGTCTGAGCTCTTCTCACAAACCGCCATATTGCGGGTTTCGCCATTGGGTCGGCACAGGCTGGCGGCGCTTTCTCCACGTGGTGCTGCGGCAGTGCAGGGGCTGTCAGACAAGGGCTGGGAAACAGTCCGGATGGTGATAGAGAATAGCGACCATGGCGCACGCGAGCTTATTGGGCTTGGCGCAGAATTTGAGGTGGTTTCACCGCCGGATTTGCGGCAAAGAATAGCAGCAATGGCATCGGCAATTGCCGACCAACATGGCGGAGGAAAAAATGGCGAAATCGGAGAATAAGACCAAGCCGACCGAAACCAGCGTCGATGCATTTATCGATGCTGTTGCCGATGAGCGCCAGCGGGCCGATGCGCGTGCAATCACGGCGATGATGGCGCGGCTGACGGGTGAAAAGCCGAAAATGTGGGGTCCGACGATCATCGGTTTTGGCAGCTATCATTATCGCTATGACAGCGGGCGCGAAGGCGACATGTGCCGGATCGGTTTTTCCCCGCGCAAGGGCCAAACAGTGATTTATGCCATTGATGGCTATGCCGACAAGGAGGCGCTGATGGCCCAGCTTGGCAAGCACAAGACAGGTAAGTCTTGCCTCTATATCAAGAAGCTAGCTGATGTGGATGAAGCTGTGCTGGAGGAAATCTGCACGCGCTCATTAGCCTATATGGACGAAAAATATCCACGCTAGGCTGTAACTAGTCAGCATCGCAGGCCGAAAAATACTCTGGGCAGGGACCACTCCCTGTGTTCCTGCCCACCCTGTTTTGGAGCGCCGCAGCCATGCACCGTTTACCTCTACTCTGCCTTGCAGCATCTCTTGTCGCAAGTTGCGACGAACCAGCAAAAGGCGATGTTGCCAAATCCAGCCCTGTCAGCATAGCCAGCGCTGAAGCACCGATTGTAGTCGAACTCTTTCAAAGCCAAGGCTGCTCCTCCTGCCCGCCGGCCAATGCTGCACTGAACCAACTGGCGGACCGGAAGGATGTCATCGCACTGAGTTTTGCCGTGACCTATTGGGACCGGTTGGGCTGGAAAGATATATTTGCAACACCAGCCTATACGCAAAGGCAGCGCGACTATGCCGCGACGCTTAAAGGCGGGTCGGTCTATACGCCTCAGGTCATCATCAATGGACGGCGCGAGCTGGTTGGCAATGGCCGGGGCGAACTGGCCGGAGCCGTAAATGAGACAAAAGGCCTGACTGGTGGGCCAGCGATTTCTGCAGAAGCAGATGCTGTCACCATTGGTGCCGGCAAAGGTAAAGCCACCATCTGGCTCATTCGCTATGATCCCCGATCCGTGAATGTCGCGATCAAGGCTGGCGAAAATAATGGCCGCACCCTGCCGCATCGCAACATCGTCAGGCAAATGGCAAAGCTGGGAAACTGGTCCGGCGCACAACAACGCTACACGATAACAAAGCCCGCAAATGCTGGCTGGCGAACCGCAATATTGGTGCAAAGTGGATCCACTGGGCCGATCCTGTCAGCCAAGCTGATCTAGGGTCAGGACCTAGAGCGCAGCGACCAGCATCGGGCCATTAAAGGCTGCCGCCTCACCGGCGGAAACCACCCGGCACTTCCTCATTTCCAGAACATCCAGCGGAACAACCCAGCGCAGCATATTTGCGGGCAGTTCTGCCAGCCCCTCTGCCGACGCTATATGCCAAAGGCGGAAATGCGGGCCATCTACCAGCATCTGATTACCGCATAGCCGTCCCTGCAGTGCATTGGCATAGGGCGCAGCTAACGCGACCGCCACAGCGTCGTCCAGATGTAATTCGCGCGGCCTGCCATAATCGTATAGCCGGTAGGTGACATCCGCATATTGCTGCACTTCCACGAGGGTAATGCCCGCGCCAATGGCATGTACCGTCCCCGCGGGAATGTAGAAGAAATCACCTGCCTGAACGGGCTTCCAATCCATCAACGCCTCAATTTCACCGGATAGCGATGCTTCGCGCAGCTCTCGTGCTGACAAGGGCTGCTTGGTCCCGATGCCAATAACCGCGCCCGGATCGGCCGCAACAATGGCCCAACATTCCTCCTTGCCCGAAGCGAGACCGCGTTCACGCGCCTGTGCGTTGTTGGGATGAACCTGAATTGACAGCTTTTCCGATGTGAACAGCCATTTGACGAGCAATGGCAGCGCTGCGCCATCAGATGGCTCATACCAAATTTCGCCTGTTAGCTCGCCCGCTGGCGCGCCAAAGGCCGGAGGAATATCCGCGCGTCCCCATGGTTTCTCGACGAAGTGGCGTTTCAGCTGCATTGCGTGATCCATAGCAGCAACAGCCTAAGATATTCCAACCAACTTTTCGCTTTTGCGCCGCACAATCTGCGGCTAGGGCGCGAACAACACAAAAAAATTCTCCCCGGGCCCCGTTTCAAACTGGAGCCAAAAATGTCAGAATATGTGAACCGCGCCGGATTGCAGGTTGCGCCTGTGCTTGCCGATTTTATCGAGGCGGAGGCGCTGCCCGGAACCGGTTTGGAAGCAGCGGCGCTGTGGCAGGGCTTGGCCGATATCCTTGCCCGTTTTGCACCGGTGAACAAGGCGCTGCTTGCCAAGCGGGAAGATTTGCAGGCGAAGCTTGATGGTTGGCACAAGGCCAATCCCGGGCCGATATCCGACATGGCGGCTTACCAGACGTTCCTGACCAATATCGGCTATCTTGTCCCAGAGCCGGCGGGCTTCAAAATCGGCACGCAAAATGTCGATGCCGAAATCGCGACCATGGCAGGGCCGCAGCTGGTTGTGCCTGCATTGAATGATCGCTTTGTGCTGAATGCCGCCAATGCGCGCTGGGGCAGCCTTTATGATGCGCTATATGGCACTGATGTGCTCGATGCAGCGCCTGCTCGCCCCGGCGGATATGATACTGCACGCGGAGACGCCGTGATCGCCTATGCACGCGGTTTTCTTGATCAGGCTGTGCCTTTGGCAAGCGGACGCTGGGACGATTGGGATGGCGGCGATCTGTCGCTCGCTGACCCTGCCATCCCGATCATCCGGCGCGGTGATGACATATTGCTGCGCAACAATGGTCTTGGCATCGAAATCGTAATTGATCGTAATCACCCAGTAGGCAAGACCGACAAGGCAGGCATTGCTGACATCATATTGGAAGCCGCACTCACCACTATCATTGATCTGGAAGATTCGGTCGCTGCGGTCGACGCCGAGGATAAGGTGAAAGGCTACACCAACTGGTTGGGCCTGATGCGCGGCGATTTGACCGCCAGTTTTGATAAGGGTGGGCAGACCATGACACGGGCGCTTGAGCCCGACCGTGCGTGGGATGAAGAACTGCTCCATGGCCGCTCGGTCATGTTTGTACGCAATGTCGGCCATTTGATGACCAACCCGGCTGTGTTGCTGCCTGATGGATCGGAAGCACCCGAAGGCATATTGGATGCCGTCGTCACTTCGCTGTGCGCGATGCACGATCTGCTTGGCCTTGGCACCTACCGCAATAGCCGGACGGGCAGCATTTATATCGTCAAGCCCAAGCAGCATGGGCCCGAAGAATGCGCCTTCACTAACAACCTGTTTGATGCAGTGGAGGACTTGCTCGGGCTTGATCGCCACACGATCAAAGTCGGCGTGATGGACGAGGAACGGCGCACCAGCGCCAACCTTGCAGCCTGCATCTATGCAGTGCGCGACCGGATCATTTTCATCAACACCGGCTTTCTCGATCGCACTGGCGATGAAATGCACAGCGCAATGCAGGCCGGGCCAATGATCCGCAAGGCCGACATGAAAACCTCGTCATGGATACAGGCTTATGAGGCGCGCAATGTGCAAATCGGTCTCGCCTGCGGGCTTTCAGGCAAGGCGCAGATAGGCAAAGGCATGTGGGCGATGCCAGATCTGATGCGTACGATGATGGAGCAGAAGATCGGCCACCCCAAATCGGGCGCAAACACCGCCTGGGTCCCCTCGCCCACTGCTGCGACGCTGCATGCCATGCACTATCATAGGGTTGATGTTTTTGCGGTGCAGAAGGAACTGGCTGGCCAGCCGACACCCGGCCTTGATCCACTGCTTACCATTCCTGCAGCTCCATATGGTTACAATTGGTCTGCGGACGAAGTACAGCAGGAGCTTGAAAATAATGCCCAAGGCATACTCGGCTATGTCGTACGCTGGATCGATCAGGGCATTGGTTGTTCCAAGGTGCCTGACATCCACGATATCGGCCTGATGGAAGACCGGGCGACGCTGCGGATTTCATCGCAGCATATGGCAAACTGGTTACTCCACGGCGTCTGCACGGCCGAACAAGTTGATGCTGCCTTTGCCAAAATGGCCGCAAAAGTTGATGCCCAGAACGCCAGCGATCCGTTATACCAAAAGCTTGCAGGCGACAGCATCGCCTTGAAAGCCGCCCGGGCGCTGGTCTATGAAGGCGTCGCGCAGCCCAGCGGCTATACCGAGCCATTGCTGCACAAATTCCGGCTTGAGAAGAAGGTAAACAAATAGGGACAGTCCCTATTTGTTTTCAGCGCCGCGCTTCATCAAGGGCATAACGTTTTGCCTTCCACTCCATCGCATTGCGCACCCGCCATTCGACGGAGGGGTGGGTATAGAAGAGGAATTCCTGCACCGCGCTGGGCCGTGGGTAGCGATATTCGGCGGTCTTGACCAAGGCCCCCGCAAGCGCATCTGGCAGGTTTACGGTTCGCAGCGAATAGTTGTCCGCCTCGCGCTCGCCCATGCGAATCATGCCGTTGATCAGCGGCTGTGCCAGCGTCATGAACAGGCCGACAACAAAGACTAGCACTGGCAAGCCCACCGGATCGTCAATCGTCGCCTTGCTGCCAAAGGCGCGGGCAAACCATGGAAAAAGCCGATCTGCCAGGTAGAAACCAATGATCGCCAAAAAGGCGAACAGACCCACGGCGCGCCACACATGGCCCAGCACATAATGGCCGACTTCATGCCCGGTGACTGCCTTCACTTCGT
>CAYVQO010000006.1:25654-39241 GCA_964452835.1 uncultured Sphingorhabdus sp. | reverse complement strand
CCGTCGATCATGGAAGCCGCCAATCGCGGCGCGCATGATGTTGGCGCGGAATCGGTTGGGCTGAACATCGTGTTACCGCATGAGCAGGCTCCCAATTTATACGTCACCCCGCGCCTGAGCTTTCAGTTTCATTATTTCGCCTTGCGCAAAATGCACTTCCTGCTGCGCGCCCGCGCAGTCGCGGTCTTCCCCGGCGGCTTTGGCACTTTTGACGAATTTTTCGAACTGCTGACGCTTGTGCAAACGGGCAAGATCAGGAAAATGCCGATCTTGCTATTTGGCCGCGAATTCTGGCACCGCGTCGTAAATTTTGAGGAATTGATGCTGGAAGGCGTCATCAGCCCGCCCGATCTGGAACTGTTCCAGTTCGTCGAAACCGCCGAGGAAGCTTGGGCGGCGATCTGTGATTTTTACGGTGTAGAGGGCTAACCCGCCCTCGACCGCATCACTTACTTCGCGGGAGCCGCAGCCGGAGCAGCTTCGCCAGCCTTGGCGGCATCTGCCGCGGGAGCAGCGGCTGCATCGGCAGGTGCTGCTGCACCCTCTGCCGGCGCCGCACCTTCAGCAGGTGGTGGCGGAAGCGGAATGTTTGAACCCAGCGTGTTCAGATAAAGCATCAACGACGCACGCTCTTCAGGTTTGCTGAGCCCGGCAAAGGCCATTTTTGTGCCCGGCGCATATTTTTTGGGATTGGCCAACCACTTGTCCATATTTTCCCAGTCCCACATGCCGGGCGCTGCAAGCAAGGCTTCCGAATAGGCAAAGCCTGCTGTGTGGCCATGCTTTGCGCCCATCACCTTGTACAAGTTTGGACCAACGCCATTGGCACCGCCTGCGTCAACCGTATGGCATGCCTGACATTTGGCGAAAATCTGCTGCCCCTGAGCAACGTCGGCGCTGGCGAGCAATTTCGCCAGCGGCACAACAGGACCGCTTTCAGCGGGACCAGCGGCCCCTTCGACAGCAAAGCCGGGCTTTTCAGGCTCAGCTGAATGGAAGATTTTGCCAAATACGATCGAACCGCCCAGCGCGACGATGCCTGCTGCCAAAACCCAGCCTGCGATTGTGTTGTTGCGATCGACCATATTGCCTTGCCCTGATTTGGTTGGTTCCGCCCTGTTTGGCGGGGTGATGATTCACCGGCCCCTCTAAAGCCGCAGCCTTGGCCGTGCAAGTGCCGAAATCGGCCTTGCCGCTTGCAAAATGCTGCACTATCGCCGCCCCCGTTATGGACAGCTTCCCCAAATCAGCGCTCGCCAAGGTCAATGAGATGACCGCCATTGCCAAGGCCGACCCCACACGCGCCATTGCCTTTCAGGGCGCGCCGGGGGCGAATTCCAATATAGCAGCGTTGGAACATGATCCCGATTGCCTGCCTTTGCCCTGTTTTTCCTTTGAAGATGCCATTGATGCCGTGAAGGATGGCATTGTTGACCGGGCGATTATCCCCATCGAAAATTCGCAGCATGGCCGGGTGGCCGACATCCATTTCCTGCTGCCCGAGAGCGGGCTTTCGATCACGCATGAGCATTTCATGCGCATCCGCTATGGCCTGATGGCGAAATCAGCGGATGCGAAGCTGACCAGCGCGATGAGCCATCCGCAAGCGCTGGGTCAATGCCGCCATTATCTGCGTGCACATGGCATTACCCCAATCGCCTATGCCGATACCGCCGCCGCCGCAGCCTATGTTGCCGATAGCGACGACGCTGGGGCTTCAGCCATTGCCCCGCCGGGCGCCGCAGATATTTATGGGCTGAAAATGATCAAGGAAGGCATCGAAGACGATGATCGCAATACCACGCGCTTTGTGGTGCTGGCCCGCGAACCGATCATGCCCGATGCGTCGACCGGCACGGTGATGACTACCTTCATCTTTGAGGTCAAAAACATCCCGGCCGCGCTCTACAAGGCGATGGGTGGCTTTGCCACGAACGGCGTCAACATGACCAAGCTGGAAAGCTACCAAAATGGTGCCAGCTTTGCTGCAACCGAGTTTTTCGCCGATATCGAAGGCGCACCGGGCGATGCAAGCGTCGATCGTGCGCTCGAAGAGCTGCGCTTTCACTGCAATTCGGTGCGGCTGCTGGGCAGCTACAAGCAAGCCCGCAAACGCGGATAAGGCTGCTATTTCGGCTGTTTCGTCCAGCGGAGCAATGCCGTGTCATAGCCGAGCTCCCTGATCCGCTTGACCAACGCATCAGTGGCGGTCGCGCCCGGACTGGGCTGCCGGTGGAGCAACCATAAATAGCGCCCGCTGGGTTCGCCGACGATCGCCCAGCTATAATCATCAGCCCGGTCGAGCACCCAATAATCGCCGTAAAAGGGACCAAAAAAGGATACGCGCAATTTGGCATTATTGCTGCCGTCGACAATCTTCGCCTTACCCACGGCATCGCGCAGCTTGCCATCAACACTGTCCTGACGACAGCTGTTGACCACCCTGATCCGGTCAGGCGCGGTCAGGCTGTACTCGGCAGTTACAGCTTCACAGCCTTTCTGAAAACCTGCCTCATAGCGGGCAAGCTCATACCATTTGCCAAGATAGCGTTGCAACTCGACCGCTTTTGCCGGTTGCGGGACTGCGCTATTGCCAACAGGCCCCTTTTCCAGCGTGGAGCAAGCTGACAAAGCAAGGCAGGCAATGGCAAGATATGCGATATTCTTCATGCGCGCAGCATAGGCTGCGCCCATTCGTTGTCGATACAGGCCTTAACCCGGACCGCTCAGGCCTCTTGCAAGGTCTTTGCTGGCTGCGCGTCGGGGAACATAACCGACGGCTTGGTCGGGATATCATGCACTTCGGGATAGGCTGGCTCCGCATTGGTCAGCGGTACCCGCGATTTGGCGCGGCGCTGCACATTCCAGACAAGGCCAAGCTTTTCCATCGCAAAAATGGTCCAGCCGTTAAAGTCCAGTTCCCACCAGCCAATATGGTTGGAGGCGGCACGCGGTTGCGCATGGTGGTTATTGTGCCAGCCATCACCCAGTGTCAGCAACGCAATAAACCAATTGTTGGTTGAGGTGCTGTCATCATCAAAACGGCGATAGCCAAACATATGCGCAATGCTGTCTGTCCCCATCACGCCGTTCATGAAAATGAAGTTGCGCAGGCCAGTGCCGAGCAGGATGCAGCCGATAATGTCCTGCGGTCCGCCAAAGGCAAGCGCCCAGCCCACCGGGAAAATGACGTACGAAACGAAAATCCAGTGCCAGCGGGTGCGGTGGCAGAACTCGATTACGGGATCACCCACAAGGCCTTTACCAAACACTTCAAGGTCGGTGTGGGCATTGTCCCACAACCAGCCGAAATGCGACATTAGGAGCCCCTTGATCTTTCCCATCGGGCGGCCATGGCCATCGACTACCGGGCTGTGCACATCGCCGACGCGGTCGCCAAAGGCATGGTGCCGGCGGTGGTCGGCAACCCAATATTTAACCGATGTCATCGCAGACATCTGACCCAATATGCCAATGATATAGCGCATGCGGGTTGATGTTTCGAATGCACCATGGGTAAAATAGCGGTGGAAACCGACCGAGAAACCAAAATTGGTCATCAGATAGCCGACGATGAACAGCGACCAGATCACCCAGTTGGTCGGCTGGGTCAACAGATACCAGATGCCGCCAATGGCCGTGCCGACATGCAGGATGAACAAACCGGTCATGTCATAATGCTTGCGCCGTGCACCGGGGCCGCCGATCAACACGCCTTTGCGTGGATGTGGTTTTCCCTCACGCTCCCAAGCACGATCCGAGGGATAGATACCCGTCAGCTTCTTTGTCATGACAACCCCGTAATGAACGCGATTTACAGTCTGAAGCGTCTCGACACCCCTTCGAAACCCGTCGCCCATATTATGCGGGCACCGGCAACATGGTGTCAAATAAATTAACCAGAATGTCGGGTGCATCGTGATTAGGCGATGGCAAGGACTTTTCTGACGCGGTCAAGCCATTCAAGCCGATCCTGATAACCGATCAGCGCCCCGTTGATCCGGCGGGTAACGCCTTCAAAATCCCGGATATCGCAGAGCGGATTGAGGTCTTTCCATTTCCAGAATGCGCATGCCACGCGCAGCGCATGCTCTGTCTCCACTGCACGCTCTGGCTTTGAAACCAGGTCGATGCCGGCGCGCAATCCTGTCTGCCGATAGCCATCCTTGCCGGTAATCTGAATATATCCGCGCCCCCGATATCGATAGCCATCGCCCGATTCGGGCGGGCCATTGCCCATGCGGTCGGCATAGACCTTGTTGGCCAGCTTTTCCGGGTTGTTGGCAAATGGCTTGGCTGACTCAAGTGTCGGGAAACGCGTTGGCCAGATTTCGGTGAGACGTTGCGCAGAGTAATTCAAATTCTCAATCGAGCGTGTCAGCCCGCCGGTTTCATGCGCAAGCTGGGCGAGGAAATATTCGCGGCGGATCGCCCGGTCGCTTATGCCAAATTCGTTGAACAGTGGCTTTGACTTGGCAGCGAAGGCCTTCACCGTGGCTTCTTTGGCACCCGGGAAAAGCCTGCGCAGCTGGGCCTCGGTCACCATCAGTGCGCAGCACCCCAGCTTGGACCAGTGCCAATTTCCACGCCCAGTGGCACGGTGAGTTTGACAAGCGGTTCCGCCGCACCGGCCATCACCGCCTCGATCACCTTGCTTGCCGCTGCAACATCCGTTTCGGGCAATTCAAACACCAATTCATCATGCACCTGAAGCAGCATCTTTACATTGGGCAACCCCGCCTCTGCCAATGCCGGACCCATGCGGACCATTGCGCGCTTTATGATGTCCGCGCTGGTCCCTTGGATCGGCGCATTGATCGCCGCACGTTCGCTGCCCATGCGTTCATTGGGGTTTGACGCGTTGATACGCGGGAACCAGCATTTCCGGCCGAACAGCGTGGTCGAATGCCCTTTCTCCTTCACCTCGGCCAGCGTTTCCTGAATATAATTGGAAATACCGGGGAAGCGTTTGAAATAGGCGTCGATCAGGGCCTGCGCTTCATCGGGAGTCGATTCCAGCCGTTTGGACAGGCCCCAGCGCGAAATGCCGTAGAGAATGGAGAAGTTGATCGTTTTCGCGCGGCCACGCGTGTCGCGATTGACCTCCCCGAACAATTCCTGCGCGGTGCGGGCGTGGATGTCCTCGCCTTTCGCAAAGGCATCGCGCAGCGGTTCAACATCGGCCATATGCGCCGCCAGCCGCAGCTCGATCTGGCTATAGTCTGCCGACAATATGACATTGCCGGGCTCGGCGACAAAGGCATCGCGGATTTGTCGGCCGGTTTCGGTGCGGATCGGGATATTCTGCAAATTGGGGTCAGTCGAAGAAAGTCGCCCGGTCTGCGCGCCGACCAGACTGTAACTGGTGTGTACTCGCCCCGTCTTCGGGTTGATCTGATCCTGCAGGCTGTCGGTATAGGTGGATTTAAGCTTCGACAATTGCCGCCATTCAAGCACCTTGCGCGCAATCTCCACCCCCTGCCCGGCCAGATCCTCCAGCACAGTCACATCAGTCGAATATTGCCCCGACTTGCCTTTTTTCCCGCCCTTATGCCCCAGCTTGTCGAACAGGATATTTCCCAATTGCTGCGGGCTGCCGATGGTGAAAGGCTGGCCCGCGAGCGCATGAATTTCCTTTTCAAGTACGGCCATTGCCTCGGCAAATTCGCCGGACAGCCGCGCAAGTACCGCCTTGTCAACCTTGATGCCTTCGCACTCCATTGCGCTCAGCACAGGCACCAACGGCCGGTCCACAAGCTCATAAACCCGCGTCACCTGTTCAGGGGGCAGCCGCAATTTCAAATGATGCCACAGGCGCAGCGTGACGTCCGCATCTTCGGCTGCATATTTGGTCGCCTCGGCCAGCGGCACTTCAGCAAAACCGATCTGGCTCTTGCCGGTGCCGGTGAGCGATTTGTAACTGATCGGCGCGTGGCCCAGATGCAGCTGCGACAGCTCATCCATGCCATGCCCCTGCCGCCCCGCATCCAATGCAAAGCTCATCGCCATACTGTCATCGAAGGGCGCAATTGATATGCCATGCTGGCGCAGCACTGACATGTCATATTTGAGGTTCTGCCCAACCTTCAGGACGCTGTCATCTTCCAGCAGGAGTTTGACCCGTGCCAGCGCATCGGCAAGCGGAATTTGCTCTGGCTTCTCCGCAAACATGTCCGTCCCGCCATGGCCCAGCGGCACATAGCAGGCCTCGCCGGGCGCTGTCGCCAGCGAAAAGCCCACCAGCCGGGCCGTGACGGCTTCCAGACTGTCCGTCTCGGTATCAAAGCCCACAACGCCTGCCGTGCGCGCCTGCGCAATCCAGTGATCGAGACGTTCCAGCGTGGTCACGCATTCATAGGTTGAAGCATCGATGGGTGGCATGGGAGCGGGTTGTGCCGCCACACCGGCGGTCGGAGCCAGCGCCGCGCCGTCGCCTTTCGTCTCCTGCTTGGGAGCCCCTGCAATCGCCTTATTGGCAGCCGCTGTGTCCGCCACCTGCCCGATGCGTTTGAGCAATGAATTGAAACCATGGTGCTGCAGGAATGCCGCCAGCGGCTCCTCCGGAATCGCCCCCAGCTTCATATCCTCTAGCGGTATCGGCAGCGGGCAATCTTCTTTCAGCGTGACCAAAACCTTGGAAAGCCGCGCCTTATCCGCATGTTCGATCAGGTTATCGCGCATCTTGGATGGCTTCATATCGGGCGCTGCTGCCAGCACGCTTTCCAGATCGCCAAATTCCTGAATCAGCTTGGTCGCGGTCTTCGGCCCGACACCGGGCACGCCAGGGACATTGTCCACACTGTCGCCCATCAGCGCCAGAACATCACCGACCTTGTCCGGCCCGACGCCGAATTTCTCAACAACTTCCTCATGGCGGATGCGCTGGTTTTTCATCGTGTCTAACATGTCGACACAAGGCTCCACCAGCTGCATCAAATCCTTGTCTGAAGAGACTATGGTCACATGCCAGCCCGCCGCGCACGCCGCCTTGGCGTAGCTCGCAATCATGTCATCCGCCTCGACGCCTTCTTCCTCAATCATCGGTAATGAGAAAGCCCGGGTCGCGTCCCGGATCATCGGGAATTGCGGACGCAAATCTTCGGGTGGTTCGGGGCGATTGGCCTTGTACAGGTCGTAAATGTCATTGCGGAAGGATTGCGAGCTTTTGTCCAGCACCACAGCCATATGGGTCGGGCCGTCCGCCTGATGCAGATCATCGGCCAGTTTCCAAAGCATTGTCGTATAACCATAGACTGCGCCAACAGGTTCGCCATGCACGTTGGTCAGCGGTGGCAACCGGTGATAGGCGCGAAAAATGTAGGCAGAGCCATCGACAAGGTAGAGATGCTTTTGGTCGGACATGGCTTGCGATTAGCAGCGCCTGCCGCGCCTGTCTCCCCGCAAATCAGGCTGGCACGGGCAGGACCATATCTGCGGGCGCGCTGTCATTAATCCGGACCAGCCTTGGCTTGCCCTGCGACATATATTGCCAGTTGAAAAAGCGGAATGTGGTGATGTGCCCGACATTGATTGATTGCATGCGCCGATGCGAAAGCAACGATGGCAGATTATAATCGGCAATCCAGCTCATCGACCAGTCGCGGCCCTGTGCCCGCATCCATTCCCCGGTCGCCGCCCATAGCGCCGCAAAGCCGCGGCCCAGCCGATGGTCAGGGTGAATCCATAGGCCTGTATCCCAAATGGCATTGTCGGGAATGATAAAGCGCAAATGTACCATGCTCTCGTCAAAGGGCCTTGTGCCCACCCAAGTCACACCGACAAATTCGTCCTTGCTGTTAAATGCGGCAAGACAGGTCAGCCCCTGCGCAAAGCGGCGTGCCTGCTCTTCGGCATTCACGTCTATTTCATAGCGGGCGAGTTCTTCGGCTGAGAGCGCCCGTACCGAAAAGCCTCGCGGAGCCTTCGGAATACCGCGCACCGGAACCGCCACCAGCGTATAGCGGCTATAGCCGATCACCCCTGCCTTCGCGGCAAAGCGCGCTGCCGCATAGGACAACATGCCGACAATGCCGAGCAATTGAAGGGTAGAGGCAGCAGGCAATTCACACTCCGTAGGACCGCATATCGACCCTTAGCTATAAATCCTGAAATATTGTGTGAATATTGGCCGCTGTTTCGGCTCGCCGATTTCGAAATTCGGCTTGTCGCGAACCCTGCCTTCTGGCAGCGGCCTTGCCATGACGGCGTTTGACCAGATCGACTTGATGGCACGCGGGGGTTCGATTGCGCTGCTTGGGCTGTGGAGCTGGATCCTGCTGCGCGACCATGGCCCGGTTCTGGCGGCGCGTCTGGCGGTTGCAATGAACGCCACCATTATCTGCTATCTGCTTGTAACCATGGGCTGGTACAACCGCGTTCCAGCCTTGGGGCTGCTTCTTGCCATTGGCGCTGGTACAACCCCTGCCTTTTTCTGGCTGTTTGCCAAAGCCTGGTTCAATGACGAAATCCGTTTGCGCACACGCGACCTCGCGCTTGTTGCGGCGACTGCTGCAAATATTTTGGTGATGCAGCTTTCATTTTCAGCAGGCGGTTCGTTAAACCTTGTAAGCGGCGTTATTTTTCGTGCTGCCATGATCGCATTTGCGATTGCCGCCTTTTTTGAAGTCTGGCGCGGTCGCGCCGGGGATTTGATTGAGGGTCGGCGGAAAATTCGTTCGCGCCTGATTATTGTGGTTGGCATTTACGTTATCGTCATCGCCATTTCAGAGGTCGCAGAGCATAATGGCTTGATTGCCCGTGCGCATGCGAATGCCATTGGTGGTCTGGCGGTGCTGGTCATCTTCGCCTTTTGCGCGGCCATGTTGGGCATGCGGCAAAGCGATTTGTTTGGCCTGTCGCCAACTCAGCCAAAGCGGGTAGCATCTGTAACGGCGAATAATGATGCACTTGCCGAGAAATTACGCGTGCACATGCAAAGCGCATTGCCACACCGCGACGAGACATTGTCCATCGCAAAGCTGGCCGGGCAACTGGGCGAACAGGAATATCGGCTGCGACGCACAATCAACCAGCAAATGGGCTATCGCAACTTTGCGGCTTTCCTCAACGGCTACCGGCTGGCTGAAGTGAAGGCGGCGCTGGTGGATCCCGTACAAAAAGACGTGCCGATCATCACCATTGCGCTCGATGCGGGCTTCGGCTCGCTGGGTCCGTTCAACCGCGCCTTCCGCGAGGAAGAGGGCATGACTCCCAGCGAATATCGCGCCAATGCCATGGTTGCCCGTCCGCAAGCCGAAGGTCCGGTGGCTGGCTGATTCCGAAATCGGCTAGCCGCTTTTCAAATCCACGGCGTAAAGCGGAGACCAAGCAGGCAGATGGTCAGCATCCACTGCCAAAAAGGACATGATAATGCACAGCGGTTTTCCTCCCCTCGATATATTGGTCAGCAGAGGGCTCGATATCTTTTCATTTGATTTCGGGCGCTATCTGATTGCAGCCTCGGTTATATTCACTGTCGTCGCGTTGTTGCGACTGACTGCGCTCAAGACCCGCAAAATCCAGTCTCGTGAGGCAAGCTTTGCCGACATGCGGCGCGAATTTGGACAATCGCTGCAATCGGTATTTGTCTATGTGATTGGTGCCTGTTTCCTGATCTGGGGCAGAGAGGCTGGGCTATTTTATGACTTCCTTGGCGAAAGCGCGGGGTTATGGATTGACCTTGCCATGCTGGCGGCAATCATCATCGCGCATGATGCCTATTTCTACTGGGCGCACCGCATCATGCATCATCCCAAATTGTTCAAGACCTTCCACCGCGCACATCATCGCTCGATCACGCCGACGCCGTGGGCTGCCTATAGCTTTGCCATGCCAGAGGCCGTTGTCATGTTCATGTTCGTGCCGATCTGGCAATTTTTTGTGCCAACCCCCGGCTGGGTGATGTTCGTGTGGCTGAATTTCCAGATTACACGCAATGCGATGGGCCATGCGGGCTTTGAATTTTTCCCGCGCTGGTGGCTGTCATCCCCCTTTACCCGCTGGATCAACACCACCGTTCATCATGACCTGCATCATAATGGCGGCTTCAATACCAATTACGGCCTCTATTTCACCTGGTGGGACAAATGGATGGGGACCGAGCATCCCAAATATGCGGAAAAATTTGCCGAGGTTGTCAACCGCGGCCGAAAGGTCAGCGACCCTGGGCCGGAGGCTCTTGCCACCTAAATTGCTTCATCACCCCAGAGACGGTCCGTTTCGATATATCCTGTGCGACCAAGCACATCGAGGCGGCACCAGCCTTTCTGGCAATCGTCTATCCGCCCGACGACACCCGGTTCGACGCGCCATGCAATGCGGGCCGTCGGGTCGGGTGTGTCGCGTAACGCGCCGACACCGCTGCCAATGACCAGCGCGGTCCGGTTGGGGCTCAGCAGCCCGACATACATCCAGCCCTGATCGCCATCGGGATCCTCTACCTTTCGCCAGGTTTCATGTACGGCTACCACCTTTACCGGCAGATATTGGCGCTTATAGACCCATTTGATCGGGAAATCTTCGCTGGGGCCAGTGCGCATGCGCGCTTCCGATTTGCTGATCGAGGCCCAATAGGGGGTTTTCTTGGTCGATTGCGCCTGTACCATGGCGCAGCTGACAGCAAGAGCAGCAAAAGCAGTGAATTTCAAATAGCTGTTCATAGGATCGTCCGGCCCCTACCCGTTATTTTGCCTATAGTGTAAGGTAGACCGACAGTTCAAGGCGATAGCTTGACCTTTTACATTCCAGCGGCCTAGGAAATTGCATGACTGTTTTTCACCGCATAGAGCGCCCACGCATCGCCGTAACCCGTAGGCTTCTGCCGGCGATTGAAGCGCGGATGGGCGAATTGTTCGACTGCCATTTCAACGCAGATGACTCGGAAATGCCCGCTGATGCAATGCTGGCTGCGATGCAGGGGTGCGATGTGCTGGTGCCCACTGTGACCGACCGGATTGACGCCGCGTTGATCAATGCAGCGCCGCCCTCGCTGAAACTGATCGCCAATTTTGGCGCTGGCGTGAACCATATTGATCTGGCGGCCGCCAAGGCAAAGGGGATCATCGTCACCAACACGCCCGGCGTCTTCACCGACGACACAGCCGACCTTACCATGGCGCTGATCCTTAATGTGCCGCGGCGTCTGGGTGAGGGGCATAGGCTGATGCGCTCTGGTGCATGGAAGGGCTGGTCCCCAACCGGCATGCTGGGCCACAGGGTGGGGGGCAAGACGCTGGGCATTGTCGGCTTTGGCCGGATCGGCGAAGCAGTTGCCATTCGTGCCCGCGCCTTTGGCATGAATATCCTCTATAACAAGCGCCACCGCCTTCCTGCCAGTGTAGAGGAAGAGTTGGGCGTGAGCTTTGAGGCTGATCTTGATCGGCTGGTGGCACGAAGCGACATCATCACATTGCACTGCCCGCTGACCGCCGAAACCGACAGGCTGATGAGCCGTGCGCGGATCGGCCTGATGAAACCGGATGCTTATCTGATCAACAGTTCACGCGGCGAACTGGTCGATGAAGATGCGCTGATCGAGGCGCTTACACGCGGCAAGATCGCCGGGGCAGGGCTGGATGTGTATACGCATGAGCCCGCAGTGGATGCGCGCTTTCTGGCTATCCCCAATGTCGTTCTGCTCCCCCATCTGGGCAGCGCGACCTTTGAAGGGCGTGAGGCCTCTGGCGAAAAAGTCATTGCCAATATCCGCATTTTCGCCGACGGCCATCGTCCGCCAGATCAGGTGCTGGATGGCTGGGCCTAGCGCCTTATCGCACGCAATTTCCTGTCGAAAACATTGCTGTTTCTGCAATTAGCAATTGAGCCACCCCACCCCCTCGCCTAGAGCCTTCGCCAAAGAGGTCGCAGGGGAAGAGGAATATGCGTTCTTATCTGAAGACGGCAGCCATATTGGGCGCGCTTGCGATTGCCGCGCCCGCATTTGCGCAAGATGCAGCCGCTGTGGCTGTGGAGCCCTCACCCGATAGCGGCGATACCGCATGGGTGCTGACGGCATCGGCGCTGGTGCTGATGATGACAATTCCGGGTCTTGCGCTCTTCTACGGCGGCCTGGTGCGCGCCAAGAATTTCCTGTCGGTGCTTGTGCAATGCGGCGCAATTACGGCAGTTACCTCAATCATCTGGATCGTTGCAGGCTATAGTCTTGCCTTTGGTGTATTCGATGATCCTGACGCTGGCCAATATATCGGCCATCTAGGCAACATGGCCTTTGGCGGCATGTTCGCGATGCGCGACGGACAGACCATTGGAGAGCTTGTCTTTGGCCTGTTCCAGATGACCTTTGCCATCATTACCCCCGCCCTGATCGTCGGTGCATGGGTGGAACGGGCGCGCTTTGGCTGGGTCGTTGCCTTCAGCGCGCTTTGGTCATTGCTGGTCTATGTGCCGGTGACTCGCTGGGTGTGGGGCAATGGATTCCTGATGCGCGAAGGCGTTATCGATTTTGCCGGAGGCATCGTAGTGCACACCACTGCTGGGGTCTCCGCGCTGGTGGTGGCGCTGATGCTTGGCAAGCGCATTGGCTTCCCCAAAACCCTTATGCTGCCGCACAGCCCATCGCTGACCGTTGCAGGCGCAGGGCTTTTATGGGTGGGCTGGTTCGGCTTCAACGGCGGCTCCGCCCTTGCGGCCAATGACGAAGGCGCTGCAACGGCAATCATCGTCACACATCTGGCCGCATCAGTCGCTGCTTGTGTGTGGATGCTGATTGAGCGGATAAAGGTTGGCAAGGCAACGGCGGTAGGCTTTGCCACTGGTGCGGTTGCGGGCCTTGCCACCATTACCCCGGCATCGGGTTCGGTCGGACCACTTGGCGCTATCATTTTAGGTCTGCTTGCGGGTCTGGTCTGCTTCTACGCAGTCCATCTGGTAAAGGGCAAATTGCAGATTGATGACTCGCTGGACGTATTTGCAGTGCATGGCGTCGGCGGGATCATGGGGTCCGTTCTGCTTGCTGTACTTCTGCATGAAAGTGTCGGCGGGCGCGGCTATGCAGAGGGCATGACCATGATCAGCCAACTATGGACGCAGGTGAAAGCCGTCGGCATTGTTGCCGCCTATTCCGCAGTGGTCACGCTCATAGTGGGCTATATGGTTTCGATGATCCTGCCGATGCGGGTTAGCGAAGATCAGGAACGCGATGGACTGGATATTAGCAGCCATGGCGAGCGGGCGTGGGATCTGGATTAACTCTGGCCTAGCCGAAGGTCAGCGTAAGCGCACGAAACAAGGCACGATCCAGCGGCTCGTCGAAACGGCAACCCAATTGGTCGCCTTCAAACCAGACGGCCGTTGCCGCGACTGGCTTTTCGCCAGCAAAGCGCAGCCACAGCCGGTCACCGTCGGTGTAGCGCACGTTCACCATAAGGCGGCAACCATAGACCGACAAATCAATCAACTCTGCGTCCAGCGGCTGGCGTCCAAGGCCGCGCACGGTAGCGCGCCGGATCACAACCGAATGGCGCGTAGCTTTGCGCTGCTCAATGCGTGCGGGCTCGACTCTGCGATAGGCCGATGCGACTGAAGCCATTATGAACTCTCCCGAAGCGGCAAGGCTATCGGCGGAAGCGT
>CAYVQO010000006.1:17247-25554 GCA_964452835.1 uncultured Sphingorhabdus sp. | reverse complement strand
TTGAAATATCGAGGAACGGTCTCGTCGAACAGGCCGGTCTCATTCCAGTACATGACCCCGTCGCGTCGGATTGCGATGCTGTTTGTTATCCGGTCTTCTGATGGATTCCCAAGTCTGAAAATGCTTTTGTCCACAGTGCAGACATCCGATTCTGCGGAGAAGGGCCTGACCGTTTTGGTTTCTCCAAATCCGGACATCGCCAAAGCAACGACAATCAGGTCAAGCACATCAATCCCCGGTCAGTATCCGATCCACCAGCTGCTTTACTGTCGGCACAAAGCCATTGGAATAAAAGGGATCACGGCCAAATTCATAGGCAGAATGCCCCGCGAACATCAGATTTTCATCAATCGAAGCGCCATGGGCGATATTTTGCAGCGCCTTTTGGATGCAGAAACTACGCGGGTCGGCAAGGCGGCCTGTCGAGTTATTGTCATGATCTTTCCATGACGAAAAACCGCAATGCGAAAGGCAACCCATACAGTCAGCCTGATCCTTGCGGATCACCGCTGCATTTTCGGGCTCGACGAAAATCACTGTGCTGTCGGGTGTTTTCAGCGCAGTGGTAAAGCCGCGCGCATCCCATTCGCGGGCGCGTTGCAAGTCATGTGGCGTGACCCACATATTCTTGGCCTTCACGCCTACATCCAGCTTTGCCGTATGATCGCCAGCCTGTTCGGTTGAATAGGGAATTTGCCGTTCGGACCGTGCCTGCAATTCTCGAAGGAAGGGATTGATCACAGCACTGGAATAAAAACCCGTTGGCGAAAATTTGTGCAGCAATACGCCGCCTTCCGGAATTTTGGTCAGATGATCTTTCCATCCCTGCGGGATCGGGCTTTCCTGTGTCAGGAGCGGGCGCGTGCCGAACTGAAAGGCGATCTGGCCCAGCTCCGGATTGTCGATCCAATCTTCCCAGTCACGCAAATACCAGACGCCGCCTGCCATAACGATCGGCAAATCGTCGGAAATCCCCTCTGCCCGCATCGTTTCACGCAGCGCTTTCACCCGTGGATAGGGGTCTTCAGGCTTGGTTGGATCCTCTGCATTGGAAAGGCCATTATGCCCTCCCGCCAGCCAGGGATCCTCATACACAACAGCGCCCAGCCACTCAGGAACCTTATGATAGGCGCGTTTCCACAGCGCACGAAACGCCCGGGCAGAACTGATGATCGGCAGATAATAGACGCCATATTGCGCGGCAATTTCGGACAGCTTGTACGGCATCCCCGCACCACAGGTAACGCCAGTTACCAGTCCCTTGGTCTTTTCCAATATGCCGTGCAGGATGCGCTGGGCCCCGCCCATTTCCCACAGCACGTTGATGTTGATCGCGCCTTTGTTACCCGCAATATCAAAGGCGCGCTTTACCTGCGTAATTCCGCCCCTGATGCCATATTCGACCAGCTCTTCATGGCGCTCCGCACGGGTTTTGCCAAAAAATATCTGCGGGATATAATCGCCATTATCATCATAGCTGTCAGCATTTACCGCCGAGACTGTGCCGATGCCGCCAGCCGCTGCCCATGCGCCTGAACTGGCATGGTTGGTTGCAGCGACGCCCTTGCCGCCCTCTATCAGCGGCCAAAGCTCACGGCCACCGTAAGATATGGGTTTCAAGCCCTTAAACACCTAACTTCCCCTATTCAAAGCTTTGCGCCGCCCCGGCGCGCTTTCTGATATCGCGCTAGACAATCGCATCACGCTTGTCGCGCAAAATCGGCGCGTTTCATCGCATTGCCATAGAGCAGGCGGTAGCGCGCAAACATTTTTTCTTCCCCATATTCAGCGCAAGCAAGCGCCTGATTTGCCGCACCAATGCCACGCCGCAATTCGGCATTGGCGGCAAGCGCGGACAAAGCGCCAGCAAAGCCATCCTCATCATCCTTCGCTACGATGTAAGGTCGATTGGCCTCAGCGACGATATCGCGCACATCGCCAACATCGGTGCAAACCGCAGGCAGGCCCGCGGCCATCGCCTCGACCAGCGATATCGGATATTGTTCGCTATCCGATGACAGCGCGAAAATATCAAACAGCCCGACATAATCCGCAGGGTTTTTCAGGAAGCCCGGCATAATCAGCCGGTCTGCCATTCCCAACCGCTCGGCTTCCGCCATGATTGCGCCGCGCTCCGGCCCTTCCCCGGCAATGGCCAGCTTTACATTGGGCCCTGCTGCCGCGACTGCACACACAAGGCGGGGCAAATTCTTCACCGCACGCAGACCGGCTATGGTGCCAACCACCACTTCGCCTGCTGCTTTGGTCAGGCCCGGAAAGGCATCTGGCTTGGGCGCTGTCTGATAGGCCGCTAAGGCAATGCCATTGGCAATGCGGTGCACTTTGGATGATGGCCGCATCCAATCCACGAGCGCAATTTCTTCCAATGTAATTGAGGGCACCACAAGCCCGTAAGCACCTTTCAGCGCAAGGCTGCGAAAGGCGTTACGTTTCCAGTTGAGCTTGACCGCTTCATCCTCGTTAAATCCATCCTCATGATGGACAAGCGGCGGCAGTTTCATGAAAGGCGATAAAAGCGTGCGCGCCATCACCCCGTCCATTGATCCCCAATTATAGCTGAGGATCAGGTCGAACTGCTGAAAATATCGCGCCAGCTTCAGATAGCGACCCGGCGCAGGCTTTCCATAAAGCGCAGGCGCAGCGTCGCCGGGAAAATCTACCTTTACGCCCGCATCAATTGCATCGCGTGCACCCAGCGCATCAGGCACGGCCGACAGGATCACATGCGAAGCCGAACGCCCAAAATGATTCATCAGCTTCACTGCCCGCGCTTCCTTCCCGCCAAGGTCAAAGGCGCTGTGCAGATGGAGGATACGGATCATTTGATTGGCATCAGAAATTCACGGATGGCGTCTTTGGATGTCACCTCATCAAGCGAGGGTGCATGGCCGACCCGGGGCACAGTGATCAGCGTGGCGTCGCCATGCCTCTTCACCATTTTTGTCGCCACGGGCTTTTCCAAAATGTCCGACCTTTCACCGCGCAGGATCAGCAGCGGGATGCCCTTTAACGCGGCGAAGGCGGGCCATAGGTCAATGCCTGCCTCGCCCCCGGGCAATTTGAACGGCTCGGCGATTTTCATGTCATAGTCGAATATGATCCGACCATTATTGCCGACCTTGCAGGTCCGTTTGGCCAGCCGTAGCCAGTCGTCAAGATTGTTATCGGGGTAAATGTCGGACTGCGCCTCAGCCATGGCCCGGGCGGCGTGCATCCATGTTTCAAAGCTGCGCCCCTGCCCGACATAGCCGCGAATCCGTTCTACGCCCCTCGTCCCGATTTCAGGCCCAATATCGTTGAGGATCGCACCTTTCAGTCGGCCTTGCCACTGCGTGGCAAGCAGCATGGAGACAATGCCGCCAAGCGACGTACCCAGCGTGACAAAATGCTTAAGATCCAATTTTTGCAGCAGCAGATCAACATCCTGCACATAGGTCATCGGCAAATAGGTCATGGGGTCCTTCGCATAACCGCTCTCGCCCCGTCCGCGAAAATCAACTGCAATCATGCGGCGCTTGCCGCCCAGCAATTCCGCCACGGGTTCAAAGTCGCGGGCATTGCGGGTCAGCCCGGGCAGGCAGATAAGGGGCGGACGTGCGGTCGGCCCTGGATAGTCGCGATAGTGCAGGCGCAGGCCATCGGCGGACTCCCAATAATGATCTTCGAAAACCGCCATGCTTGCCTTTCTGCACCATGCGCCCCACAGCAGCGCCGAGATGAATCTGCAACCTGCCCCATCGCCCTACCGCGCCGATCCGCAAATCGCCAGCCTTGGTGCAAAAATCGGAGATCCGGTGCAGGCGGCCAATTTTCCAAAGGCAATATTGCGCTATCGCAATGATCGCTGGGCGGCATCGGTTGGGCTGGATAGTTTGGACGACGCAGCGTGGATAGAGCATTTTGCGCACTTCAAGCCGCTGCCGGATAATATGCCGCAGCCGCTGGCGCTGCGGTACCATGGTCACCAGTTCCGTGTGTATAATCCGGATATTGGCGATGGCCGCGGCTTTCTGTTCGCGCAGATGCATGATCATGCAGGGCGGTTGATGGACCTTGGCACCAAGGGGAGCGGGACCACGCCCTATAGCCGCGATGGCGATGGGCGGCTTACGCTAAAAGGCGCAGTGCGCGAGATATTAGCGACGGAAATGCTCGAAGCGCTTGGTGTCGAGACCAGCAAGACGTTTTCTGTGATCGAGACCGGCGAGGCGCTGTGGCGTGGGGATGAGCCTTCGCCGACACGGTCGGCCGTGCTTGTCCGGCTTAGCCACAGCCATATTCGCATCGGCGCGTTTCAGCGGATCGCCTACGAAGGCGATGAGGCGATGATGGCGACGCTGGTCAGCTATTGTCTGGAAAAGCTTTATGGGACTGAGGCGGAAGACAATCCCGCTGCAATGCTGATGAACCTTGCGGTCGAGCGCATTGCCGAACAAGCCGCCAGCTTCATGGTCGCAGGCTTTGTCCATGGCGTTCTGAACAGCGACAATATCAACATCACCGGGGAAAGCTTTGACTATGGCCCTTGGCGCTTCACCGAATATTGGGACCCCGCCTTCACTGCCGCCTATTTCGATCATAACGGACTTTACGCCTTTGGCAGGCAGGCTGAGGCGATGCACTGGGATTTGGCACAACTGGCGATTTCGTTGCGGCTGATCTGCGACTCGGCGCCGTTGGTGGAGGCGCTGGAGCGGTTTCCGACCCTTTTCCAGTCTGCGATTATCCGCCGCTTCCTGTGGCGGCTGGGCGAGCCATCCCGTGGTGATGCAGAGGATCGGGCGTTAGTTGAGGAATCAGAACGTAGGATGATCCGCGACAAAATCCCCATTGCACGCTTTTTTCATGAGCGACGCCCTGCCATACAGCCGTGCACCATGTTGATTTACGAGGTTGAGAATATTTGGGCAGCCATTGCCGACCAAGATGACTGGTCGCTGCTAAATGCAAAGATTGTGCAGATTCGCGAATATGGCACCGCATTGCGCGGCGGAAAGCCGGGATAATTTACTTGATGTAAAGGGCTAATGGCTCACATACGGTAAAGTCCAAATTAGGGTAAAATGACGAGACGAACGGGTTGAAAGAACTGATATCCCACGAGCCTGCGACCGGCGCCGAGCTATGGCGCGGCAAAATCGGCAATGTCGATGCCGAGGTTGCCGCTGCGCGTGATGCTTGGCCGCGCTGGGCAGCAGCTCCCCTGTCCGACCGTGTTGCCAAATTGCGCGGCTTTGCCAATCGCGTCCGCGCCGACACGGAAGAACTTGCTGATCTGATTGCACGCGAAACCGGCAAGCCGCTGTGGGAAGCACGCACTGAAGTCGAAACCGTCATCAACAAGGTCGATATTTCCGTGCGCGCCTATGGTGAACGCACCGCACAGCGCCGTGTGGACGGCAAGCCAGGCACACGCAACGCACTGCGCCACAAGCCGCACGGGGTGCTTGCGGTACTGGGGCCATATAACTTTCCGGCGCATCTGCCCAATGGCCATATTGTCCCGGCGCTGCTGGCGGGCAATGCAGTGGTGTTCAAACCGTCCGAAAAGACACCAGCGGTTGGAGAGATGCTGCACGCAATTTATCGCCGCGCCGGTATTCCCGACGGCGTGATCAGAATCGTGCAAGGCGGTGCAGAAGTTGGCAAGGCATTGTCGGCGCATCCCGACATTGATGGCTTGCTATTCACTGGCTCTGCCCAAACGGGTGTGGCCCTCAACCGCCAATTCGCCAGCCGGCCAGACAAGATATTGGCGCTCGAGATGGGCGGCAACAACCCTATCATCCTTTGGGACACGCATGATTTGCACAGCGCAGCTGTATTGGTGGTGCAATCCGCGTTCCTCTCTGCAGGCCAACGATGCACAGCAGCCCGTCGCCTGATTATCAAGGATGAATTGTACGACATTTTCGTGCCCTTGCTGAAGAAGCTGACTGACCGGCTTGTCATCGGCGATCCGCATGGTGAACCTGCGCCATTTATGGGCCCGGTCATTGATAATGACGTTGCGGACGGCCTGACCGAGAGCTTTCTTGCGCTGATGAGCCATGGTGGCAAGCCGATCCGCCATATGACTCGCCCGGTTGGCGGGCGCCCTTTCCTGTCACCCGGCATCATTGACGTCAGCGATATGGCAGAGCGGCCGGACATAGAGTTGTTCGGTCCGCTATTACAGGTTATTCGCGTACCAGATTTTTCTACCGCCATTGCAGAGGCGAACAACACACGCTTTGGCCTTTCCGCTGCGCTAATTGGCGGCACGCCTGAACAATATAATGAATTTTGGGCCAATAGCCGTGCAGGCGTGGTCAACTGGAACGCGACCACCAACGGCGCGACATCTGCCGCGCCCTTTGGCGGCATTGGCCTATCCGGCAACCATCGTCCCAGCGCCTATTATGCCGCCGATTATTGCGCCTATCCTGTGGTATCGTCCGAAATTGAAGTGCCAAAGGCGATGATTGGCATTGGTCTGAAGGATGAGGAACATAGCACCGACGCCTTGTCGATTTCGGCTGCGCCCGCCAAATAGTCTGGCGATTTACCCCGTTCCGGCCTAACCAATGGCCATGAAATCAGCGGATATTTTCGAATTTTACCGGCGCTTGGCAGAAGCCAACCCAGCGCCTGAGACAGAGCTGGCCTATGGCAATGACTATCAGTTGCTGGTTGCTGTCGTACTGTCCGCGCAGGCCACCGATGTTGGCGTCAACCGGGCAACGAAAAAGCTGTTCGAGGAAGTCCACACTCCCGCCGATATGATTGCCTTGGGCGAAGAAGGGCTGAAGGCGCATATCAAGACCATTGGCCTGTTCAACGCCAAGGCGAAGAATGTGATTGCACTGTCGGAGATATTGGAGCGCGACCATGAAGGAGAGGTTCCAGCCGATCGTGAGCTGCTGGAAACCCTGCCCGGTGTCGGACGCAAAACCGCCAATGTGGTGATGAACACAGCCTTTGGCGCGGAAACCTTTGCTGTCGACACCCACATCTTCCGCGTCGGCAACCGTACCGGTCTTGCCAAGGGCAGAACACCCTTGGCCGTAGAAAAGGCGCTGGACAAAAAGACACCCAAGCCATTCCGCCTTGGCGCGCATCACTGGTTGATCTTGCATGGCCGCTATATCTGCAAAGCGCGCAAGCCGGAATGCTGGCGCTGTGGGGTCGCTGATTTGTGCCGGTTCAAACCCAAAACGGTCGCCCCGGCTTAGTCATCGACAGTTCAGCTTTGTAACATTAGCCTCAAGCATAGAATTCAGCAGGGAATTGCGACCATGAAGATATTAATAATGGGCATTGCCACGCTTGCTATTGCGACCACTGCTGGCGCATTCGGCCCCGCAGAGCGCCGCGCCAAGGAGCTTGCTGCCTATCAACCAGCCGGCGAGCCGGTGAATTGCATCAGCATCAACCAGATCAAATCGACCAAAATCCTTGCCAATAATGTCATTGATTTCAAAATGGCGGGCGGGAAATATTATCGCAACACGCTGCCGCATGCTTGCCCCAGCCTGATGTTTGAGGACCGCTTTGGCTATAAAACATCACTGGGCCGTCTCTGCAATGTCGATACAATCCGCGTACTGACGTCAGCTGGTGGCATTTTGCAGGAAGGTGCCGGTTGCGGGCTTGGCAAGTTCCAGCCGATGGAGAAGGTACCAGAAGCCGAGAATGCCAACTATGTCGAACAGCCCTGGGCCCCGTTTGAAGTGGTAGAGGCCGGGAACGCTACGCGCTGACCCCAAACAGGTCATGCTCATCGGCGTCCTCAATGTGGACGTCGATAATGTCTCCTGCTTTCAAGCCTTCGGACACATCGCGCAAATAAACATGGCCATCAATTTCAGGCGCGTCCGCCTTTGAGCGGCCCGTGGCACCAATGCTGCCATCCTCATCCGCTTCGCCCACTTCGTCTATTATCACGGGCAAGGTGCGACCCACCTTTGCCGCCAGCTTTGCCGCGCTGATCGCAGCGGTTTTGGCCATGATCCGCTGATATCGCTCTTCCTTCACCTCTTCCGGTACCGGATTGTCGAGGGCATTGGCGGCCGCCCCCTCAACAGGTTCAAAGCGGAAGGCTCCAACACGGTCCAGTTGCGCTTCATCCAGCCAGTCGAGCAAATATTGAAAGTCGGCCTCAGTTTCGCCGGGAAAGCCGACGACGAAGCTAGAGCGGATGGCTATATCTGGCGCAATTGCGCGCCAGTTGCGAATACGCTCCAGCACCTTAGCCTCGTTCGCAGGGCGCTTCATGCGTTTTAGCACAGACGGCGCGGCATGCTG
>CAYVQO010000006.1:12095-17147 GCA_964452835.1 uncultured Sphingorhabdus sp. | reverse complement strand
TAGCCTCGTTCGCAGGGCGCTTCATGCGTTTTAGCACAGACGGCGCGGCATGCTGGAAAGGAATATCGAGATAGGGCGTCAGTAGTCCCTCTGCCATGAGTGGAATGACATTGTCGACATGGGGGTAAGGGTAGACATAATGCAGCCGGGTCCACGGTGCCTTGCCGTCCGCAGTGCGCAACTGCCCCAATTCGCGCGCCAGATCGGTCATGTGGGCGCGCACTTCGCGCCCCTTCCAGTCCCGTGACTCATGGCGCGTATCGACGCCATAGGCCGAGGTATCCTGGCTGATCACCAGCAACTCTTTAGTCCCGGCGGAGACCAGCTTCTCGGCCTCGCGCAGCACCGCGTCGATCCGTCGGCTGGCCAGTTTGCCGCGCAGGCTGGGGATGATGCAAAAAGCGCAGCTGTGATTGCAGCCCTCCGAAATCTTCAAATAGCTATAATGGCGCGGAGTTAATTTCAGCCCGCCTTCGGGAATCAGATCGACAAAGGCCCCGCGCGCTGGGGGGGCAGCCTCGTGCACCGCGGACACCACATCCTCATATTGATGCGCGCCGGTAATCGCGAGCACATCGGGGAAGCGTGCACGAATAACATCGGCTTCCTTCCCCATGCAGCCAGTGACGATCACGCGGCCATTTTCGGCCATTGCTTCGCCGATTGCCTCAAGGCTCTCTTCCTTGGCACTGTCCAGGAAGCCGCAGGTGTTGACCAGCACAACGTCAGCCCCTGCATAATCAGCCGACATCGCATAGCCATCGGCGCGCAACTTGGTCAGGATGCGTTCGCTATCCACTAGCGCCTTGGGACAGCCAAGCGACACCATGCCGACCTTCGGCGCTTCCTGAATCTTCGTTGCCATAGGCGCGGGCGCATAGGCGCTTTTGCCGCACTTGTCACGAGAGCCTTTAAAGACCATTAACGCTTTGGGAGGAACTAAATCATGGCAAACGCAAATCTTCTGGCAATATTGGTCGCTGCGGTCAGCGGCTTTCTGGTTGGCGGCATCTGGTACGGACCGCTTTTCGGCAAAGCGTGGCAGCGCGAAATCGGACTAAGCGATGCGGAGATTGCATCGGGCAATATGCTTAAAATCTATGGGACAACATTTCTGTTCAGCGTCCTGTCGGCCGTTTTCCTGGGGCATTTGCTCGCGCATTTCGGGGAAATGAGCATGCGGTCGACAATGATGATTTCAACCGGCATTGCCATTGGCTTCATCGTGCCTGCCATTGGCACAAATTATCTGTTTGGACGCAAATCGGGCAAGCTGTTTGCCATTGACGCAGGCTATTGGATTGCCTTTTACGCAGCGATGGGTTTGGCATTTTCGCTGTTGGGGAGCTAGCGCGCAGGTAGCTTGGTCATAGGATCAAGCGGCTTCCGGTCTTTGCGGATCTCAAAATGCAGCTGCGGCGTGTTGACATAGCCCGTGTCGCCGACGCTGCCCAGCACTTGCCCGCGCTTGACTCGGTCCCCGCGCTTCACGTTCAAGCCACCCAGATGGCCATAGGCGGTGATCCAGCCGCTGCCATGGTCAACCATGACCAGCCCGCCAAAAACGCGGATTTCATTGCCGCTATAGACAACGACACCATCGCCTGCGGATGTCACGGGGGTACCAAGGGGGGCGCCGATGTTGATCCCGTCATTCACCCTGCCCCCGCCCAGCGCGCCAAAGCGTGAGACTATTGTGCCTGCCAGCGGCCAGCCAAAGGCTCCCGTAAAGCCGGAAGGTGAGGCAATTGCAGTCGCCAGCGCCGGACTTGTCTGCCCCGGCTCTGGCCGTGCGGGCTGACTGCCCGTTACAATAGCGTCGATATCGAGCGTGAAGGCATCAGCCATTTGCTGCGCACTTTGCCCGCCGCCATCAACTGGTAGCGCAGAAGCGGAATCGGGCAGCCGAAGAAACTGCCCGGCGCGCAGCATAAAGGGCTCAGACAGGCTGTTCAGCGCCACAACCTCGCTCCACGCAACGCCATAGGCGCGGGCAATAGCAATGCCAGTCTCGCCTGCACTGACGCGGTGGTAAAGCCCGGCCGGTATCTGCAGCCGTTGCCCCACCTGCAAGGCATAGGGGGCGCTCAGTCCATTGGCCCGCGCTATCGCATCGGCCCCTGCCCCGCTTTCATTGCCAATACGGTAGAGCGTGTCGCCAGCCCTGACGACATAGGTGGTTCCGCCTGCCAGCTGCGCATTGCGCTCTACCGTCGCGGGGCTCCAGCTGGGAGTGGTTTCGACAATTTCGGTTTCAGGCACAAGGATGACCGGGCCACGTTGATAGGCAGTCGCATCGGGCTGTGCGTTCGCCGCCGCATCGCTATCGCCGCTGCCTTTGATCCTGTAGTCACCGCCGCCACGTGGAATGCAGCCGGGTAGCATTAGCAAGGCAAGACATGCGATTTTTGGCCCTGCCCCCCTTGCCATGCTGCTATCCTTGCCCCTTGAAAGCTTCAGCCAGGCTGGCCATCGATTCGCGGTGCGTCAAGTCAAGCTGAAGCGGCGTGACCGCGATGTAGCCATCTTCCACCACTTCCAAATCGGTATCATGCCCGCTGCTATGTTCAACGCCGTGCAGGCCGAACCAATAATAATCATAGCCACGCGGATCGGTGCCTTTGACAATCGAGCCGCGGCTATAATCATGGAACCCCTGCCGTACGACCTGAATGCCCTTTACGGCCTCTGGCGCGATGGCGGGGAAATTCACATTCACCAATGTCCGGGGGGCAAAGTCCATGGCGAGTAAAGGCGCCAATACCCGCGCACCCCAGCTTTCAGCGGCTGAGAAGGGCACTGCGTCGCCCATGCCTTCCTTGCCGTACACCTGGCTCAGGGCAATGGCGCGGACCCCGGCAAGCGCCCCTTCCATCGCGGCAGAGACCGTGCCCGAATAGGTAATGTCATCGCCCAGATTTGCGCCCCGGTTAACCCCAGAGAGCACAACATCCGGCAGGCTGTCCTTCATCAGCACGCCCAACGCAATCATCACGCTGTCTGTCGGTGTACCGCTGACCGAATAATGCTGATGACCATGCTGACGGATGCGGACGGGCCGCGAAAGCGTCAGCGAATGGCCCGCGCCCGAATTTTCCTCGGCAGGGGCGACGATCCAGATATCGTCACTGAACTGGCGAGCGATCGCCTCCAGCACTTTCAGGCCGGGGGCATTCACGCCGTCATCATTGGTAAGAAGAATGCGCATCAGGCCGCCGGGACCAGTCTTTCCAGCCCGCCCATATAGGGCAGCAGCGCCTCCGGCACCGTCACGCTGCCATCTGCCTGCTGGTAATTTTCCAGCACCGCAACCAGGGTGCGGCCAACAGCAAGGCCAGAGCCGTTCAGCGTGTGCACAAAGGCGGTGCCCTTCGCTTCCAGAGGCCGATAACGCGCATTCATCCGTCGCGCCTGAAAATCGCCGCAGTTGGAACAACTGCTAATCTCGCGGTACAGCCCCTGTCCTGGCAGCCAGACTTCCAGATCATAGGTTTTGCGTGCACCAAAGCCCATGTCACCAGTGCACAGCAGCAACTTGCGATAGGGCAGCGCCAGCGCCTGCAGCACACTTTCCGCCGCCGCCGTCATCCGCTCATGCTCGGCCGCGCTATCCTCGGGCCGCGTGATCGACACCAGTTCAACCTTCTCAAATTGGTGCTGGCGGATCAGCCCCTTGGTATCCTTGCCTGCAGCCCCTGCTTCAGACCGGAAGCACAGCGTCAGCGCGGTCATACGGATTGGCAGCATGGCATCATCCAGGATTTCGCCCGAAACGCTGCTGGTCAGCGATACTTCTGCGGTTGGAATCAGCCAGCGGCCATCCGTGGTGCGGAAGCTGTCATCGGCAAATTTCGGGAGCTTGTCCGTGCCATACATCGCAGCATCATTGACCAGAACCGGCGTGTTGCATTCGGCATAGCCGTTCACGCCTGTCTGATGGTCGAGCATGAATTGGCCCAGCGCCCGGTTAAGCCGTGCCATCTGCCCGCGCATGAAGGTGAAGCGTGCGCCGGAAATGGCAACGCCTGTTTCAAAATCCAGCCCCAATGGCGGACCCAGATCGGCATGATCCTTTGGTGCAAAATCAAAATCGCGCAAGGTCCCCCAGCGGCTTATTTCGACATTGCCGGTTTCATCCGCGCCGTCAGGCACATCGTCCAGCGGTAAGTTGGGAATTGCAGCGAGTATCGCGTCAAGCTCTGCGCCGAGCGCACGCTCCTGCTCTTCCAATGCGGGCATGCTCTCTTTCAGAGCCGCGACTTCGGCCTTCAGCGCCTCCGCCGTCGCATGATCGCCCTTTCCCATGGCAGCACCAATGGCCTTTGATGCCTCATTGCGGCGCGCCTGCCCATCCTGCAATTGCGTCAGCACCGCACGGCGGCGTTCATCGAGCGCAACAATCTCAGCCGCCACTGGCGATGCGCCACGCCGCGCCAAGGCTGCGTCAAAGGCTTGCGGATTTTCGCGAATGGATTTCAGATCATGCATGCTCAGCGCCTATGCCGAGGCACAGGCAGCCACGCAAGCCCGCAAAAGAAAAGGGCGGCACATTGGCCGCCCCCCCTCAACATTCAATTTGAAAAGCTCAGGCTGCTTTAGCCAGCTTTTTCTTCGCATTGCGGCGGCGTGCAAACAGGCCTGCTGCTGCTGCTCCAAAGAGCAATACCATCGGCGGGGCCGGAACGTCGGTGCCGCTGGAGGTGCCGCCGGTCGAACCACCGCTTGAGGTTGATGACGAAGTCGAAGAACTGGTCGATGAGGACGACGATGTCGAACTGCTGGTTGACGATGAAGTTGAGCTGCTCGTCGACGTGGTGGACGAAGTGCTTACATTGCCGGTGGAGCTTACATTTCCTGTGGAACTCACATTTCCTGTGGAACTCACATTGCCAGTCGAGCTGACATTGCCGGAAGAGGTGCTGACATTGCCCGAAGAGGTCGTGCTCGACGTCGAGACTGAACCGCTGGAAGTCGATACTGCGCCGCTTGATGTTGACACGCCGCTAGATGTGCTGACGCCGCCTGTCGATGTCGAAACCCCACCTGTGGACG
>CAYVQO010000006.1:2716-11995 GCA_964452835.1 uncultured Sphingorhabdus sp. | reverse complement strand
ACGCCGCTAGATGTGCTGACGCCGCCTGTCGATGTCGAAACCCCACCTGTGGACGTCGAGACACCACCTGTCGAGGTTGATACCCCGCCCGTTGAGGTAGAAGTGCTGACGCCGCCAGTAGAGGTCGAAACACCACTTGAAGTCGAGGTGCTGGAACCGCCGGTTGAGGTCGAGGTGCTCGAGCCGCCCGAGCCACCGCTGGATGTCGACGTGCTGATTCCGCCCGTGCTGCTTGAGGTCGAAGAAATCACCACAGTGCCGCTGCTTCCGCCACCGCCGCCGCCAAAGCCGCCACCGCCGAAGAAGCCGCCGCCAAAGCCGCCGCCACCGCCGCCGATGTAGCCACCGCCGACCGCTACAGGGATGCCGCCGCCGCCAAAATCAACTGCGCCCATCGGTGCGGGCGGCATATAAGGCATGGGGGGCAAAGGTGCACCCTGGCTTGCCACGGTTACCGTTGCCGGTGCGCAGGCCGTTGTCGTTGTGGTACGCACAACCTTGCGAACACGCTTTACCTTGCGCACGGGGGCCTTGTGCGCAATTGCACGGACCTTTTTCTTGGCCTTTTTCGGATAATGCTTAGCCGCAACGGCGGGTGGCGAATCGACCACCTGCGCGCCACCTGCGCCGATCAGCGCGCCACCACATGTGCATGCACATAGTTTTGCCAAAGCCATGCGTACCGACATAAATATGACCTTCTTCTAGTCCCTCAGGCAGTTGCGCCTTAATCCCCTGCGGTTAAGAACTCTGTCTGCTATGGATGCAGAAGGACAGAGTTACCGTTCCATCGCAATCATATTAACCCTATTCGGCTGCGCAGCACAAAAAAAAACCGCGTAAAATCCGGTACGAGAGACCAAGCGTCCCGTTGTGGAACTGTTTGGACCCGGCATTGTTAACTGCAGAAGCGATGGATGAACCAGTCCAACTGCTGCTGTTTGTCCTCTGCAATCGTTCGCGACCCACGCTATCCACAACACATTTGCTGCGCCGCGTTTTGCCGCTTGTCTGCCTCTAAACCCAAGTCTATAGCGCCGCCGGAGAGCCCGGCAGAGCGCCCCAAAAAGGCCTGCTGCGGCAGACTGAGGTGGAGAAATATATATGGCCTCTGGTGCCAAGGTAGAAAGCAAGTCTCCCGAAAATAGCAAATTTGATGGCGTGCTGGACCCCGATTATGTTCCGTCGGATGACGAGCCGTTCATGAATGAGAAGCAGTTGCTCTTTTTTGAAAAGCAGCTGCTGAACTGGAAAAACGAAATATTGGAAGAATCGCGGGGTACGCTCAACAATTTGCAGGATGGCCCGATTCGCGAGCCTGACCTTAACGACCGCGCCTCCAGCGAAACCGACTGGGGCATTGAACTGCGCACCCGCGACCGGCAGCGAAAGCTTATAGCCAAGATTGACGCGGCGCTGCGCCGGATCAAGGAAGGCGAATATGGCTATTGTCAGGTGACGGGCGAGCCCATTTCCCTCGCCCGCCTGCGCGCCCGCCCCATTGCCACCATGACGCTGGAAGCGCAGGAACGGCATGAGCGGCAGGAACGGGTATCGCGCGACGATTAAACCGCCACGCTTACCCTTACTGATCAATAAGTTACAATCTTGACTTTCTGCCCCTTGGTCAGCGTGGCACCTGTGCGCAATCCGTTTAGGGCCAAGAAACGCTCCGCTTGCAAGGATTTATAGGCCATGCGTGCTGCGAGTGATTGGACATTGTCGCCCGATCCAACCGTTACCACCCGCAGCTTGCGCGGCTTGATTGCCTCGGCTTCTTTTTGCGTCAGCCGCGCCACGCTTTGGTACATTGCCGCAAAAGGCGAAGTGTTTACTGGCGCGATCGTGACAAAGTGGAACGCCTGCGACGGCCCGAATTCATAGGCATAGACCGTCAGCCGCACCGTGCCGCTTTGCTGCTGCACATCGGCATAGGAGGTAAAGGCGGGGATGCCGTTGACAGTCGTCGTCGCCATCGGCTGCGTGGCAAGCTGCTGCTTATCGCCCACTACCGCCTTGAACGCAGCGTCGAGATAGGCCTGTTTATTGCCATTATAGGCAAGCGTGCGGAACTGCGCCTGCCCGCCGCTGCCGTTAATGGTGACGGCTTGCGAACTATTAGACATGCCATAGCCAGTCGGCACACTGAATTTCAGCCGTAAATCGCGATGCAGGAACTCCTGCCCGTCGATCACGCCCTCAGCAGGATCGTCATCGTAAAGCATGCCGTCAATGGCCTTCAGATGCGCATCGGCATTGCGGAAGGTTGCAGCGGGGAATTTCTTGCCATTGGCAAGGGCGCGAACCACGCGCTTTGCAGGATCAGGGTGGGTGCTTGCCCATTCGGGAACTGCGCCGCCCATATGGCCAGCGGCTCTGGCATCAACTGCCGTTTGCAAGGCCAGCGAATTGAGCATGTCGGACAATGCCGTCGGATCATAGCCCGCCTTGCTTAGATACTGGATGCCCAGATCGTCAGCTTCTTCTTCCTGCCCACGTGAATAGGACAGGGTGAAAAGCTGGGCTGCAACCCCAGAATATTCCTTTGCAAAACCGCCAAGTGCGCCGACCAAACCGCCATTGTCGCCAAGCACAGCGCCCAAGATCGTTCCACCCACCCCGAGTATATTGGCCAAAGTAGCATTATTTTGCCGCTTCTTGCTATGCCGCGCTGCCGTATGACCAACCTCGTGGCCGAGTACGCCCGCCATTTCCGCCTCGCTATTGCACAGCGCCGCCAGCTGCCGGGTGATGTAGACATAGCCCCCTTCAATTGCGAAGGCGTTGTTCACAGGCGAATTCAGGAAGGTAACGGTGAAGTCGCTTTCCGCCGTGGAAAGGCCAGATTGCAGTGCGATCTTCTTGCCAACCCGCACGACATAATCAGTCTGGGGTGACTGATAGGCAGCACCGCCAAATTCCTTCAGGATTTCAGGATGATATTTCGCACCCGCCGCCTTTTCCTTGGCCGAAAAGGGCTTGGGAGCCTTAGGCGCCTTGGTTTTCTTTTCCGCCGCATCAACAGGCGCAGCGACATGGCCAGTCACCAGTAGGAAAGACGCGCCCAGCGTCAGCAAAGCCTTGTTCCGCATGATAATCTCTCCTTACCGAGTCTTTTTACTGGCCCCGGTGGAAACTATCACAAAAGCAAATGGTTGCGCGTAAAATTTTGCCTGCGCCTGATAAAGCGGCCATGCCGTGCGCCACGGCGTCGGAACGCCCTAAAATTGGCCCATTTTCAGGAATTTGGCATGGCGTTGCCGCTTCAGATCGCCTCGGCTCAATTTTTCAAGGACCCCCAGCTCGCTTTGTATAGCCCGCGAAAGGCTGGCAATGGCAGCGGCATGGTCGCGGTGCGCGCCGCCCACAGGTTCGGGCACAATCTGGTCAATCACGCCCAGCGCCTTTAGATCATCCGCAGTCATCTTCATCGCCTGTGCGGCATCTGCGGCCTTATCTCCCGTGCGCCACAGGATGGACGCGCAGCCCTCGGGTGAAATTACGGAGTAAACCGCGTGCTGAAACATCAGGATACGGTCCGCGGCGGCCAGCGCAACGGCTCCTCCAGAACCGCCTTCACCGACGATAGCGGCGATCATAGGCACGCCGAGCGTAAGGCACCGTTCTGTCGACCGGGCAATGGCCTCTGCCTGCCCGCGCTCTTCCGCCTGCACACCGGGAAACGCGCCCGAGGTATCAACCAAAGTGACCACAGGCAGACCAAACCGATCCGCCAGATCCATCAGGCGAATAGCCTTCCGGTAACCTTCAGGCTTTCCCATGCCAAAATTATGCCGCAACCGGCTCTCAGTATCGTCGCCTTTCTCATGGCCAATCACCACAAGCCGCCGCTTGCCCAGCCGTGCGAGGCCACCCAATATGGCCTGATCATCAGCAAAGGCCCGGTCCCCGGCAAGCGGCAGGAAGTCATCAAACAGCGTAGCGACGAAATGTTTGAAATGCGGGCGTTCAGGATGGCGCGCAACTTGCGTCTTTTGCCACGGCGTCAGCTTGGCATAGGTGTCAGCCAGCAGCTTGTCCGCTTTAACGCGCAGCTTTCCGACTTCCGCCGACACGTTGATTTCGCTTTCGTCGGCAGCCTCTTCAAGCTCGGCAATGCGGGCTTCTAGTGCCGATATCGGTTTTTCAAAATCCAGATAAACAGTCATTCTGGGGCGATAGAGGGACCGAGGCGTGCGGTCAACGGACCATGGCTCAGCGCGACAGGGTGCGGTTGGCCAGCGGATGACGCTTGTTCACCAGCTCAACAAGCTTGCTGCTGTCAACATGGGTATAGATTTGCGTGGTGGCGATATCGGCATGGCCCAGCATGGCCTGCAATGCACGCAAATTGGCCCCGCCTGCCAGCAAATGCGTGGCAAAGGCATGGCGCAGGACGTGTGGGCTGACCTTGGCCGGATCAATACCCGATTCCGCCGCCAATTCGCGGATTATCTGAAACAGGCGGATGCGGCTGATATGCACATCGCCTTTGCCCGCTGCCTTTGCTGCGCGCGACGGGAAAAGAAAACGCGATTCCTTTGGTACAAAGGCGTGCCAAGTGCCCACGGCCTGCCGGGCGCGGTCGGAAATCGGCACCAGCCTTTCCTTGTCCCCTTTGCCGGTCAGAATAATGAATGGCCGGTCACGCATGATTGATGCCCTTGGCAAAGCCACCAGTTCAGAAGCGCGCAGGCCAGAGCCATAGAGCAGCTCCACAAGAGCCGACAGTCGATAATCCAGCGGCGACGGCTTTGGTTTGGCCAGCCTCGCCTCAATCACCTTGAACAGGGCTTCGACTTCTTGTTGGTCAAGCACCTTGGGCAGGCCACGCATTTGCACGGGGCGCGGGAGCGCGGCAGACGGGTTGTCGTCCCGAAACCCTTCTTCCTCCAGAAATCCGAAAAAGCCCCGAAGCGCCGCCGCCTTGCGGGCAACCGAGCTGGTGGCAAGCGATGTCCAGCCTGCGGCCAATGTACCGAGCGTTTCCTTGGTGGCCTTCGCCAGCGCCCCGGCAAGCGCGTCAGAAGCCTGGGCAAGATCGGTGCGATAGGCAAGCATGGTATTGCGTGCGACACCGCGTTCAGCGACCAGCATTTCTATATAGCGCTCAATTAGCGCGCTGTCGGCATCGGCCATTGCGGCCACGCCGCTTTGGGATGCCTGCCTTTTAGCCAAAGCTGACCGCTTCTGCCGCAATCATGCGGGCCTCAGCCTCCAGTCCCACTGTTCGTAGCGCGCTGACCATGTGATAGAGATGGTGCGGTGGTACTTTGGTCCAGTCCGTGGCTTGCAAAGCTGCTGCGGCAAGCAGCATCACGGTGCCGCTTTCGCCCCGCGCGGCGGCCGCAGCTATAGCTCGGCTCCAGCGCGTTTCTTTGGTAATATTGACTTCTATATCAGAGGCGACAGTGGCAAGCGTCTGCGGCGATGCCCGGCCGAGCCCAGCCAGCCCGGCGGCAAGAAGCGCGGTTTTATGATAGGCTTCGCTATCATCATTGCCCTGAAAATCTTCAATGGCCCCGGCGCTGACCATGGTGCCCCATTCCGGCGCCCCGACCGCAAGCAAGGCCCAAGCCAGCGAACCTTCATCGACCACGCCCAGCCAACGTGCTGCCTGAATATCAAATCCGCCAGTCAACATGGATGCAACCAGCCGGTCTGCATCGCTGGCATTGCCTTCTGCCGGAGCGATCAGGGCCGCTGCACGAGCAGTAAGCACCAGCATGCCATGGCGTTCGCGCTCATTTGTAGCGCTGTCCCACAGGCTCTGCATGGCGGAAATTTTTGCTCCATCGCTGCTACCGACAAAAGCCGTGCGAACATAGCCTGCCTTGGTGCCAATATCATCCGCAATGTCCGGATCTTCCAGCGCGATACTATAGGCATCCACCATTGCCCGGTTGGACAGTACGCCGAGCGCTGCAGCACCGGTGGCCGTTGTCACCCGGGTTTTGGCCGATACCGTGGGCAGCTGCGCGCGCCAGCCATCCACCTGGCGCCCCATACTGCCATAAAGCGCTTCGGGCGGTTCCAGCCCCGTTGCCTGCGCCATACCGTGTCGCCAGTTGTTGAGCGACGTTACCTTTTCCCATTCAATCTTGACTGTACGCCTGCCGTTGGTGCCAGCACCTACGGCCTTTTCGGTCAGCAAATAATCAACGCCCTTCATCCAGCCTTTGTTGCGTACCTGATTCAGCAAAGATGTGGCCCGCGCCTGTTCCCCGGCAAGCGATGCGCAGATCGGCAGTGCCGTTTTCCATTCGGGCATTTCCGTAATTTGTGCGGCACCTTCGGCGAGCGGGCACATGCCGGACAGATCAGCATTGGCAAGGAAAATGGGCATAGATGCTTCAAGCAGCCGTTTGGAATAGCTGCTGGCATCAACCTGCTGCACCAGCTGGCGAGCGACAATGGCGTCGCCCATTCGCAGGATCAGGGCGGCGCGCTCTGCCACCCAGTCAGCGCCGTTTATGTCATTTGGCGTATTTGTCCTGCTGGCGAGCGCTCTGCGCGCCATGATTGTGCCCCAGCGCGAGGCGAGTGGCCCCTTGGTATTGCGTGCTGCATTGATCAGGAATTCACCGCTTGCATTACCAAAAGCATTGGCTGGCAAACCGCCGCTGGCCTCTGACATGATGCCCACCTGTTTCAATGAGCGGCGCGCCGTTGGTGGCACATCATAGCGGATTTCGGTCGGCTGCTCCTCTTCCTCGCCCTCCTCGGCTTTCTCGGCAGTTGATGCCGCGCCCGAAGCTGCGCCAGATGTCGAAGAGGGTTCGCCCGATGGGGAAGGCGCAGCAATTGGTGCCTGTTTGGGCGCTGGTGCCTTTGGCGCCGGGGGCGGTGCGGGGTCGCCAAAGCCCGGCGGTAACAAGGATTCGGGTCCCTGCTGGCCAAGCACGGGCAAAGCCACCACCGCGACCGTTGCAAAAACCAGCGAAGACATAAGCTTCAAGCGCATAATCAACCTTTTCAGCGCCCCGTCCCGTTCGCGCCCTTTTCAGGCGGCATGGGCAAAGGCGTTTCGACCCATATTTGCGGCCGTTCGCTGCCCAGCCATTCGAAGAAAAACAGCAGTGCCACTAGCATGGCAACAATCGAGACGATCATCAAGCCGCGCCTGCGCCCGGTCGTTTGCCGCACAATTCCTCCCCGAATCCCATTCCAGTGCAAACCGCTTTCCGGCAACGCCTAGCCGATATATAGGCCGCATCGCAATGACTTCAGCAGGCCATCCCCCATCCAGCGAAACGGCAGCGCAAATAAAGCTGGACCGACCGATTGTGCTGATCGGCATGATGGGCGTTGGGAAATCCACTGTCGGGCGTATGCTGGCCACGCAATTGGGCGTTAAATTCGTCGATACCGATGAAGAGATTGAGAAAGCCGCTGACCATAGCGTTGCCGAGATTTTCGAACGCTTTGGCGAAAAATATTTTCGCGACGGCGAACGCCGCGTCATCGCACGGTTGATCGGCGAGGGCCCGGGGGTGATTGCAACAGGCGGCGGTGCATTCATCAATGAACAGACCCGTGCGCTTATCAAGGCGCAATGCCATTCGGTCTGGATTGATGCGGAACTGGACGTTCTGGTTGCGCGGGTCTCACGGCGTAACCACCGGCCATTGCTTATCGGCAAGAACCCTCGGGAAGTGCTGACAGAATTGTCTGAAAAGCGCGGCCCTATATATGCACAGGCCGATTTCCATGTACGTAGCGACGCAGCGCCCCATTCGCACACCGTTGAACAGATTATCAGGGCATTGAAATCATGCAAACCATAGATGTCAGCCTGGGCAAGAACAGTTATGCAGTGCGGATCGAGGCCGGAATACTGCAACGTGCTGGAGACCTATTGAAAGCCTATGCCCGTGAGGGCCGGTTGCTACTGGTGACCGACCGCAATGTTGCAGTGCATGTCGCACCCGATTTCATCACCAGCCTGCGCAAAGAAGGCATTGAAGCAAGACTGTTCACACTGCCGGCAGGAGAAGGGTCAAAAAGCTGGGCGCAGCTTGAAATGCTGGTTGACTGGCTGCTGGCCGAGCATGTGGAACGCAGCGATCATATCATTGCACTGGGCGGGGGTGTGGTCGGCGATATTACCGGATTTGCCGCCCATATCGTGAAACGCGGATGCAGTTTCGTGCAGGCGCCAACAACGCTGCTTGCACAGGTGGATTCCAGTGTTGGCGGCAAAACCGCAATCAACAGCGGTGCAGGCAAGAATCTTGTCGGCGCATTCCACCAGCCCGCGCTGGTATTGATCGACCCGCAGGTGCTGGACACGCTACCCCGCCGCGAGCTGGCAGCGGGTTTTGCCGAGGTGGTCAAATATGGGCTGATCGATAACCTTGATTTCTTCGATTGGTGCGACAGCAATGTCGACAGCTTTTTCGAGGGCAATGCTGAAGCACGCGCCTATGCCATAGCCCGTTCTGTCGAATCGAAGGCGCGGATTGTGGCAGAGGATGAGCGTGAACTGACCGGCACCCGGGCGCTTCTCAACCTTGGCCATACCTTTGGTCATGCACTGGAGGCCGATACCGGCTATTCGGAACGGCTGCTGCACGGCGAAGCCGTTGCCGCGGGCATGGCGCTTGCTTTCCGCTACTCGGTCCGGCGCGGGCATTGCCCTGTCGCCGATGCCATGCGCGTCGAATCGGTGTTACATAAGGCCGGTTTGCCGACAACATTGGCCGAAGCGGGTGTCACTGCCAGTGGCGCGGTGCTGGTTGAGCATATGCTCCATGACAAGAAAAAATCAGGCGGCAAGCTGCCCTTTTTGCTGGCCAATGGTATTGGCAAGACTTTCCTCGCCAAGGATGTCGATCTTGCGGACGTTGCGCTATTTCTGGACCAAGAGCGTCACGATTGATCCAGCAGGAAATCGTCAGAATCGTCTCCGCCAAAACTGTGGCGTTGCCCTGCATGCATATCGCCGCTTTCAAATTGTTCGATCAATCGGTTACGATCGCGTGTGCGGAATTCGGCGATAACTTTCTCGATCTGCGCCTTGGCAAGCCCAAATGATTTCAGCCCATCGGCCGCCAGCTTGACCGACGATTCAAAGGTTTCACGGACAATGGTGATCTCTTTGTCCTGCATCAATTCTATGGCCTGCCGCCGGTCATAGGCCCGTGCGAAGATCCTGGTCTTGGGGAAAGTCTGGCGAATAGGAACCAGTGCATCTGCATTGAAATCGCGGTCATTGAGGCAGAAGAACAGCGCGCAGGCCTTGTCCGCACCAGCCCGCTGCAACAGGTCGATCCGGGT
>CAYVQO010000006.1:0-2616 GCA_964452835.1 uncultured Sphingorhabdus sp. | reverse complement strand
AGCACGAAGCCAAATTCGCCGCCCTGACTGAGCAACAGGGCCATGATGATCGAAGCCGAATTGTTGAGGCCGAAGATGCGGCCCAGCCCAAAGATTATCCCGGTCTTGATTAGCACCAGCGCCGCCGCCAGCCCGATGATCAGCCACGGCTGCGCGGCAATCACATCCAGATCGAGCATCATCCCGACGGCAAGGAAAAACAGGCCGAGCAGGATCGACCGGAACGGATCGATATCGGCCTCCAGCTCATGCCGATACGGCGATTCGGCAAGCATCACGCCTGCCACAAAAGCCCCCAGTGCCGCGGAGACGCCAATCGACTGCATCAGCGCAGCACTGGCGCAAACGGCGAACAGCCCCGTGACGATGAACAGTTCTTTCTCCGAAACCTTGCCCACCAGTTTCAACAATGGCGAGAGCAAATAGCGCCCAGCGAGGATCAGCCCCGCGGTCGCCAGCACGGCATAAAGCACCAGCAATGCGCCGCTGGGGGCACCTTCAGGTTGCGGAGCACGGGACAGGGCAGCGACGATGGTCAGCAAAGGAACAATGGAAAGATCCTGAAACAGCAGGATCGAAAAGCTCTTCTCGCCATAATCGGTCTTCAACCGCCCACGCGATTGCAACAGTGGCAGCACCTGCGCGGTTGAAGAAAGCCCCAGCGGCAAGCCAAGCACTAGGGCCGCCTGCCAGCTAAAGGGCAGCACCAGCAGGATGATCGCAAACATGGCAAGCCCGCACAGCGCGACCTGCAACGGTCCGAACAGCAATATGTCGCGCCGCATCAGCCATAGCCGTTTTGGGGACAGCTCCAGTCCGACAAGGAAAAGCAGCAGGATAATGCCGATTTCGGCAAAGCTAAGGATCGTCTCTGCCTCGCCAATCATGCCAAGGCCATCTGGGCCGATGACAATGCCCGCGACCAAATAGCCAAGCACTGCGCCAAGGCCCAACCGGCGGAAGATCAGAACTGCGATCAATGCTGCCCCCAACAGGACAGCGCCGCCAAAAAGCACTTCGGTCAACAAATGATGGCCATGCTCTTCCATCACAGCATCGCCTGCAGCAGCGCTTCAAAGGGCAGCAATATAGCGCCTTGCCGTGCGGGATAATCCCGGGCATAGGCAAGCGGGGCCCAGCCTGCAGGCATTTCGGCGTCTCCGATCAGGGCCTGCCGAACCTCCTCCATGCGCGCCTTTATTTCCACAGCTGTGCACCCAATCGCCTTATCCCGCAAAATGGCAGCCGATGCCTGACCCAGAGCACAAGCCTTGGCGCGAATGGCGATGGCGGTAATCTCGTCATTCGTCAGAACAACGTCAACGCTCATCTCGCTGCCGCATAGCGGCGCACGGCGAGTGGCACTGCCATCAAAATGGCCAAGCCTGTCATCATGGGGAAGCGCGGTTGCCAGCCGCAGCACTTCGCGACTGTAAAGGCTTTGCGCGGTGGAGTTGCTCATGACTCCTCCACGCCCTCCTTCTGCCGTTCACGAATAAAGGTGGAAAGCGCATCGCCGCTGGCGTTAAGCAGTGGGTAAGTGCGCGATCCCGTCATCCATTCGGGCCGCTCGGCTTTGCCGCCAAAGGCCGTTTCATAGGCCATGACTAGGAACAGGAATATCAGCGTCGCGCCAATCAGACCCTTCACCGCACCAAAGCCGAACCCGAGAACGCGGTCGACGGGACCAAGGACTGATTTGCGGGATTTTTCGCCAAGTTTCTTCGCAAGCAGGCGACCCAGCGCATAGGTGACAATGATAATGGCGATAAAGGCAAGCACCGCGGCGCCTGCCTCAGTGCCGACCGGTTCGGTCAGCCAGCCAGACACCGGCCCATGCAGCAAACGGATGGCGGCAATGATCAAAACCCAGGCAATCAGCGAAAGCGCTTCCTGCACAAAGCCGCGCATAAAGCCGAAGACGGCCCCAGCGCCGATCAGGAAAAGGACGATGATATCAAGTGCGGTCATGCCGCGTGGATAGGCCGTAAACTCCTAAATAACAACGTCGAGGTTTGAAGCCATTTTGCTCAGGGTTAGGCGGCAAGCGCAGGGCTTAGTGGTTCTACGCACAAGCTTGCCAACGACGCCATGGGCAAAATGGGTCAAATCCTGCGGACGTCAAAATGGCTTCGATCTCGAAGCGATGCGGGCCTTGCAGATAGAACCACTATCTGCGACGCCCGCATCGCTCCGATATCTTTGCCATTTTGACGCCTCGACGTTGTTATTTAGGAGTTTACGGCCTCAGTCGCGGCCCATTATGTGGTCAACGAGATTGGCCAAGGTGCGGAAGCTCTTGGTCGAAATGCCTTTCGCATCGGGCGCAGAGGGCGGGACCATGGCTTGGGTAAAGCCCAACTTTGCCGCTTCCTTCAGCCTGAGGCCACCATGCGCAACGGGGCGGATTTCGCCGGAGAGCGAGACCTCGCCAAATAGCACAGCGTCCGACGGCAAGGGCCGTTCAGACAGCGCGGAGACCAAAGCCGCTGCGACAGCAACGTCCGCCGCCGGATCGGAAATGCGATATCCTCCTGCAATGTTCAGATAAACCTCGCAGGTCGAGAAACTGAGCCCGCAGCGCGCCTCCAGCACCGCGAGGATCATCGCCAGCCG
>CAYVQO010000005.1:31555-42568 GCA_964452835.1 uncultured Sphingorhabdus sp. | reverse complement strand
ATGAGCCTGAATGGCAGGCCTGGCCGATTCCGAAACCGAAGGATGGGTTGCGGGTTAAATTGACTGCGCTTTAGGTCTTTGGCCTAAAGCCCGATCAGCTTTGCCAGTCGATCAATCTCCGCAGTGTCTTCATTGACAATGGCGGCGAGCTGGCTCTGAGGTTCTGCCAGCAGTGCAATAAGGCCGGCGTCTGCGCCCCGATCACGCTCGCGGGCGATCAACTGGTCCATCTCGCCAAGGGCAGCAATGCCATCAGACCGCGCCCCATCGGCACGGGACAATATCATGTGCGCATTGACCCATGCTTCGCTGCCGGCGGGCGCTCCGCTTGCTGATTGTGCAGCTGCTCTGACGGCGGGCAAGGCCTCTTCAAAGGCAAGATGCGCCTGGCGCCCGCGGGCGAGCAGCGCATCGGTCCTGGTCTTCAGTTCGGCTGGAAGCGCGGAAATCACAGGCGCTGGAGTCGCAACGGGTATGTCAACAGGATTGCTGGTTTCATAGGGCCGTTTGGACAGCGAAGGAAAATCGCCTTCCACACTGGCACAGCCTGTCAGCAGCAGGGCAAGCGTTGCAGCAGATATCGCCTTGGTCATATGCCTGCTTTACGGCGCAGCGACAGGGCAGGCAAGAGCGGCAGAAAAAGCCGTGCTGTTGGTTGACAAGGTCGACTCATTTGACTAGTGGCGCGCCTTCCAATGCGGGTCTCAAGAGAATCGCATCCCTTGTTTGCGCGTTGGAAACGCCCGGAAATGCGGGCGCTAACAGATAAAAAGAGATTGAGACAAGCCATGTTCGCTATCGTGCGCACTGGCGGCAAGCAATATCGCGTCGCCGCTGGAGACAAGATTGCAGTTGAAAAACTGCCCGGAAACGCCGGTGACACTGTGTCACTGGACGATGTGTTGCTCGCAGGCGACGGCGGCGAGATCAAGGACGCCAAGGGTCTGGTCGTTTCGGCTGAAATCATCGCGCAAGAGCGCGGCGAAAAGGTGATCGTTTTCAAAAAGCGTCGCCGCCATAACTATCGTCGCAAGCAGGGCCATCGCCAGTCGCTGACGCTGCTGCGCATCACTGCTGTTGGTGGTTCGGCCCCGAAAAAGGCCGCTGCTCCCAAAGCCGACGCAAAGGCTGAAGAAGCCGCCCCCGCAAAGAAAGCTGCGCCCAAGAAGGCGGCAGCGAAGACCGCAGAATAAGGAGCCCTAACCATGGCACATAAAAAAGCAGGTGGTTCCAGCCGCAACGGCCGCGACTCAGCGGGTCGTCGTCTTGGCGTGAAGAAATTCGGCGGTCAGGAAGTGATCGGCGGCAATATTATTATCCGTCAGCGCGGTACCAAAGTGTATCCGGGAGCGAATGTCGGCATTGGCAAGGACCACACCCTCTTTGCACTCACTGCCGGCCGAGTCCGCTTCCACGCGGGTAAACTCGGTCGCAAATATGTCTCGGTAGACATGATGGCAGTGGCCGCAGAATAATCGGACAATCGATAACGGGTTGTCCATCTGGATGACCCGGGGAGTGTGGTGACACCTCCCACCGCGCAAGGGAGACGGGTCATCCGGCTCCCTTAATTTTTACCCCATTCTCCCTGCAATCCAGCCCTTTTGGCTGGCAGGATTCACATGGCTGTCACTAATTGTGACTTTAGGGGCAGCCAGACGACAGGAGAGAATAGATGTTCGCAAGAACCGAAAGACTGTTGCTGCGGCCCAGCTGGCCCGAAGATGCGGCTGCGCTTCACAGGGCGATTGCCGATGAAGCCATTGTCCGTAACCTCGCTCGTGCACCCTGGCCCTATACAGCTTGCGACGCTGCTGCCTTCGCTGCTCTGGAGCATAGCGAGCACTATCCCAATTTCATGCTCATGCTGCGCACCGATGGCGCGCCGCAGCTTATCGGGTCATGCGGACTTGCAGAACGCGATGGTGATACCGAACTCGGCTATTGGATCGCACGGCCCTATTGGGGGCAGGGTTTCGCCTCGGAAGCGGCAAAGGCGGTCGTTGGGATCGCCCACGCTCTGGGGCACAGGAAGCTGGTATCCGGGCATTTCACCGACAATCCCGCCTCCGGTCGCGTTCTGCGCAAGATTGGCTTTCGCCCGCTTGGCCGTGTTGAAAAACGGTATAGCGTTGGCAGGGGCTGCGATGTCAGCTGTGCATTGTTCGAAATGCCGCTCGCCGACGATGCCGATGCACCGACTGCGGTACCCTTTGGCAAGATGCGACCGACGGCACAAATGATGCAGGCGGCTTAAGAGCTGCTGACCCTAGGCTGCCTTATACACAAATTGTGCCGGCAACTCTGGCGTGGCTACAACTGCGGGCGTGGGCGTGGGCACGGGCTCTGGCGGGGTCAGTGCTGCAACCATCGCCTCCCCCTTGGCAATCAGCGCATGGTCGTCAATTTGCCAGGGGTGGAAGGCTGGTTTCAGGAACTTTGCCCAGGGCCGAAACACCGCGCGGCCGATACCCTTGCGGTTGAAGCCATAGCGCAGCAGCCCAGGCAATGCCTTGGTCCAATGTTCGCCATCCTGACGCATCAGCTCTACCTGGCCGCGGGTGCGGTTGATGAAGAAGCTGGCCGACACGCCCAGCATCATTGCGGAGCGCGTGATCCAGCGGCGGAAGGCGCTCCAGTCGCGTGTGGCCCACATCCACACGTCAAAGGCCACGGCCTTATGTTCAACTTCCTCAATCGCATGCCAAAGCCATAATCTGTGCATCTCTGGCTCTGCGCCATCCAGATGTTCGGGGTTGGCAAGCAGTTCGGCGGCAACAATTGCCGTCAGATGCTCAATGCACATTGTTGCACCCAGCTTGGTAACATCGCTGCTGCCTGAAAAGAATTCGACAAAGCCGCGGATCACCTTGTCAAGCGGTGCGATATCATAACCGGCACGGATCAGTGCGCGGTTCATGCCGGCATGCTCGCGGCTGTGGGCGGCTTCCTGTTCGATAAAGGTCCTGACATCGCTCGCCAGCGCATCCGGCACTTGCTTTTGCCATGGCCGCAGGCATTCTATCATGAACGCCTCCCCGACCGGGAAGACCGCCGACAGCGCGTTGAAAAAGGCAGTTGGATAGGCTTCGCCGCGGAGCCAGTGGCGCTGGCTAACTTCCAGCCCGCGCGCACGCATCCGTCGGGCCGTCAGCGTTCGCTCCGAAGGGAAAATTTCTTTTTGGAAAGCAATATCTTCATCCACCCGCTGCTATTAAAGCGGATGGCTATAAAATCCGTTTAATGGTGAAGGTTAACGAGCAACACGATATTTCGCTTTTATAGATTTATTATCAGATGCTTATGGCATTAATCCGCAAGCTTCAAAGTTTGCTGGCGCAGCAATTTAGCGACGAGAGTTGCGAAAATTCCAGCAATCGCGCAATGCAAAGCAATGACGGTCGTAAAGTTTTCGGAAATCAATGACAGCAATGCGCGGCGACGCCTTTCGCCCGAAGCCAGCCGTCTTGCAGCTCTGGAAGCTGCGCGCGAATTGCTGATCGAAGCAGGGCCGCAAGCCGTCACCTTAAAAGCCGTGGCTGCACGGGTCGGCCGCACCCATGCCAATTTGCTGCACCATTTTGGTTCGGCGTCCGGATTACAGCGCGAACTTGCCGCCTTTCACGCCGAAACCATCTGCGCCGACATTGCAGAGCAGATCCATCGTTTCCGTGGTGGACATATTGGCCCCCGCGATCTGGTCGACATGATTTTCGATCATTTTGACAAGGCAGGGGCTGGGGCATTGGCGGCATGGATGCTGCTCAGCGGCAATGAAGATGCGCTTAATCCCGTTGTCGAGGCAATACACAGGCTGGTCGATGAGGTGAGCGAAAGCGGGCACGACGATGATAATCTGCACAAGCTGACAATGGAACTGGTGCTGCTCGCGCTGGGCGATTCTCTGATGGGTGGTCCATTGTCGGCCTCGCTGGGGCTGGAGCGCGGTGCCGGCCGCGAAATTGCAGCATTGCGCCTTGCCCAGTCATTTGCAGAATGGCAGGCCCGTCATTCCTCTTCCTGATTAAAAGCCTTTGGGACAATGGCTGTGTCGCATTAATATCGCCATACTGATCATGGGGTCGTAGCTCAGTTGGTAGAGCGCGTCGTTCGCAATGACGAGGTCAGGGGTTCGATTCCCCTCGGCTCCACCACCGTCTGACGGCTCTCACCATCTGACCTTATGTAGCTGATTTAGCTATAAAATGTGCCTGATTTCCGCCAGTATTTTGCCTTTTGGTGTTGGGCCCAGCTTACTGAGACCCTATCCAGCCGCGCATATCTGATGTTCTGCGGTCGTTTCTCACACTGGCCTATTAGCCCATCCGGTTTCGCTGCTGGTTGGGTTAGCCAATGCCGAACAACTTGCGCTGCTCTGCCCAATGGTGCGGCATGGCCTTCAAAGATTTGAGCTTGGCGACGGTCACCTGCGCTGGCTGCGTCCCTGAGAAGATCGATTCGACGATATCGGGTGCAAGATAACTAAGCCGGACCAGCTGCTTGAACCGCGCAAAGCCGATCCCCTGTTCATTCGCGACCTGTTCGATGGATCGTGATGGTATATTCAGCATGGCCTGCCGTGCGGCATGAGCTTCCACTATTAATGCAACCAGTTGTTCATCGCACGGCTGGGAGGTCGTGCTTCCATCGGGTATGATCTGCAGATTGACATCGGTGCCTGACCGGATCTTTGCATAAGCGATGGTGTGATCGATAAACTGTCCCTCGGCGATCATTAAGCGAAGCCTCAGGTCGCGATGATCGACCGTTAAACTTGCGATACGCCGCATGAACATGTCCCGACTCGCGCAGGAAGATTCACGAGCGAGCTGTTGAGCATCGGCCGTACAGCTTGCGATGACCGATGTTAATGCCTCGGCATCCGCCAATGGCATTGCTGTGCTGATAGTGCCGTGTGAACGGAGGATCACTGCAAGCTCTTGGGTAACGACCCGCTCCAGCGGATGCGCTGCAACCCGCCAAGCCTTGAGACCGCCGCTGGTCACATGCCTGGGATGGGTGATGTAATAGCGGTAACGCTTGCCATTCTTCACCGCGTGGCTTGCATACATCGGACGGCCAAGGGCATCTTGGACTAGACCGGACAGGAGGCTGGCTTCGGCAGCGCGGGCGCCTAGCTTTCGTTCGACCGTGGCATTGGCCATGACGGTCTGGACGCTTTCGAACAGTTTCCGATCAACGATCGCTTGGTGTTCGCCAGCATAATGGTTGGTCTTGTGCTTGATCTCGCCGACATAGATGCGGTTCTTGAGCAAGGTTCGCAAGCCACCAAGACCAAAGCCGACGCCACCGCGTATGGCCCCCGTCTTCAATGCCGTTTGCTTGGTAACGATGCCTGCCTCGTCCAGCTCGCGCTTCAACTCGCGCACCGAACCGAGAGTCACATAATGTTGCATAATCCTGTTCACCGTTGCTGCTTCGCCTTTGTTCACCACCAGCTTGCGTTCCACCACATCATAGCCTAGCGGCACCGGTCCGCCCATCCATAGTCCCTTCTTCTTTGAAGCGGCGATCTTGTCGCGGATACGCTCGCCGGTCACCTCGCGTTCGAACTGGGCGAACGACAGGAGCATGTTGAGGATCAGCCTTCCCATACTTGTCGTGGTATTGAACGCTTGGGTCACTGATACGAAGCTGACCTTGGCCGCGTCCATGATCTCGACCATCTTGGCAAAGTCCGACAGGCTGCGCGACAGCCGGTCAACCTTGTAGACGACAATGATATCGACCTTGCCTTCACGCACATCCTCCAGAAGCTGCTGAAGCCCTGGCCGGTTCATCGTTCCGCCCGAGTAGCCACCATCATCATAAAGTTCTGGGATAAAGTCCCAGCCTTCATGCAGCTGGCTTTGCACATAAGCACAACAGGCCTCACGTTGCGCATCGAGGCTGTTAAACTCCTGCTCAAGGCCTTCCTCGGAAGATTTACGGGTATAGACTGCGCAGCGCTTGCGCCCAGCGACATCGGTCATTGCGAGCCCCCTTTACCGATAAGCCGAAGAAGCGCGGTCCAGACCAGCGAGTGCCGGTGATCGTTTCTGCGATCGCACTCAGCGAGCGATAGTTTTGGCCCTGATATTCAAAGCCATTTTCGACAACGATGACGCTGTGGGTAGCCCCCTGCCAGCTGCGCACCAGCCGCGTGCCTGGCTTGATATGATCCCGCTGTCGCTGCTTAGCACTGCCATGCTGCATATCCACTCTAGCACGCAAGGCTCGCAGTATGGATGCACTGTGACCAACTGACAGTCGTTCCTGAATGCGCCAGGCAAGTGCGCGCCGCAGCATATCGGGTGTAAACTGCGGAGGCGGGGTTTTGAAGACCTGCCTCCATTCTTGTCGGAGTTCGATCCCAGACATTGCTTCCAGCCTTGCGATGTCGTCCGCCACCGCCTCGCTCATGCAGCCTTGGCCACTTCGGGAGAGATCGCGCGATAGCGACGGACGCCATCGACCTTGTTGGTATCGACCGCATTGCCCTTCTTCTTGAGACCAGTAAGAAGGGCTCGGGCAGAATGGGGCTGCCATCCTGTAGCCGTGCATAGGTCGTCGAGTGATGCGCCGTCGGGACCTGACAGCAGGCCAATCACGATCTGGCTCTTGGGCTGTTTTGATAGAGTGACATCTGCCTTTCTTTCTGGCTTTTGCAAGTCCATCTTAGTGGCAGACGCGGGCTTGGGTTTACTGGCTTTGGTCATGGTAGTTCTCCTGCTTGGGACAAGCAGCGACAATCGCTGCTCCCATCACCCAAAGACCCGCCGGTCAGCCAGTCAGGTCAGTGCGCTGACTCGGTGGCCAGCGATTCATGACAAGACCAATGCTTCCAATGCACATGAAGTCGAATTGTTTCTTGAAGGTCGTGGAGATGGTTCGGTTTATCTGTATGGGAATCGGCTGCGTTCAAATGAACTTAGAGCTCAAATTCGATACCAATTTTCAATAAAGAGAAGTTTACGTCGGCCGTTATATGGTTAACCAATTGTCTGCTCAAAGGCGCCGATAGATGCGAAAAAATGTTAAAAAAATCTGGAAAAAATGGGAATCAAAGCTCTTTGTTCATCGAAAAAGAGCTACACAAACCTTCGACAATCTAGGCCAATTGTACATTGTCGCCGACTTTCTCGGAAGGCATGACATCGATCCAAATCCGCGGAACTATGAGTTGGTTTATCGTCATCAGGTTCTTGAGGAGAAAGCACTGGAATCCGATATCGAAACGCTTCTTCGAGCACCCGCAACCAATCAATGGGCGGCGTCCTTCGACGCCAATCCATTATCCGGGGCTGAGCTGCGGAAAATTGCCGACGAGGTCCAGTTGCAACTGAAAACGGTCGAGAAGACTATCGGAAATTACGCGAAAGAAACGAAAGGTTATGGTAATGCCCTTGAGGAGAAAGAGGCATATATACAGGCAGCAACTGATCACGGGGCGGTTATCGACCAGCTTATTCAATTGACACGCAAAATGGTTGAAAAGGCCCATGAGGCCGGGCGTGAGTTGAAGGATCGAAATGAGGCCGTCAAAGCTCTGAAAACGTCCCTGGCCGACGCCAAAATAAAAGCTGACACCGACATGTTGACCGGGCTGTCAAATCGTCGCGCTTTCGAGCGCGCCTTGGGAGCAGCATGTGAACGGGCTTCGCTGGCCAAAATTCCAGTTTCTTTAGCGATTTGCGATGTTGATCATTTCAAATCGATCAATGATCAGTTCGGGCATATTACCGGAGATCGCGTTCTTAAGCTGATTGGGGAAATCTTGGAAAGCCATTGCGGGGCGCACGGCAATGTCTGTCGTTTCGGTGGAGAAGAATTTGTCATTCTTTTTGACGGCATTGGCGTTGAAGAAGCCTTCGACCTTGTTGAGCAAGCCAAGGCCGATCTCTCTGATCGTAAGCTGGTCAAACGAGAAACGAAAGAAGCCATTGGCCGAGTGACGTTTTCGGCCGGACTCGCCACCTACAGCCAGGCTCAGTCTCCTGAGGCGCTTTTGCATATTGCCGATCTTGCACTCTACGAAGCGAAATCGGCGGGTAGGGATTGCATTTTTGGAGCTGGGATCAACTGACGATCGGATCGCTTCATGCTATATACGTTTCTTTCGAAACATGCCCATAGGTCGGGCGCAACGGCGGCATCGCCAAATCCAAGTTAACGGCTGACACTCTCGCAGTTCAAGTTTGTGATGGTGTTTGCCTGCTGAGGCATGTCTCCCGCAGAATGTTCGCCAACATTGAGCACGTCCCATCTATCAACCGAGCCTCTGGCAGAGGAGTGGAGGCGGGCCCGCAGACCAGATTACATATCTCGGACAAACGCCCCATTTGCTCGGACATACTTCACGGGATCCTTGATAAACACAAGTGCACAACAATGCCCAAGCAAACGACAACAAAAAAATGCCCTGGCGACCAATTGGTTGCCAGGGCATCTCATGAAAGCTTCGAGTGACCAGAGTTGAAGCTCATTCGCTAAGTTGCATCAGCGGAGTAGGTTGAGTACTCCTTGCTGGCTCTGGTTGGCCTGTGCCAGCATTGCCGTCGAAGCCTGCGACAGTATTTGCGCCGCAGCCAGCTTGGTTGATTCCGATGCAAAGTCAGCATCGTTGATCCGCGACTTGGCATCCGTCAAATTTGTGACGGTGGACGTCAGATTGTTGACGGTCGCTTCCAGACGGTTCTGCTGCGCACCCAGATTGGCACGCTCATCAGCCACAGTCTGCACAGCAGTGTCCAAGACCGCCAGAGCCGATGAAGCGCCCGCAGCCGTCGAAAGATCAACGGCATCAACGCCAAGGCCAGCCGATTGCAGATCGGCAATGGTGATGTTGACCACCTGACCGCTGTCGGTACCCGTCTGGATATCGAGCGCAGCCGTACCATCAAGCAGCGCGGTGCCGTTAAAGTCGGTGCGTGTCGCGATATCGTCGATCTGGGAGATCAACGCCGTCACTTCGGTCTGGATGGCGGCACGGTCATCAGCGCCGGTGGTGCCGTTTGCAGCCTGAACCGCCAGTTCACGCATGCGGACGAGAATATTGGACACTTCACCCATCGCGCCTTCAGCAGTCTGTGCCAGCGAAATCCCATCATTGGAGTTACGGATTGCCTGGTTCAGGCCACGGACCTTGGCGTCCATGCGGGTGGCAATGGCGAGGCCAGCGGCGTCATCCTTTGCACTGTTGATGCGTTTGCCGCTCGAAAGCCGCTCCATTGCGGTGCCGAGCATTTCACTGGCGACACGCGAACTGTTCTGGGCCCGCAATGCGCTCACATTGGTGTTGATTACTGTCATGTTCAATCCTTTCTGGCATTTGCCTGATCGGGCTGCCTCGGTGAACGGAGCGGCCACGAAAGCTGTAACGGCAGCGTTGCGCCATGCTTAAATTCTTGCTGTCAGAAAACTGCCACAGGCGCGCATGACGCCTGCAATTCTGATTTAAACTATTATATAATAACAATATTCCTAATCTGGCACAACCATTGCTTAATGATCTGCGCGGGCAATGTAGCCCGCTAGCCAAAGTGGGAATACCGATGACCGGGATCGACCAGAGCCGCCTGTTGCAGATGCGATCGACGATTTTAAACCAGAATGTTGCGTTGCAGCGGGCAGCCGGCAAGGACGCGGCAGGCGGTGCACCGGTTGCCGACGCGCGGCCGACCTTTGGCAAGACCATGAATGACGCATTGCAGGCTGTGAGCGCCCAGCAGGCGAAGGCGTCCGATCTGTCGGCTGCTTATGAGCGTGGCGACACGCATGATATCGTATCGGTAATGGTCGAACGGCAAAAAGCCTCGCTTGGTTTTGAGGCGACGGTGCAGGTGCGCAACAAGCTGCTTTCTGCCTATCGCGACATAATGAACATGCCGGTATAATATATGGCCGAGCAGCAAATCCTTGCCCCTGAAACAGCGCTCACCACGCGCCCGGCCCCAATGCCATTGGCGCCGCCGGGTCTTGCCCCATTGCAAGGCTTCATGCGTCAGCCAGCCGTGGTAAAGGCGTTACCTGCGCTGGCGCTCGCGGGTGCAGTTGGCATCGCGGCTCTTGCCTATTTCACCTTCCAGTCGCCTGCACAGGTTCCGCTCTATTCAGGCCTTGCCGAAGCCGACAAGGCAGCGGTCGCCGAAGCGCTGCAAGCCTCTGGCATCAACTATGCGCTTGATCAACAAAGTGGTGTGCTGTCGGTCGATGCCGACAAGGTGCATCAGGCACGCATGCTGCTTGCCGGGCAAGGCCTACCAAAGGCGATGCCATCGGGCGACAGCCTGATTGCGTCCTTGCCAATGGGTTCGAGCCGGGCCGTGGAGGGGGAAACGCTGCGCGCCGCACGCGAGGCGGATCTCGCCCGCACGATCGAAGCCATTAACAGCGTGAAAAATGCCCGCGTTCACCTCGCCATGGCCGAACCCAGCGTTTTTGTGCGCGACAACAAGCCAGCGGCGGCATCGGTGATGCTGACCTTGTACGATGGCCGTTCTCTGGCGGCTGCACAGGTGCAGGCGATCCGCCATCTGGTGGCATCCTCGGTTCCTGGCCTTGCCGCCGAACAGGTGTCGGTGATAGACCAAAGCGGCGCGCTGCTCTCTGCCAATCAAGGCATCAGCGCCGAGAACCGGGCATTTCAGCTGCAAATGCAGATGGAGGAACGCTATCGTCAGGCGCTGGTGGCGCTGCTGTCACCCATGATCGGGCAGGGCAATTTCTCGGTCGAGGTGCATGCCGATGTCGATATGTCGGAAAGCCAGGCCACTCGCGAAACCTATCCGGAAAATGACCGCGCCATCCGCAGCGAGGAAGGCAATAAATCCAGCAGCGCGCAGGCTGCAACCGAAGCAGCAGGCATTCCCGGCGCCCTGTCAAACCAGCCGCCTGCCGCTGCTGTCATTGCCAACACCCCCGGCAATGCCCAGCCAGTCCCGCCCGCCACTGGCCCCGCAGAAACCGCCGAAAATTTTTCGCGCACCTTTGACAATGGCCGCGAAATCTCTG
>CAYVQO010000005.1:16513-31455 GCA_964452835.1 uncultured Sphingorhabdus sp. | reverse complement strand
GCAGAAACCGCCGAAAATTTTTCGCGCACCTTTGACAATGGCCGCGAAATCTCTGTGACGCATCAGCCGCAGGGGCGGCTGAACCGCGTCTCCGTGGCTGTTGCCTTGCGGCAGTCCAAAGGGGCAAAGCCGCTGACGGGAGAGGAACTTGCGAAAATTGATGGGCTGGTAAAGGGCGCGGTGGGCTATAATGCCGAGCGCGGCGATCAGGTGGCGATCAGCCAGCGGCCCTTTGTTGAAACGAAAACGCCGGACGTCGAAATCTGGAATGCGCCTTGGTTCTGGCCGTTGGTGCAACAGGGCGGTGCCATATTGGCTGCCCTGCTTGCCTTCTTGCTGATCGGGCGACCGCTGATCAAATCGATGAAGGCAAAGGCCGCTGCGCGCGAAGCCGCCAATGCCGAGCTGGAAGCACAACTCCTCGCCATTGCCGGGAAGGATAATTCAGGACCCGGCGCAGAGCCATCTCCGCGTACCGTTACGCTCGACATGATCGAAGCCGCACCCAGCTATGAAGCCCGTGCCAATCTGGTCCGCGCCTTTGTGCGGCAGGATTCGGCACGGGCAGCGCAGGTTGTCCGTCAGCTGATGCTGGAGAACAGCAATGGCAACTGACGCAACTGACGAAAATGCAGCTCCACCCGCAGCGCCAAGCATTTCCGGCAATATGGCCGCTGCGATCCTTCTGATGCTTCTGGACGATGAAGAGGCAGGGACAGTTCTCAAACATTTTGAGCCCGATGAAGTCCGCGAACTGGGCAAGACCATGTTCAGCGTCGCCGATGCCAGTGAAGGCGATATCGAGCTGGCGCTGGACCGTTTTGTTCTGGGCAGCCGCACAGTATCCAGTTTGTCGGTCGGCACCGAAAACCGGGTGCGATCGGTCATGCACAATGCGCTGGGCAATGTCCGCGCCGATAATTTGCTGGCCTCCATTGCACCCAAAAGCAGCGCTGCGGCGCTGGAAACATTGCGCTGGATGGATGTGCCGACTGTTCGTCATTTGCTGGCGACAGAAAATCCGCAGGTCGGCGCGATCATCCTGTCGACGCTGAACCCGGAAACTGCGGCTGCTGCACTGGCTGGCCTTGATGAGGCAGCGCAGGCAGAGCTGGTCTACCGCGCCGCCCGCCTGACGAGCATTCCCCATGCCGCCATCGAGGATCTGGAAGCGATATTGGCGGCGGCAACGGGCAGCAGCGGCCCGCTGACCGGCATGGCGATTGGCGGCAAGACCGACACCGCAAAGATCGTCAACAGCCTGCCCAAGGCGCTGGGTGAACGTGTGCTGCGCTCCGTTCGCAAAAAGGACAGGCAGCTGGCCGAAGCGATTGAAGAAGAAATGTTCGTCTTCGAAAATCTGAACGAGCTTGATGCCAAGAGTCTTGGCGCGGTGCTGCGCGCCGTCGATGCCAGCACGCTTTCGCTGGCGCTAAAGGGCGCGGAGTCGGCGATGATTGATCGCTTCCTTGCCACCATGTCTGCCCGCGCTGCTGAAACCATCCGTGACGATATGGCAGAAATGGGCCTGGTGAAACGCGCCGAGGTGGAGGATGCGCAACGCGCCATCATTGCAGTGGCGCGCCAGCTTGCCGCCGACGGCACGATCATGATGAGCGGAAAGGGCGACGATTATGTCTGACCCGCGCATCCAGCCGCTTTCGGTCACGGATGCCCGTTGCCAGACATCGGCCTTTCGTCCGATGCTGGCATCGCGGGGTGGGCCCATCGCCCAAGTCCAGGCGAGTCCAGATGATGATGATCCCTATGCGCGCGGTGTCGCTGATGGGCAGAGTCTGGCTGAGGCTGCCTTTGCGGTGGAACGGGATCAGTTGCTGAAGCTGATCGCAGCGTCGCAAGCCTTGCAGGCTGAGCCAAGCGAAGAGCTGGCGCAGCTGATTGCCGAATCGGTCCATATGCTGGTCCGGCAGATTGTCGATGATGCGCCGATCAACGCTGAGTGGCTGCAAACGCAGCTGCGCAAGGCCGTCGACATAATTGCAGATTGCGACGCCGCGCGCACCGCATGGCTGCACCCTGACGATCTGGCGCTGATGGACAGCGTCGATTTGCCCCAGACCCTGATGGCTGACCCGGCAGCGCAGCGCGGGTCCATCCGCATTGATTGTTCCGCGGGCTGGATTGAACATGGCCGCAGCATCTATCTGGACGCGCTGCGTTCGGCGCTTGCGCTGGAGCCAGCGGCATGAGCGGGCGGATGATGAAGTCGGCCCGGCAATTGCTTGATGGCCTTGACCTGTCGCATGCTTCACCGCGCCGTGTCGGGTCACTCGCCGCGCATGAAGGGCTGATGCTGGAAGTCGCAGGCTTCCCCCTGCCGCTTGGCACCAATGTCCGGGTGCAGACCGGCGCGCATTCGCATATTCGCGGAGAAATTGTCGGCTTTCATGGCGATCGCAGCCTGATCATGCCGTTTGAAAATCATGCCCCGCTGGTGACAGGTGCCCGGGTAGAACGGTTTGACAGCGGCGGCGATGTCCCCTGCGGAAAGGTGCTGCTTGGCCGGATCATCGATGCCCATGGCGCGCCGCTGGACGGCAAGCCTGCCATTGCCAGCCGGTTCAGCTGGCCGCTTGCTGGAAGGCGGAGCAATCCGCTTGCCCGTGGCCGGGTGGTGCGTCCCTTTGATTGCGGCGTGCGCGCGATCAACGGCCTGCTGACGGTTGGCGAAGGGCAGCGTGTGGCGATTATCGCAGGCTCCGGCGTTGGCAAATCGGTACTGATGGGGCAGATGCTCGCCGGGGCCGATTGCGACATCATTGTCGTCGGCCTGATCGGTGAGCGCAGCCGTGAAGTCAGCGATTTTGTCGAAACCAAATTGCCCCCGTCCATCCGGTCCAAATCCGTGGTGGTCGCGGTTCCCGCCGACCATTCCCCCATATTGCGCCTGCGCGCCGCAATGCGTGCCTCGGCCATTGCCGAATATTTCCGGCAAGAGGGCAAGCGCGTCCTGCTGCTGATCGACAGCCTTACGCGCGTGGCACATGCCCAGCGTGAGATTGGCCTGTCGCTCGGCGAACCGCCGACGATGAAGGGCTATCCACCCTCTGCCCTGGGCCTGATCCCGCAACTGGTGGAACGGGCGGGCGTCGACCGGCTGACGGGCGGTTCGATCACCGCGCTTTATACTGTGCTGGCCGATGGCGGAGATGTCGATGATCCGGTGGTCGATGCCGCACGCGCCATTGTCGATGGGCATATCATCCTGTCGCGGGCGCTGGCTGAAAAGGGGCTTTACCCGGCCATAGACATTGCCCGCTCGCTTTCGCGGACCATGGCCGATGTGGTGGATGCGGACCATCAAAAGGCAGCCGCCAACCTGCGCCAGCTTTGGTCGGTTTATGAGGAAAATCGGGACCTGATCCTGATGGGGGCCTATGTTTCGGGCAATGACGGGGTGCTCGATGAAGCGATCCGGCGGCGAGCGGACATATTGGACTATATTGGCCAGCCTGCGGCGGCATGCGTTGATTTGCCGGCATCGCGCCACGCCCTGATCGAAAGATTTGGCGCATGAGCGCGACCGTCGCCCGGATGAAGCGGATTTTGCGCGTCCGTGCGGTTGAGCACCGCATTGCGCAGATGCGGCTGGCAGAAGCGGACACTCGCCTGCTCTCGCTTGCCCGCATCAGCGCACGTATCGATGCCCTGCGCGCATCCGCCGGGACCGATGCCGGGATCACCGACGGGCTAATGCTGAAATCGGTGGGCGAAATGGCGCTGCGGCTGGAAACAGCGCAGCGTGACATGCTCGCCCCCGTTGCCGCCGCTTCCGCTCGCCGCAGCGCTTTGGAAGCTGAGCGTGGCACGGCCTGGGCGCGTGAGGAAAGTGCTGCCCGCTTGCACCAGCGCGCCGCCGGCCAAGCCGAATTGGCACAGGAACAGCGCACCGACGCCAACCGGCCAGCGCGGCGCAACGCCAAAAACCACCCCTTGTCCAAAAAGGAACAATCCGCATGACCCCCGCCCCGGCAGCGCCCTTGCCTTTCCTGCCCTTTCTGCCCGGGCGGCCCCCGGCTACCACGGTGCCAACACCAACGCCCGGACCTGCTCCGTTGCCGCTGCATGCAGGCAGCTTTGGTGCAATCATGGCGGCTGGTCAGCCTGTTGCACCAACGGCGGTTTCGAGTAGCGCCGTTCCAACATCTGCACCTGAGCTTTCGGTCGATCGCCCGGTTGCGAGCAACGAGGCGGAACTGCCGGTCAACATGTTGCCGCCCGAAGCCACTTTGCTGCGCAGCAGCACCGCTGTGCCGCCACCCGCTCCAACCCTGCGTTCGCCAGCGTCCGCAACACCGCAAGACGAAGCCGGGCATGATGCGCCAGTTGATGAACAAAATATCGCGGTAATATCTCCAGCCCCGGCGATACCAGAAATTGTCCCGTCCGCTACAGCACCCACCTCTGTGCCATCAGCGCATGCCGACAAAACACCGGTGTCACGCGAAATTCCTGCAAAAGCCTCGGTCGCGCCCGAAGCGCCCAGCGCAGTCCGCCAGCCTATCACTGCGCCGCAAGTGATGACGGCATCAGTAGAGGCTAAAGCCAAGCCCGATAGGAAATTGCCCGATGCTGCCCAGCTTCCCGCCATTTCAATAAAGCCGGAAACGCCTCAGGCGGAATCGGGTGGGGCCAACAGCAAGGCCGCCAATGATGCCAAAACGCTTTGGAACATGCTGCTATCGCAAGCAACGATTCAACCTGTCGAACAGGCCGCGCCGAGCCAAGAAAGTGGCAACCAGCTACCAAGCAGTTTCACCGCCAGACCGTTCGAGGTGCAGGCCCCCACCGCGTCGCATCTTCAGCCTGCCGAGATCGCGCAGGTCAGCGAACGCACGCTGGATGTGGCGCGCGGCAATCTGTGGATTGACGAGCTGGCAGGCGATATCGCCGCTGCCCGGCACGCCGATGGCGATCTGAATTTCCGGCTGATCCCGGCGCGGCTGGGCCAGCTGGATGTGCAGATTGCGATGCGCGATGCCGCCATGGAGCTGCAATTCACCGCGCAAAATGAAGAGGCCGCGAGCATCGTCGCCGCTGCCCAGCCGCGTCTGCTGGACGAATTGCGCAGCCAGGGCGTGCGCGTTTCCGGCAGCGAGGTAGGATCCTCGGCAGGCCAGCCGGGCCAGCAATCTGGAAGCGGCCATCATGGCCATATGCCACGCCCGCAACCCGCCCCGCATTTTGACCAACCCGCAATTCGCCCCGCCGGACGCCGCCAACAGGCCGCCTCCGCCGAAGGCCGCTTTGCGTAAACCCATAGAAAGTGACTGAGATGAGCAAGGACAAAAGCGATGCGCCGGCCAAAAAAGGCGGGCTTAAAAAAACAATGATCATCGCACTGGGGGCCACCGTGATCCTGGCGACGGGCGCAGGTGCAGGCGCCTATTTTTCCGGCGCGCTGGTGCATAATGAAAAGGAGGCAGGCCATAATCTGCCAAAGCTGGTCGAGCGGTCCGATGAACCCGAAGAACCGGCGGAGGGCGAGGCGAAGGAAGCGCCGCTGAAAGTTGGTACGGTTTCGGTTCCCAATGACCGGTTCAAGGTCGATCCGAAAAAATATCAGATCACCTATTTCCCGCTCGAACAAAGCTTCACGGCAAACCTCGCCGATGGATCGGGCTTTGTACAGATCGGCATCAGCCTTGCGACCTATTATGACGGCAGCGTGATCAACAATATCAAGCGGCAGACAACGCCGATCCGCTCGGCCGTGCTGATGGTGCTGTCCGAACAGGACCCGGCGGTGCTCTCAACCGCCGAAGGCAAGCAGGCGCTGCAAAAGCAGCTCACGCAGGCAATTAACACCGTGCTGCGTGAAAAAGAGGGCTTTGGCGGGATCGACAGCATCTATTTTTCAAATCTGGTGATTCAGTGAGCGGTAATCGTGCCATAGCGCAGCCGGTCTCGCTGGTCGGGGCCTCGCCCGAAAGCGGCGCTTTTCCGGCGATGGAACGCGTCGGCCAGCTTTTTGCCAGAGGCCTGCGCGACTATCTGGCCAGCAGCTATGCGTGCGAGCCCATGGTTGGCAGCACGGCTGGACAGGTAACGGGCTATGCTGACTGGCAGGGCAAACAGCCCATATCGGCCGTCTTTACCATCCGGCTGCAAAACAAACTGCCGATGCTGCTCGCGCTGCCTTTGCCGACGCTGCTGGGGATGGTTGATCTTTTTTATGGCGGGACTGGCGCAGTCAACGAAACACGCGAAGAGCTGACCTCTGCCGAGCTGCGCTTTGCCGACCGGCTGGGGGAGAGGATGGCGGCGCTGCTCGCCAATGCCTGGTCCGGCGTGCAGCCAATGCAGCCTGCGCTTAGTGCCTTTGCAACCTCTACCAATGCAAAACCGCTCTGCGGCGCAAATGAACTGATCTTTGTGCAACGCTTTGCCATCTCCGACGTGCCCACAGGCCCGCGCGAAATCAGCTGCGCCTATCCGCTCGCTGCGCTGCGTCCGCTGTTGAACGCAGCGGGCCAGGAGGGTGCCACCACCACCGCACAAATTGATGGCGCGTGGAGCGCACGGATCAATGCCGCTGCGCTTAACATCCGCCTGCCTGTTCGCACCATTTTTGCCCGGCCCGAAATCAGCGTCAGCCAGCTGCTGGCGCTGAAACCTGGCGACATCATCCCGCTGCTGCTGCCGCAAAATGTGCCGGTTACCGTCGCCGGGCGGCAGTTCGCGCAAGGAACCGTCGGGGAGGCGAATGGCCGTACCGCGATCCGAATAGAGAAAATGAAGGAAGGTTTTTTTCCATGAGTGACATGACCGAAGCCCCCAAAGTCGCGGCACAGGCATCCGCCAAGCCGGGCGGACGGGCGGAACAGAATTTTGACCTGCTGGCAGGGGTCAGCCTGCGCATCTCGGTGGAAGTGGGTTCGGCCTCGCTGACATTGTCAGAGCTGCTCAGCCTGAACGAAGGCAGCGTGGTCGAGCTTGATCGGCAGGCCAATGACCTGCTCGACATCTTCGCCAATGGCACGCTTGTGGCCAAGGGCGAAGTCGTTGCCGTCGAAGGCCGTTACGGCATCCGCGTGCTGGAAATTGTCACCCCCGAACGCGGGCTCGCCGGAATGGAGCGGCGGCAATGATGTTCGAATATATCATGCGGCTGATGCTGCTTGTGCCGCTGGTCGGCGGCCTTGCCTGGGGTTCGCTATGGCTGTGGCGGCGGGTGCAGCTGGGTCTGCCCGTTGCGCCGCAGGCCAGCCGCCCGGCAAAGATGGTTGATGTCCTGCCCATGGGCACAGGCGGCAAGCTTGCCGTTGTGGAATTTGGCGGCCGACATCTGCTGATTGCCGTGTCGCGCAATGCCATCAACCTGATCGCCGACGACCGGCCTTTGCCATTTGATGAAGGTGATTTCCATGCGGAATAAGTTCATCTGGATCATGGCGTTGACGATGCTGGTCATTGGCGCGCCTGATGCCGCGATGGCGCAGGGGGCAGGCGGGCTTGACCGTGCGGTTGGCGAAATTGCAGGCGATGGTCGGCCCTTGTCGCTCTCGCTGCAAATCCTGCTGCTGATGGGGCTGTTGACGGTATTGCCGTCGCTGATCCTGATGATGACCAGCTTCACCCGGATCATCATTGTGCTGTCGATCCTGCGCCATGCGCTGGGTCTGCAACAGACGCCGCCCAATCAGGTGCTGGTGGGCCTCAGCCTTTTCCTCTCGCTCTTTGTCATGCAGCCGGTGTTCAGCGAGATCAACCGCACGGCGATAGAGCCCTATGGACAGGAACAGATCAGTCTGGAGGAAGCTGTCAAACTGTCGGGCAATGCGCTGCATGGCTTTATGATCAAACAGACGCGCGAGGCCGATATTGCGCTATTTGCCAAAATCGCCAAGGCACCTGCAATGGAGAAGCCCGAAGATGTGCCTTTCTCCATCCTGCTCCCGGCCTTTGTCACCAGCGAGCTGAAAACAGCTTTCCAGATCGGGTTCCTGATCTTCCTTCCCTTCCTGATCGTCGACCTGATCGTAGCCTCGTCGCTGATGGCGCTGGGGATGATGATGCTGTCGCCCACCATAGTTTCGATGCCATTCAAATTGCTCCTTTTTGTGCTCGTCGACGGCTGGGCGCTGACCATGGGCTCGCTTGCCGCCTCCTTTGGGGGAGGCTGAGATGGAATCGGGCTATTTCATTGGCATTGCGCAACAGGCGCTGTGGGTGCTGGCGCTGGGCGCTGCGCCGATCCTTGTCCCGGCGCTGGTGGCAGGCATCATATTGGGAATGGTGCAGGCAGCAACCTCGATCAACGAGGCAACGCTGAGCTTTGTACCAAAGCTGATGCTGGTCGCCGTCTGCCTTGCGCTGTTTGGCAGCACGATCATGATGCTGCTTACCGATTTCACCCGCGAAATGTTCAACCAGATCCCGACCCTGGTCGGCTGAACGGGCTATGGAATCCTTCGCGCTTCCCAATGTTGAGGCCCAGCTGCAGCTGTGGATGCTGGCGATGATCCGGCCGGGCGCAGCCTTTCTTGCCGCCCCGGTCTTTGGCGGCAGCAATGTGCCCGTGCAATTGCGGCTGGTGCTGGCGCTTGCCGTCGGGATACCGGCAGCTGCGGCATCGGGCATGGCCGTGCCCGAAAGCGGGATCATCTCGCTGCCCGGCATGCTGCTGATCCTCTCCGAAGTGGTCGCGGGACTTGCCATTGGCTTTGCCCTGCAGATCGGTTTCGCAGCGGCACTGCTCGCTGGCGAAGCGATCAGCAACGCCATGGGCATTGCCTTTGCCGCCATTGCAGACCCGGCCAATGGCCAAATGAGCCCGGCCATTGGGCAATATCTGTCGATGCTGGCGACTTTTCTGCTGCTCGCAACCGACGGTCATTTGGCGCTGATCGGGATCATATTGGACAGCTATGTATCGCTGCCGCCCGGACGGGCCTGGCTGTCTTTTGAGACCATTGGCAATATCGCGCATTTTGGCAGCCTGTTGTTTGCCGCAGGCCTTTCCATTGCGCTGCCGGTTGGCTGCGCGCTGATCATGGTGCAGATCATGATGGGAATGGTTGCGCGCTCTGCCCCGACGCTGAACCTGTTTGCGGTGGGCTTGCCTGCTACGCTGCTGGCAGGCGTCGTCTTGCTGGCGATCGCGACGCCAGTGATGGCTGATACCATCATGGCAACGATGCGCCACACGCTCGACAATGCCGAGATGATCGTAGGGCGCTAAGTCAATGGCAGGGCATAGCGACAAGGACCAGAAAAAGCATCTGCCAACCGAAAAGCGCAAGGCCGATGCCGCACGTGATGGCGATGTGCTGATTTCCAAAGAGCTGCCAACCGCCGCGATGATGGCGCTTGCTGCAGGATGGCTCTATCTGGCGGGTGGCTGGTTTTTTGGCGCCAGCCTTGATCTGGTGAAAAGCGGACTAGTCCTGTCCGCGGCCGACCATCGTGATTTTGCCCCTGCGGAAAATGCCGGTCGTATCGCGTTGGAGATAGGCGTTCCCTTTGCCAGCCTGCTGCTGCTGACGCTTCTGGTTGCGATCGCGAGCCCGGCGCTGATTGGCAGCCTTGGCTGGCGGTCAAAATCCATGGCGTTTCAGGGCAAGCGGATGCACCCGCTATCAGGCCTGAAACGCATGTTCGGGCTGCAAGGCGGGATCGAGCTGCTAAAAGCCATTGCCAAAGTGCTGGTGCTGGGGGGCATTGGCTATTGGGTGATGCAAAGCGAGCTGCCCGCCATCATGGGGCTGGCGGCGGTTGATCTGAACCGGGCGACTGCACGGGCGGGAGAGGCCATTGCGGGCGGCTTTCTTGCTCTCTCACTTGGTCTGCTGCTGATTGCTGCTGTCGATGTGCCGGTGCAGATCCTGCAGCGGCGCAAACGGCTGATGATGACCGATCAAGAGCTGAAGGATGAGCTCAAGCAAAGCGAAGGCTCGCCCGAAATGAAGGCGGCCAGGCGGGCGCGGCAGCAGGAAATGCTGACCGGCTCGGCGCGCAAGGCCGTCATGGAAGCAACGGTCATCCTGACCAACCCGACGCATTTTGCCGTGGCGTTGCGTTATCGCCCCGGCGTTGACCTGGCGCCCGTGGTTGCAGCGCGCGGGCGGGATGAGGTGGCGCAGGCGATCAAGGCACTGGCCAAAGAACAGGCTGTGCCAATGCTGCAATATCCGCAGCTGACCCGGGCCATCTATTTCACCTCCCGCGCCGGACGGATGATCAGCGAAGACCTGTATGTCGCGGTTGCAGCGATTCTTGCCTTTGTCTTTCAACTCGAACGCTCGTTGGCAGACGATGTGCCGCTGCCAAAAGTGGAGGTTCCAGCCGACAAGCGCTTTGATGAAAATGGGCAGCGCGCCGACTGAATCATACACTCGCTAAACCGGCGGACGGCCATGCCGTAATAAGGGGAAAGGATGCTTTCCCATGCTCGGTTCAATTGCCAACAGCCTCGGTTTCGGTTCAGGGATTAATGTCAATCAGTTGGTGAATGATCTGGCCTCCGCATCGCGTGCGCCAAAGATTGAGCGGATCAACGCCCTGGCCGACGCCAACCGGGCAAAGGTCAGTGCATTGGCGCAGGCACGATCAGACCTTGATGGTTTTGCAGATGCGCTTTCGCAATTGATCAGCGATGGCACAATCAGCAGTCAGCCTACGGTTTCGAATGAAGACATGCTGATTGCGACTGCGCTTCCTGGTGCCGCGCTGGGCAATTATTCGGGCGCGATCGAGATCGAACAGCTGGCGAGCAGCCAGACCGTTTATTCAGGGCTGGTTGCATCGGCAGCCGACCCCATTGGCCTTGGCAGCATGACCCTGACCATTGGCGGCACGGCCCGCACCATCACCATCGATAGCAGCAATAACAGCCTCACCGGTCTCGCCGACGCGATCAACGCGAGCGGCAGCGGCGTTCGCGCCAGCATCACGACTGACAATGGTCAGAGCCGTTTGGTGCTGAAGGGCGGGACCGGCGCCGCCCAGGCCTTTACCCTGACCGCAGATGCAGGCGCAGACCCCGGCCTGTCAATATTTGCATATGGCGGCGGCGGCACAATGACGCTGGCACAGGGCGCGGCCGACGCCCGGATCAAGGTCGATGGCATCCCCTATAGCCGCAGCAGCAACAGTTTTTCGGATGTCATTCCGGGCATGCAGCTGACGCTGAAAAATGCCGCCGTTGGCCAGAACATCGCCGTCGGTGCGACGCGGCCGACAGAGGCGTTGCGGCAAGCCGTTACCGACTTTGTCGGCGTCTTCAACCAGATGAAGCAAAGCCTGAAGGCAGCGCAAAGCAGCGCTGGGGGCACACAGGCGTTGCGGACATTGGACCGGCAGCTTTCCGGACTGGTCAGCACTGTGCTCAGCAGCGATGCCGATATCAACAAGCTGAGCGATATTGGCATATCCACCAACCGCGATGGCACGCTGAGCGTCAATGCTGCGCGGCTGGAAAGCGCGCTGCGCGATCATCCCGATGCAGTCGAGGCGCTGTTCAACCCGCGTCGCGATGGCGCGCATAGCGTGACGAGCGATCCAGGCATTGCCGTCACGCTGGACAATATCCGCGATGCCGCCCTTGCACCTGAAGGCATGCTGGGCGGGCTGAACAAGACACTGCAGGCCGAAGCCGCCCAGATCGCCAAAAACCGGGAAAGGATTGAGGCGCGTGAGGATGCCTATCGGGCGCGGCTGGAGCGGCAATATGGTTCGCTTGATGCTCGCATTGGCGCGCTCAAGGCAACGCAAAGCTATCTGGAGCAGCAGATCAAGCTGTGGTCGAATGAGCAATAATCGGGGGCAGAATGTATAGCAGTGCCAGCTATGGCCAGGCGAGCGACCAGTATCGGTCAATTGATATTTCCAGCCGGGTCGCCAGTGCCGATCCGCACAGTCTGGTTGCCATCCTTTATGACGAATTGCTGGCCTGCATCGATGTGCTGGCAGCGCTTGCCACACGCGGTCAGCCGCTTGCCACCAGCAGCCACGCACACCGTGCCAGGGCGATATTGCTATCGCTACAATCCGGGCTTGATTTTGACCAGGGTGGGGAGCTCGCACCCATTCTCGCCGGGCTTTATGCAGCGGCAAGCGAAGAGTTGGAGGCCCGGATTGCCGATGGCAATATTGACCGGATCGGCGAGCTGCGCAGCGCGATTGAATCTGTGGCGCTTGCCTGGAACGATATTGCGGGCTGATGGCTGTCAAGCAGCTGCCTGTAGGCCATATTTGCGCATCTTTTCGATCAGTGTTGTCCGCTTCAGCGTCAGCAGCCGGGCGGCTTCCGATACAATGCCATCGGCCATTTCCAGTGCGGTATGAATGCGCATCAGTTCCATCGTTTCGATTTCCTGCTTGAGGTCGATCGGCTGAGTCAACGGGCCAGGCGAAGCGAAGGGCGCAGTTGCGGGCGGCACCGGCAGCGCCGCAGCCGGAGCGATCGGCACAACATTGTTCAGCAACTGCTCGACCGCCTGTGCATCCAATGTTTCTCCGCCCATCAGCACACCGGCGCGCTCGACGAAGTTTTTGAGCTCGCGGATATTGCCGGGCCAACTGTGCGCCTGCAGCCGGGCAATTGCGCTACCATCAAAATGCGCCACTGCCGCTGGACGCTTGCCGCGCTGAAAATGGCGGATCAGCAAGGGCACGTCGTCAACGCGGCTCGCCAGATCCGGCACGCGGACAATGACAACGCCCAACCGGAAAAACAGATCGTGGCGAAACTGGCCATTGGCCATGGCAAGATCAATATCCTGATGCGTAGCAGAGATAACCCGCAGATCCACGCTTTGCGGCGTCGAACCGCCGACGCGAGTAACTTTCCTATCCTCGAGCACCCGGAGAAGCTTGACCTGCATATCAAAGCGCATATCGCCAATTTCATCAAGGAACAGCGTGCCGGTGTCGGCCGCCTCAAAATGCCCGATTCGTCTGGCCTGCGCGCCAGTGAAAGCACCCTTTTCATGTCCGAATAGTTCAGACTCGATCAGTTCTGCGGGGATCGCGCCGCAGTTGATCGCAACAAAAGGATTAGCCGCTCGCATGCTCGTCAGATGGATTGCTTGGGCGACGAGCTCTTTGCCTGAACCGGATGGCCCTGCGAGCAAAACCGAAACATCGCTTTCGGCGACACGATCTATCATTTGACGAAGCCGTCTCACGGCATCGCTATTCCCAATAATAAGATCGTCAATGGCCGGCGGCGCCTTCGCTGAAGTCATTTTCACGTCCATCTCTTTGCCCCAAATGCAGTGCGGGAAAGCCGCTATGGTTTATGACCAACAAATTGCGCGATCTGGTTAACAACTTCTTACTTGCTTTTCCATAACATGCTGTTTTAATTGAGTTATATCCAATATGGAGGCTTCTGCGACAATTTCGACCCAAAAACCTCCCTTTCACCTCCAAAATGGAGATTCTATTTCGACCGCCGCCATCCCAAGGTTATCGACATTCGCCTGTTGCGAGGATCGAATTGATCTTGCGAATTATAAGGTTCACGATCAGCGACGCCCTCAATCCGCAGGAATCGATCGGCGCCAATCCCTCTTCTCGCCAAGAACATTCTCGTTGCTTCAGCGCGGTCAGCTGAGAGAATCCAGTTGTTCATGCTTTTGTCTGAAGAATATTGAGCTGCATCCGTATGGCCCCGGATGATTAGGGCGTTGTCCAATTCTCTTACCAGACTGGCGACCTGGCTCATAAGGTTCAGCGCATCCGGCGTCATCTTGCTGGTGCCTGAGATAAACATTGTGAAATCTGCTTCATCAACCAGCTCAATCCGGAGGCCTTGCCGTGTGTCGGTAAACCGGACGTTTTTTGCAAAGCGCCGTAGTTCTTTGCTGGATTTCAATCGTTGCTCGAGAGATTTTTTCAATTGCGCAAATCTCTGAAGATCTTGTTCCCGCCCCGAAGCTTCCTTCGGCCCACCTGTGGCATCGCGTGGAATGGTAATAGCACGCGTCCCGGTCTGGCCTGCGCGATTGGGGTAGTCGTCCACCGACACGATCGAGTCTCCGCCGAAAAAGCCATTCGATCCAGCGCTTTCCTGCTTGGTCTGGACCAAGGTGGGTGCAAAATAATCGGCAAGTGCCTTGCGCTGCTTTTCGGTGGTCGCGCCCAGCAGCCACATCAGCAGGAAGAACGCCATCATCGCCGTCACGAAATCAGCATAGGCCACTTTCCATGCGCCGCCATGATGGCCGGCATGCGCCTCTGCAATCACCTTTTTGACGATGACCGGACGGACAACCTGATTGGCATTGGCTGGCATTATTTGCCCCGCATCCCGTCAAACACCTCGGCAAAGCTCGGCTGGTTGCTATGTTCAATCCCGGATCGTGCTGCTTCGATCACCAACGGCTGCGGATGGCCGTGGAGCGAGGCAATGATGATCTGTTTGACGGTCTGATAGATCGCCGCATCGCCCTCCACGATCTGCTTGGCCCGATTGGCAAAAGGCCCCACCAGACCATAAGCCAGCAACACGCCCAGAAAGGTCCCGACAAGGGCAGAACCAATCATCCCGCCCAAGATCTCCGGCGGCTTGTCAATCGAGCCCATGGTTTTCACCACCCCAAGCACTGCCGCAACAATCCCCAAAGCAGGCAACGCATCGGCAAGCCCTTGTAGCCCCTCGGCGGGCTTAACTGAATGGTGATGATGGTTTTTGATCGAATTATCCATCACTTCTTCAACCGCATGCGGATCAAGCGTGCCGGAGGATACGACCACAAGCCGGAGCGTATCGCAGATCAGATGTACCAATGTCTGATCCTTCAGCAGCTTTGGATAGTCCGAAAACAGGGCGGATTCCCCAGGATTTTCGATATGCGGTTCGAGCGCGACTGGCCCTTCGGTGCGCAGCAGTTTCATCAATTTGGAAACTAGGAAGATGCAGTCCAGATAATCCTGTTTGGCATATTGCGGCCCTTTAAACACTTTGGCGAGGC
>CAYVQO010000005.1:0-16413 GCA_964452835.1 uncultured Sphingorhabdus sp. | reverse complement strand
CGGTTGATCCGGGCAAAGGCGGCTTGGGCTGCTTCCAGCGTGATGGTCTGGCTGTTGAGCTTGGCGATGGCCGCACTCAAATCCGTATCCTCCAGCGTCGAGCGTTCGGCGGCCAGCGATATCGCATTCCCGGCCTGCGTCTCACGCAGCCGCTCCAGCCGTGCGCCATTGATGCCGATCTCCGCCCGGGCATTGGCGACATGGGCAATCGCTGCGTCAATATCGGCAAGCGATCCGCTGCGGAGCTGCAGCGCCACCGATTGCCCGCCGACATCAAACATCGCCGCACGCGACGGGACGGCTGCGAAGCTGCTGCTGTCCGAAAAACGCATCGCAAGCGGCGAGACGGTTGCAAAAAGCGGATCGCCCAGCATCGACCGGCTGGCCGACAGCGCATCAATTTCATCGGCAAGTGCGCCAATCTCCTGCGCTATTATCGCTTGGTCGGCGGCATTGGCCGACGGGTTGCTGGCGGCAAGCGCCAGTTCCTTGCCCCGCGCCAGCAGGTCGGAGACGGATCCCATGACCCCATCGGCCTGCTCGACCAACGCAGCGGCCAGCGTCACATTGCGCGACCAGCTTTGCGCGTTGGATTGCGCCGTGCGGATGTCGGAGATGCGCGCCGCCGCAACCGGATCATCGGAAGGCCGCTGTATGCGTCGTCCGGTGGAAATCTGCACCTGCGTGTCAGCAAGTTCGGACGCCAGCCGCGACTGGCGCTGGATTTCCCGCATCATTCTATTTCCGGTGGCGTTGATCATGATGGCTCCGATCAGAAGATGTTAAGGACCGATTGCATGGTTTCACGGGCGACCTGAATGGTGCGCGCCGCCGCCTCATAGGCTTGCTGGAAGCGCAGCAGGTCTGCTGCTTCCCGGTCTAGATCAATCTCGCTGATCGCTTGGCGTGCGGCAGCGGCCCCATCATGGCGGCTGGCAGCGGCTGCATCCTGCGCACGGGCCGATGCTGCCGATTGTGCTTGCGCATTCGCAATCGCCGCCCAGGACTGCTCCACACCGCCTGCACCCCTAAAGGCTGCAAAGTTCAGCATATTGCCATTGGCGCTGCCCGCACCTGCCGCTGCCACCTCATCGGCTGACAGCGCCGCCGCGACCAGCGAAGCCGCGCCGCCACCCGATAGCAACAGCGCCTGGCCCGGATTGCCATTGGCATCGCTGCCCGCCTGATGCGCATTGTTCAGATCAGCAGCGACCTGATTGGCGAGTGTGTCCAGACCAGCGCGCAATCCGGCGATATGATCCGCACCTTCGGCCAGCCCGGCAAGCGAACCCGATAGGGGCACGAAACTCGCCGGACCCGATGGTGCCATGGCAAAGGTCAGTCGACCATCAGTGGCGACATTGACCGAAAGGCTGGCGACAGTGCCATTTTCGACCAGAGGGTCGCCGCTGCCTGCCACGCGCAGCGTTACCGCGCCACGCGCATCAAAACTTGCCGTCACCGGCATGCGCGCCGACACGCTGTCAATCAGCCGGTCACGCTCATCGAGCAAAGTCGCTTCGTTGGAGGAGCCGGGGCGTGCCCGGCGCAGGCCGCTATTGACTCGCTCCAGCGCGGCAAGATCGGTGTTCAACTGCTCAGCTTCGCCGCGGGCGGCATCGGCCACAGCAGCTGCCTGCCCGGAAAGGCCAGCGGCGTTTTGACGGAAGCTGGCAGCCGCTTCATCAACCGACAGCAGAAATTGCTGCCGCAGCGTCTGATTGCCCGGATCGCTCGCCAGTTCATCGGCGGCGTTGAATATAGCAGTCAGGCGCGAGCCAATGCCATTGCCGTCATCGGCAATGCTGCGTTCAGCGGCATCAACCCAGCGCAGCCGGGCAGAGGCCTGCCCTGCTTCACCCGAGGAGGTGCGCGCATCATCGACCAGCCAGATATCAACCGAGCGGGAAAGCCCGGATATCTCCACACCGCCGGGACGGATGCTGTTGCGCGAAAGGACAATGTCGCCGGCTGCCGGCGCCTCCCGCAATTGCACGGTCCGCCGGGCATAGCCTGCGGTTTGCGCATTGGCGATGTTGTCGCCCACCGTTGCCAGCGCCCGAGAATAGGCGCGCAACCCCGATGCGCCGATGTTCAAAAGATCAGTCATGCGCTGCTCCCCTCAGGGCGGGCCAGCTGCCGCTCAACCAGATCGGCAATGCCAAATTGCCGCATCGCCGCCATGCTGTCTGCCGTGCGCGCATCGGCCATTTCGCGAAACTGGCCGGTGGCGTTGGAGCCGAACATCTCATCAGCGAGCTTTGCCTGCCGCATGCTGCCAATCAGCTGACGCAGGATCACCGCTTCAAAGGCTTCGGCCGCCTTGCGCAATTCCGGGTCAGGCGTTGTTGCAGCCGCAGCGGGCAGCGATGAGGACAGGGGGCGGATCATATCACCACCAGCTCGGCGGTCAGTGCGCCTGCCTGATGCAGCGCCTCAAGGATCGCGACCAGATCGCCCGGCGGCACACGGATGCGGTTGATGGCATCGACAATATCGGACAGCGCCGTGCCGCGCGGCATCAGGAAGGCAGGGTTGGCCTCTTCCTCTACGCTCAGTTCGCTCGATTGTTCAACAGCCGTCTGCCCCCGGCTGAGCGGAGCCGGTTGCACGACCCGTGGCGCTTCTTCCACACGCACCGTCAGCTTGCCGTGGCTGACTACAGCCGGGCTGACGCGCACTGCGCCATTGATAACGACGGTGCCGGTGCGGGCGTTGATGATAACCTTTGCCGCAGGTTCGGCCCGGTTGATCACCAGATTTTCAATCAGCGCCATCATCCGGATACGCGCATCGCCGCCCGCAGCCGCATTGATCCGCACCGTCGCGCCATCGAGGACAAGCGCTGTGCCCTTGCCCAGCAAGCCATCTATCGCATCGGCAACACGGCCCGCATTGGTTGCATCAAATTGGTGAAGGTTGAACAGCAGATGGTCCTGCAAGGTGAAGCCGGTATCGACCGCACGCTCCACCGTCGCCCCACCGCCGATCCGCCCTGCCGAGGGGATGTTGACTGATAGTTTTGACCCATCAGCACCATCGACGCCAAGCCCGCCAATCACCAGATTGCCCTGGGCCATGGCGTAAATCTGACCATTGGCACCATATAGCGGAGCAAGCACCAAAGTGCCGCCGCGCAAGGATTTGGCCTTACCAAGGGCTGAGACCGTGACATCAAGCCGCTGTCCGGGCTTGGCAAAGGCCGGCAGCTCGGCCGTGATCATTACGGCGGCGGCATTTTTCAGCGACGGGTTCACTCCCGGCGGCAGCGTCAGGCCAAAGCGCGAGACTGCGCCTTTCACGCCCTGCGTTGCATAATCCAGGCTGTCATCGCCCGTTCCAGCAAGGCCGACGACAATGCCATAGCCTGTCAGCTGGTTTGATCTTAGCCCCTGAAACTGGCCCATATCCTTGATCCGGTCCGCCATGGCCGGCGAAGCGGAGAGGAAGAGAGCGGTCAGGAAGAGGAAAAGCATGCGCATCGTCGGCATCCTAAAATGGACTGATGATCGAGAAGAATTTTTGCAGCCAGCCCTGCTTGCTGGCGCGGGCGATTTCGCCCTTGCCGGTATAGCGGATGGTGGCGTCGGCGACGCGGGTTGAGGCGATGCGGTTGTCAGCGCTGATATCGGCTGCACGGATCAGGCCGGAAATCTGCACCATCTCATCCCCGCGGTTGAGTGTCAGCAGCTTTTCGCCTTTCACCAGCATGGTGCCATTGGGATAGACCGCCGCAATCGTCACACTGATTTCTCCCGACAGATTATTCGCCTGGGCGGTTTCGCCTTTCCCGTTAAACGACTGATCGCCGCCCATATTTACATCGCCGGGCGAAAACAGGCTCAATGGCCCGGTTGCAGGCGGGGAAATCCCCACCTCGCCGCCACGCTCGGTACTGGCCGAATTGCTTTTGGATGCGGCCATACGCTCGACAAGGACAATGGTGACAATGTCGCCAACCATCGCCGCCTTGTTCCCGGAAGTCAGCGGCGCATAGCCAGCGTTCTGAAAAATCGCACCATTGGCCTCTGGCGGCGGCGGTTGCACTGGCGCGGTTGGCGCAAAGGCATCATCTGCCGCCTTCTTTTTCTTCTTCGCCTCGGCAGGCGAAGCCAGAAGGACAAGCGCGATCAGCGCGGCGTTAGAGATTTTGTGTGGCATTGCGCATCATTTCATCGGTGGCCTGGATCATCTTGCTGTTCACTTCGTAGGCGCGCTGCGTCTCGATCATGTCGACCAGTTCCTCGACGACATTGACATTGGACGCCTCCAGCGCGCCGGAACGCAGGCTGCCGCGTCCCTCCTCGCCCGGCCCGCCCACCTGTGGCGCGCCCGAGGCTGCGGTTTCGACGAGCAAATTATTGCCAATGGCCTGCAACCCGGAACTGTTCATAAAGCGTGCGGTTTCGATCCGGCCCAGCTCGGTTGCCTCCGCCTGTCCGGCAACGCTTGCCGAAACTGTGCCGTCTGCGCCAACCGAAATGGAGGTTGCGCCATCGGGGATCTGGATTTGCGGCTGCACCGTCATCCCGTCAGAGGTAACCAGCGTGCCATCGGCGGAAATGCTGAAATCACCAGCGCGGGTATAGCCGGTTCGGCCATCGGGCATCTGCACCTGAAAATAGCCTGCGCCTTCAATCGCAACGTCCAAACCATTGCCGGTCGTGGTCAGCGTGCCTTGCGTGTCGATCCGCGCCGTGCCGGTCATTTGCACGCCGGTGCCAAGGTTAAAACCAATGGCATAGCGCGTTTGGCCCGATGCAGGCGCACCCGGCGTGGTAACCGCCTGATAGGCGAGGGTTTCAAAGCTCGCCCGATCACGTTTAAAGCCAGTGGTGTTCACATTCGCCAGATTGTTGGCGATCACCTGCATCCTGAAATTCTGAGCATCAAGCCCCGTGCGGGCGACGTGCAGTGCGCCTATTCCCATTTTCTTTCTCCTATTGCGGTAGCTGCATCAAATTGGCGGTGGCTGCGTCCATGTCGCGGGCGTCGCTGACCAGTTTCAATTGCGTGTCCCAGCTACGGCTGGCCTCGATCATCTCAACCAATGCGCTTGTTGCGCTGACATTCGATCCCTCGATTGAACGGGTGATGACGCGTGCGTCGGGGTCATCGGGCAATATGCCGCCGCCTTTGACGCGGAAAAGCCCGTCCAGTCCCTTGGCAATGTCGATGCCTGTGGGCGACGCAAGGCGAAGCCGATCGAGTTCCTGCGGCTGTTGCGGATCACCGCCTGCGGGGACGATGTGAATGCGGCCTTCTGCATCAATCGACACACTGTCGACGGGCGGCAATGTAATTGGCCCCTGCGCGCCTTGCACCGGATGGCCATCGCCTGTCGTCAACAGCCCGCTTGCCGCGATCTGCAGATCGCCGCGCCGTGTATAGGCCGATTCCCCATCGGGGGCCTGCACCGACAGCAGCGCATCGCCGGCAAGCGCAATATCCAGATCGCGGCCGGTTTGCGTGATGGTGCCTGTCCGCATGTCAGCGGCAAGCACCTCTTCGGACGAAAAGGCCCGGGCACTCGGCACCTCAGCCCGCAGCCATAGCGACTGCGCTTCGGCAATTTCGGCGCGAAAGCCAGGGGTCTGCGCGTTGGCGAGATTGTTGGCGATTGCGGTTTGCCGCGCCATGCTGCCGCGCATTGCCGTCAGGCTGGTGTAGATCAGGCGGTCCATGGGTCCCTAGCCTCAGCGGATGCTCACAATCGCCTGAGTCATGTTGGACGCGGTCTCGATTGCCTTGGCATTGGCCTGGAAATTGCGCTGCGCACTGATCAGCGCAACCAGCTCTTCAGTCACATCAACATTCGCCCGTTCCAGCGCGCCGGAGCGGATGGTGCCAAGCGGGCCGTTGGTGGCCGCATCGATGCTCGGCGGACCGCTGTCACCCGTCGATTGCCAATGGCCGTCGCCCACGGGGCGCAGGCCTTCCTGCGCGGTAAAGCTTGCCATGGCAACTTTGCCGAGCACTTGGTCCGATCCGTCGGCATAGGTTGCGGTGACCAGACCGTCTATGCCGACGGAGACGTTGACCAGTGCGACATTGGGGTCGGATGGAGCACTGGTCGGGAGGACAAAGTCAAAGGCATCACCCAGCGTGTTGCCAGTTACATTGCCACTGGCATCCACGGGCAGCAGTTGCAATGTGGAGCCTGTGGTATCAACAACCTGCCGGTTGGCACTCACCTGAAAGGCACCATTGCGGGTATAGGTGACGGCCTGGCGCGGCGGATCACCACGCACCACGAAAAAGCCTTCGCCGGCAATGGCCAGATCCAGCGTCTTGTCGCTTGCCTCCAGCGTGCCCTGGGTGAATTGCTGGACAACACCATTCAGCCTGGTGCCTTGCCCCGCGATCATTCGCGTCGTCTGCGTTGGTGCACTGGCGAACAGATCACCAAATTGCGCCCGGCTGCGCTTGAACCCGGTGGAGCCGACATTGGCGAGATTGTTGGAAATGACCGACAGGTCGGTTTGCGCGCCTCTCAGGCCCGATAATGATGTGTAGAATGACATGGAATTTCTCCTTCTTTTCTGAACTTAGGGCGCAGCAGTCACCACAGGCGCCGGCTGGCTGGTCGCCGCCCGGATATCCTGCAGCAATGCGGTTTGTTGGGCGATTTGGTCGGCGATGGATTGCAGCGAGACGTTCATCTCGGAAATCCCGGCGACGCTCGAAAACTGCGCCATTTGCGCAACCATCGCCTGATTATCGACCGGATCGAACGGGTCCTGCGCGCTCAGCTGTGTGGTCATCAACCGCAGAAAATCATTCTGCCCCAATTGTCGCTGCGCGCTGCCCTGTGGCAGGATGGGCAGATTGCTGCCGTTGATGCTTTGAACTGTCATGGGAGTAATCCTTTCTATTGACCAAGGCGCAGCGTTTCGCTGATCAGCCCCTTGGCAGTGGACAGAACCTGGACATTATTCTGATATTGCCGGGCTGTTTCGACCATCTCGACCAGCTCAGCCGCGCTATCGACGGCGGCTTCCCAGACATCGCCATTGGCATCGGCCAGCGGATGATCGGGCTGGTGCCGTTTGACCGGATTGGTGGTGGCCTGCGTTACCCGGTCAACCGCAACGGTCGCCGCGCCATTTTCGCCCATCACCGTGCGGAACACAGGTTTCATGGCGCGATAGGCGCTGGCTTCGCTGCCCGAAATAGTGCCCGCATTGGCCAGGTTGGAGGCGGTGCTATTCAGCCGCACCAGCTGCGCCGCCATCGCCCGGCCGCTAATGTCAAAGATGGAAAGATTGTTCGCCACGCTCATTCTCCCTTCAGCGCCCGGCTCAGCGTGCTGATCCGCCCTTGCAGAAAGGCAAGGCTGGAGCGGTAGGCGAGGGCATTTTCGGCAAAGGCGGTCTGCTCGGTCGGCAGCTCCACTGTATTGCCATCCAGCGAGGGCTGGACAGGAATGCGAAATGCTATGGCTGTTTCCGGCGACTGGCCTTGTCCCGCCAGATCAAGCGCCTTGGCGAAATCCAGATCGCGCGCCTTGTACCCCGGCGTTGCCGCATTGGCGATGTTGGAGGCAAGCATGCTCATGCGCTGTGCACGCAACTGCAATGCTGTGGCGTGGATACCAAAGATGCTGTCAAATGCCATTGCAAACTCCTTTTTCGCCTCGGCTCCGGCCGGGGCGTGAGGATAACAGCAATGGTCGTGCCATTTTTATATTTATGTTATTAAAACAACTGTTTGAATGCGATCCGCCGGTTTCGCCAAATGCTTTTGGTCATCCGCTGTCGGGAAGTTGACGGCAACGGGGCCTGCTGCGGCGGAAAGCGCTAAATTGCGCTATTGGCATGGGCTTTGCTTTTTCCGGCAGGTCAGGCGCACTGCGCCACCCTATTGAAAGGAATAAGCTGATGATCCGCTCTGTTGCTGCTTTGTTATCCGTTGGCCTGCTGGCCTCGCCCGCACTTGCCGACAATTTTGAAGACCTTGCCGCGCTTGATGCCCGTGTGGCCCAGCATGGCAGGGCCGATAGGATTGACCAGCGGATCCGGCTGCCGCGCTGCCCCGAACCGGCGCTGCTTGATAGCAACACGCCTGGAATGATTGCCATCCGCTGCGCCTCGCTCGGCTGGCGGCTGCGTGTGCCTTTGTTGGCAGAAAGCAGCAATGCCACCCTGCCCATCGAAAAGCCCGCAGTGCGCCGCGGGGAAACCGTCAATGTCATGATTGTCGGTGACGGCTATAGTCTGGGCTATGACGGCGTTGCCATGGACGATGGCCCGGTCGGGGCGACGGTTCGCGTCAAATTTTCGACACGTGGTGCCTTCCTGTCCGCCACGGTGACTGGCCCCGGTGCAGTCGAGATAGTGGATTAAACTTCGGGCAGGGGCCGCCGTTAAAAGCCATCAGAAGCCTGTCGAAAAACCGACAGCGCAATGACAAAGGCTGAACTGCCATGGTGGACCCTGTATCCCTGCCGACGGTCAGACCCGTCGAAAACCGCCTTGTTCGCAATGCGAAGAGCAGCGGTAGCCCAACCACAGTTGCAACCGAGCCAGCGGCCACAGCAGTGCCGCTGAGCAAGCTGACTGCCGCTGCGCGGGCATTGGCTGAGGCCGGCCCACCGGTCGACTATGTGCGCATTGCGCAGATCCGCACCGCCATTTCGCAAGGCAGTTATCAGCTGGACAGCAAGGCAATCGCCGATGCCATGCTGCGCCACTATCATGGCGGACCCAAAACGCCATGAGGCTGGAGCATGTCGAGGCAATCATGGCGCGGCAGGCGGAACTGATTGCCGCGCTTGATGCGCAGGACGCGACCGCGATTACCCAGGCAACGGAGGCTCTGGCGGCAGCGGTCTCACTTGCCAAAAACGCCCCACCTGCGCCTGTAGAACGAATGCTGCGCGAGACAATCAGCGAAGCGTTGCAGCAGGCCAATGGCGCTGCGATCCGCACCAATTATCTGCTGCACTGGACCCGTCAAAAAATTGCCAGGATCAGCGAGCTGCGCGGCACACCCAGCGGCTATAGGGTAATTAGCTATTGAAATTACATGGATAATTCTCTGAACCGCGAGAACTGGCACGACTGTTGCTCTTACACCATCGACCCTGACCGGCATGTCGCCGGTGGGCAAAATGGAAAGTGCCGATGCGCCAGTCTGAAATATCCGGCCAGCAAACCGCCAATGTGCAGCGTGCGACGCAGGCGATAAGTCTGGCCGCCAATCGCACTGGCGTTGATTTTGACTATCTGATGAATCAGGCACGCGTCGAAAGCGGGTTTCGCGCCGATGCCAAGGCCGCAACCTCCAGTGCATCCGGACTGTTCCAGTTTACGCGGCAAACCTGGCTGGCGACCCTGAAGCACCATGGTGCAGCGCATGGCTATGGCTGGGCGGCAGAGGCAATCAGCGCTTCGGCGGATGGCAGCCATGCCGTCACCGATCCGGCCATGCGCGAACAGATATTGGCGCTGCGCAACCAGCCGGAAATTGCCTCGCTGATGGCAGCCGAATTTGCCGCAGACAATCGTGACACGCTAGCGTCGACATTGGGCCACCAGCCGGAGCCAGTTGATCTCTATCTTGCGCATTTTCTGGGCGTTGGTGGCGCTGGCAAATTTCTGAAGGCATGGCAGGCCGAGCCAAATCAACCCGCAGCGCCCTTATTTCCGGCAGCAGCCGGGGCCAATCGGGCGATCTTTTACGGCAAAGGTGGCGCGCCTCGCAGCCTGAATGACATCCGCGAGCGTTTTCGTGCCAAAATGGGCGGAGAATATCAGCAGCCGCAGACCTTAACGACCCGGTCCAGCATTGCCGCAGCCACCCAGAAAAGCGGCATGCCAGCCACGCTGCGAACAATAGAACCCATGCCGCAGCGGCTGTCGATTGACTATGCGCGCAGCGCCTATGACCGGCTGGCTTCGCTGGGCGGAGGCCGGGCATGAAGGCTGGCGATGTGCGCCCGATCTGGAAAGCCGCGGCGATAAGCGGAGCATTGCCCTTCGCGATCCTGGTGGTCGTCATGCTGATGATCGTGCCGATCCCGGCGCCGGTGCTTGATATTGGTTTTGTCGCCAATATCCTGATTAGCCTGGCGGTGCTGATGATTGCGCTGTCGGCGGCCAGACCGCTCGATTTCTCCTCCTTCCCAACGGTTCTGCTGCTGGCGACCTTGTTCCGCCTTGCCCTCAACGTCGCATCGACGCGCGTTGTGCTGGTTGACGGGCATCAGGGTACGGCAGCGGCCGGCCATGTTATCGAGGCCTTTGGCGCCTTTCTGATCGGTGGCGATTACATCGTCGGGATCTTTGTCTTTGCCGTGCTGATGATCATCAATCTGGTGGTCATCACCAAAGGCGCCGGCCGCGTGTCAGAGGTTTCGGCACGGTTCACGCTCGATGCCTTGCCCGGCAAGCAAATGGCGATTGATGCCGATTTGAACGCCGGGCTGCTGACCCCCGATGAAGCCAAGGCCCGGCGGCAGGAAGTGGCGACTGAGGCCGATTTCTATGGATCGATGGACGGTGCCTCCAAATTTGTAAAAGGCGATGCCATTGCCGGACTGCTGATCCTGTTCGTCAACATATTTGGCGGTCTGATCCTGGGCGTAGTCAGCCATGATCTTGCGTTGGGAGAGGCCGCCCAAATCTACATAACGCTTGCCATTGGTGACGCGCTGGTGGCGCAGATTCCGGCTCTTCTGCTCTCCATCGCCGCCGCCGCCATTGTCACCCGCGTCACATCGCCAATGGACTTGTCGGGCCAGATTGGCAGCCAGTTCGGTCTGGCCCGCGCCTGGGCTCCGGTAGCGATCATCCTGACATTATTGGGGCTCATACCGGCCATGCCGCAACTGGTCGTCCTGCCTGCTGCCGCCACCGCCGGCGCCATTTTCTGGCAGTTGCGCAAGCGCGAAGCAGCGGCTGCCATTCCCGTCACGGTGCCGATCCCCGTCGCGGAACCGCATATCATCCTATGGGAAGATGTAACCGAAACCGCACCAGTGATGCTGGAGATCGGCTATGCGCTGGTCGATATGGTCGATGACCGCAAGGGTGCCCCGCTGATGGCGCGGATCACCGGGGTGCGCCGTCAATTGTCACGCGAGCTGGGCTTTGTCCTGCCGCTGGTAAAGGTCAGCGATGATCTGTCGCTGCCGGGCAATAGCTACCGGATCAAGGTGGCAGGCGCGATATTGGCAGAGGATCAGGTCTGGCCCAATGAACTGCTTGCCCTTGATTCAGGCGATTGTCTGGATGGCATCAACGGCAGACCGTGCAAGGATCCCAGTTTCGGACTTGATGCGATGTGGATCGCCGCGTCTGCCCGCGCCGATGCGATTGCCGCAGGCTATACGGTGGTTGACGCGCCGACGGTGGTCGCGACGCATCTGAACCGGATCATAGCCGGAGCCGCAGCGGAGCTCTTTGGCCTTGATGAAGCGCAGGCCATTGTCGAGAGCCTGAAACAGGGCTGCCCCCAGCTTGTGCAAGGGCTGACCCCGGCTCCCTACAGCCTGGCCACCATCGCCGCGCTGTGCCGCGCCCTTTTGGTAGAGCGCGTGCCCTTGCGCGATTTCCGCCGCATTGCAGAGGCGATGGTGGAAGTCGCCGGGCAGGAGCTGTCCACGGCAGAACTGGTCGAGGCGGTGCGGCAACGCATCGGCGCTTTGATCGTCCAGACCATTGTTCCTGTGAAAATGCCACTGCCAGCCATCACCTTTGATCCGGAGCTGGAGGCGTTGCTGACCCAAGCCGTTCGGGCCGGACCACAGGCGGCATGGCCCTTTGAGCCGGAGCTTGCCCGGCGGATCATATCCTCGCTGGATGAGGCAGTGCAGCCGCTGCTGCTTGCAGCGCGCAGCTTTGCCGTGATCACGTCACCTATATGCCGCGCGGCCATTGCCCGTCTGTTGCGTGCACAATTTGCCGATGTGGCGGTGCTGTCATTCCTGGAAATTCCCGAAACCAAGGCGGTCGATGTGATCGCTAGCATCGGCGGCCATCGCGAGCCTGCCCTGCTTTCCAACAACAGCGATATTGAAAAGGAAGAGTGACCTATGCTGCATGTTCCCATTAACCCAACGTCACGCAAGCTAGATACTGCAAAAAACTATCGCAAAGGCCCGACGCAGGAAGAGATAATACTCCAGCACGGCGAGTTGGTACGCCGGATCGCTTGGCACGTTTACTCCCGCGTATCTTCGTCGCTTGAACTAGAAGATCTGATACAAACTGGCTTGGTAGCTTTGCTGGAAGCCGCTCGTGGATATGAGGATAGAGGATTCACATTTGCAACTTACGCTTCAACACGAGTGCGGGGTGCGATGATTGATCAGCTTCGCAAAGAAGCGCGTATGACGCGATCAGCAATGCAGGCGAGACGTAAACTTTCAGGAACCAGAAGTGCTTTGGAACAAAAGCTCATGCGTCCACCCTCAATCTGTGAAATGGCAGCAGCACTAGGCCTCGATGTTCAGGCATACCATAATCTGGTTGCCAATTCGGTTTCCGTCGAAGATGGCAGTATTGATGAAATATATACCGACCAAACGATGGAGTTTGCAGATCAATGTGAGCAAGCGGACATAGGGCTGGAACAGGCCCAACTCCGTGAACTTTTGTCTAGCTGCATATCCGATTTGTCAGAACGCGAGGCGCTGGTCCTACAACTTTTTTTCGTGGACGAATGCAATCTTGATGAAATTGGATGCATTCTTGGCGTCGGTGCTGCAAGGGTTTGTCAGATAAAGAAAAAGGCGATAGAAAATTTGAGGGCGTCTATGACCGTGTGCGCTTAGCTATGCAGGGGGACGATCCCCAGCGACTCTGAAAACCATTTCGTGAAGATTGTTGAACAATATCCAATTTGGATGCATCTCTCAGATGCCTCAAGGGATGATAAACCTCAAATTAACCTCAATGTTAATACTGCAAGATTTTTAAGCCGTTGGCAGCGCCGCGCGCACCGTTGTTGAGGGCGGTGTTAGAAGAGCGAGGACATTAAATTTATGAATATAAACGAAGAATATAACGATCTTGTGATGAGACTTGAATCTTTGCTGGGCGATCTCGACCGTCTTGAGCTTCCCTTTGTAGCCGTCTACGTGGATCTGGCATTGCGGCGATTGGAGGGTCACCTTGCTGCGAAAGAAACTGAAATTGCCACCGATCAGGGGTTTGACTTCATCTAGAAGTTGTAAAAATGCTCCGGATGCATGATATTTGTATCGTGCAAACAGGAGTTCCAGGTGGGATTCGGCGGCAATGAAGAAGACAAGGTCGCACGGCTGACGGCAAAGCAGCGTCAGTGCATGGATCTTGTCGTGCTTCGCAAATCGTCAAAGCAGATTGCTCGAGAGCTTGGGATATCAAAGCCAACAGTCGACCAACGCATCGCTAACGCACGCGCTGTGCTCGGCGCCAGTAATCGTGACGAAGCAGCCCTGATTTATGCCAGGCATTCTCAGGCATATGATCGTGTCATATATGATTCGACACGTGTTCCAACACCATTGGAAAACTGGGATTGGTCCCCACAGGACGGATTGTCCGACAGTTCAATGCTGCTTCAAGAACCCACAGCCCCCTTTAGTGGCGTCACCGAGCATCATTTTCCTGCCGGACAATCTTTCCTTCGGAGCCCTTCCGGAGATTTCAGCCCCGCGGAGCGGATATTGATAATCATCGGATTGACGGTCGGGATCTTGGCAATAGTTTTGGTCGGCCTAGCAGTCGCCCAGAGCATTTCAGGTCTTTTGACTGCTCCATAAAATTTGACCAGACCTAATCTGACAGAGTTTGCGAGGCTCGTTGCTTCGCGGACCAAGGAGACCATTATGCCAATGAATACTGATGTCGCCGCAGCCAGAATTGGCAGGCAAGTGCCAGCCACCGAGGCAACCGTTGATGAAGCAATCATTTCTGTAGCATCGCTTATTACGACTCTGGTCCAGGCCCGTCGTGACACCGGCGTTCCTGCAGCCACCGGACAGGCAACTATTGCGCGGCTAGCCAAAGCTCAATTGTCGCTGGTATCCGTGAGTAATGATGTGCTGCGTGCGCACAAGGACCTTGCGTCGATCGCCGAGGTCCATGCAGGCCTTGATATGAGGGAGTGTCCGTCTGGCAAGGCCGGTATCGAAAAAGAAGGGCCGCTCCGCGCTGTTAGTTGAGGCACCGCAATTGACAATTTCGCCGCAGCGTGTTCGTTTCGTGCGGTGAGACTGGTCCTTTTCCAGATTCTGCTATTCGGCAGTGTCGTTTATGCCTTGCATCGGGGCGGCGGACCAGAACGCGCAGCGGCAGCAACGCTGATCTTTATGCTATTGTCGGAGCTAGCGGTAAATGCTCTCGTGCCACCACGATATAACAGTTTCGATCCATACCGATTTGCAATCGATGCTGCAGCCTGGTCTGCATTTTTGCTACTGGCGCTCAGAGCCCAGAGGTTTTGGCCATTATGGGTGAGCGCATTTCAAACGACGTCACTTATTGCTCACGTCGCAAAACAACTCGATATCACAATTCATCCGGTAGCATATCTGACCATGCAGGTGGCCAGCTCCTATCCTTTGGTGATAATCCTAGTCATCGCGACTTACCTGCACCAAAAAAGGGTGCAAAGGAACGGCAGCGATCCGTCTTGGAGGCATTAGTCGCGTCTGTTGAGCCATTAAGCGCCGCCTCCATTTCAAAGGCTTTAATCAACGAATTCTCGACGGTCGGGCGAGTTTTGTCCGAAAACAGGGAGTCTCTTGAAAGAGTGATTGGTTGCAATCAAAGCGTTGTTGATCTCCTGCATGCAACAAATAGAGCTATTATAGAGGGTCTTAGAGCCGAAGTTCCACTGCAGATAATAAATTCTACAGATCAAAGGCTTATAGATTACTTGATCGCCACCATGGGATCGAAAACGCAAGAGTTTTTTAGGGTCATGTTTTTATCAAATACAAATCATCTTATATGCGATGAAATAATGTGTACAGGTTCAATAAATTTCGTAAATGTAAGTCCAAGATGTATATTTAAACGTGCATTTGAGCTGGCGTCAACAAGTTTGATTCTGATTCATAATCACCCTGGAGGTAACATCGAGCCGAGCCCGAATGACATTAATTTAACTAGAAAACTTGCTTCTCTTGGGCGATCGCTCGAAATTGATATTGGTGATCATATTATCATTGCTGGACCGAAGTGGTTCAGCTTCTTGCGGCAGGGGCTACTATGAACAGTCAATTTGAAATTCAAAAAACAACAGACCTAACTACAGTTGCCGATGAACTCTATTTCATCGCGAACCGGTTACGTTCGACGGAAGCCGCCAACGAAGTGGTTCTTTGCAACAGCCGCACCAGCCTGAGCCGCGCAAAGGAGCACTATCAAATACGAAGGCAAAGGGACAAAGCATTTGGCGACCTTCCGTTGTTCGGAGAGCCTGTGTGGGACATGCTTATTGATTTGTTTATAGCGGCTGAAGAGCAGCGAACCGTCTCGGTGACGAGCCTTTGCATGGCGTCATGCGTCCCCCCTACGACAGCCCTCAGATGGATAAGCATACTTGAGGAGCAGGGTATGATTCTCAGGAAACCCGATTCCTCCGATGCGCGGCGCTTTTTCCTCTCATTGGAAAGCAGTTTTCATGACAGGATCAAAAGATTCTTCGCTAAAGACATTTGATCTTTACAGTATTCAGTTGAGAGCGCTTCGACAGAGCACCCAAGGATCCAAGGAAGAGGTTGGAGACCCGACACCTCTGCATCCATAGTGAAACCCGCGCCAAATTGAAGGACTGATTTACTCTCGCGGCTAAATGTTCCAGCCGAGTTGCCGTAAACCCAAATGACCGCAATCTCCCACAAGAATGCGGTGTGTCGACAAGTCGGCGTTCCCAGATGCTTAGGTCCCTTTGTCTTCTGGGAACGTCTTCTCGAACACGTAAAGCACGCGCAATCTCTCGCGATCCGAGCATCGCTCCAGTTCAACGCTAGCGCCGCGCGGGTGTATAGGTAGGTCTGCGACTTGAAGCTTCTGAGATTGATACGTTTTTCCCGCGCATTTTGGGCTCAGGAACTTCCGCGACTAAGGGAGAGGGGTTGAACCTGCCAGCAGATTGGGGAAGGTTGATATGCTGGCAGGTTCTTCTTGTGCAACAAGCGCGAGCGGTGGTGTTGAGCCGGGTATGTCGCGCCTATGTTATCATTTACGGCCTAGCTCGTCGTTTCTGTAGCGGCTTTCTTTCTGCCCCTTCCATTTTGTGATGCCTTCCTAAAGACACGTACACTGTTGGGTTTCGATTTCAGCTCAGTGGAATGAACTGTATTATTAACCTAGCTTCTCATCTAAAATACCTGCGCGTATCTTATCGCAATCGCCAAGATTCCAGTCTATAGGATCCGCAACGCTTATTATCTTAGGGCTATTGTAGGATCTATCG
>CAYVQO010000004.1:25689-43758 GCA_964452835.1 uncultured Sphingorhabdus sp. | reverse complement strand
AGGTGGCGGTGTTTGGGGATGAGGGGTGAGCTGGAAAAAGGAGATTGAGGAGCTACGCCAGCGCGAGAAACTGGCCGAGGCGATGGGCGGGGCGGAGAAGGTTGCTCGGCAGCACAGCCGGGGGAAGCTGGATGCGAGGGAGCGGATCAGGCGGCTAGTGGATGGCGGGTCTTTCCGCGAGATTGGCAAGATTGCGGGGCGCGGGACTTATGGTGATGACGGCGAGCTGACCGATTTTTCCGCTTCCAACTTCATCTATGGCCGCGCGCGGATAGAGGGCCGCACCGTGGTTGCCACTGCCGACGATTTCACCGTGCGCGGCGGCGCGGGCGATGCGGCGCTGTACCGAAAATTCATCCAGGCCGAGCAGATGGCCTATGAATTGCGGCTGCCGCTGATCCGGATGATCGATGGCACCGGTGGCGGCGGATCGGTGAAGACGCTAGACAATACAGGCTATACCTATGTCCCTGCTGTCCCGGGCTGGGGGCAGATCGCGCAAAATCTGGACCATGTGCCTGTGGTCGCACTGGCGCTTGGGCCGACGGCAGGGCTGGGAGCGGCGCGGGTGGTGGCGAGCCATTATAGCGTGATGGTGCGCGGGCTGTCGCAGCTTTTTGCCGCCGGGCCGGCGGTCGCGGCAGCAATTGGTGAGGATGTCGACAAGGAAGGTCTTGGCGGCAGCGACATCCATACGCGCAACGGCGTGGTCGACGATGAGGTTGCTTCGGAGGATGATGCATTCGCAGCGGCGCGACGGTTTTTATCCTACCTGCCCTCATCGGTTGACCGGCTGGCGGCGCGCGTCGATTGTGCGGATCCGGTGGACCGGCGCGAGGAGGCCTTGCTCTCCATTGTCCCGCGGGCTGAGAAAGAAGTCTATTCGATGCGGCAGATATTGGATGCCGTGTTCGACCGTGGATCGGTCTTCGAGATGGGCCGCCGCTGGGGCCGTGCAGCAATCACCGCCTTTGCAAGACTGGATGGCTGGCCGGTCGCGGTACTGGCGTCTGACCCCAGCTATCTGGGCGGATCATGGGAGGCGCTGACCTCGCAAAAGGTTGAACGCTTCGTCAAACTGGCGGACAAGTTCCGGCTGCCGGTGGTGCATCTGGTGGACAATCCCGGTTTCATGATCGGGGTGGAGGCCGAGCGCGCTGCAACCATCCGCTTCGGCGTGCAGGCGATGAATGCGGTTTATGCGGCCAGCGTCCCCTGGGCGAGCATCATCGTGCGCCGCGCTTACGGGATTGCGGGCAGCGCCATGTCCAATGCCGAGAAATTCCAGTACCGCTTTGCCTGGCCGTCGGGCGACTGGGGCTCGCTCCCCATCGCTGGCGGACTAGAGGTCGCGTACAAAAGCGAACTGGAAGCCGCCGAAGACCCCGCAGCGCGTCTGGCCGAGATCAAGGCGCGGCTCGACAAGGTCAAGTCGCCTTTTCGCACGGCAGAGCATTTCGGCATCGAGGATATCATCGACCCACGCGACACGCGGCCGCTACTGTGCGAATTTGCGGAGCTTGCTTGGGGGAAACTAGAAGGTGCGCGCTAATCCACTTCTTTCCCATCCATGCGCCATTTCCAGCCGCCCTCGGTGCGCGCGGCATAGAGGGGCATGGGCGCAAAGGCAGCAATCAATATAAGCGGCAGCATCAGCAATGGTCGGTCTGCCAGACCGACGCCAATCCCGATCATCACCACCATGTGCGAAAGCAGCAGCACCCAACCCTGCCATTTGAACGGCATGCCCGCACCATAGCCAAAACGCTTGGCCCTGAACCAAGGACCTTTGTCCAGAAACAGATGAAGCATGTCGTTTCTCCCTATCTAGCCGCCTGTGCGCTTTTCGGCTCGGTCCAGCTCCCGTTTTAATCGTATCAACTCGTCAAAATCGACAATCTCGCTACGCGCCTTTGTCCAGCGGAACATCGCGAAAGACCAAGCCAACATCGCAGCACCATAGATAACGATGTAGAGCTTCATAATGCCATCGTTCGGGGCAGTGCTCAGCGCCCAGATGAAAAGCCCAACGATCGGAGCAAGAGCCAGCACCCAACACAAGGTTGCACGGACGCCGGCCGCGTTGCGCGGCGCGATCTTGAAAGACCATTTGCCTGTCCGGTAAAAAATGAACGGTTTGTCTTCGTCGCGCATCCTCAAACTCCCTCACTCATAACCCGACCCCTCTTTCAGCGGAGGGCGGCCTCTTTTGGGTTTGTCACTCACTGCGACCTTGATCCCGCGCCGCTCCAGCGCTTCCCTCAGCAGCACCTCAATCTCTGCATTGGCGCTGCGGAAATCGGCCGCCGCCGCCCGCTCAATCGCGGCATGAAGCGCGGGATCGAGACGGAGCGGAAAGGCTTTTTTGGCCGATGGCTTTTCAGGCGGTGGCAATGGTCTTCCTTATTGATACAGGGTTCCAGTATTGACCACTGGCTGGGTGTCGCGCTCGCCGCACAGCACAACCATCAGGTTCGAAACCATCGCCGCCTTGCGCTCATCGTCAAGTTCGACGACCTGCTTTTCGGAAAGCTGGGTCAGCGCCATTTCAACCATCGTGACCGCGCCTTCGACCAGCTTTTTGCGAGCAGCAATCACCGCTTCCGCCTGCTGGCGGCGGAGCATGGCTCCTGCAATTTCCTGCGCATAGGCAAGGTGGGTTAGCCCGCATTCGTCGACGGTAATGCCGGCTACCGCCAGCCGTTCCATCAATGCAGTGCGCAGCTCACCAGACACTTCATCATGGTTGCCGCGTAGCGTGACTTCCTTATGCTCGATATCGTCATAGGGGTAACGCGAACCAATGGTGCGCACTGCTGCTTCGATCTGCGCGAGCACAAAAGCCTTATAATCATCGACATCGAACAGCGCCTGCGCGGTGTCCGTGACGCGCCAGACAACCTGGGCGGCGATCTCAATCGGGTTGCCGCGCAGATCGTTGACCTTGATCTTTTCCGAAATCAAATTGTTCGCGCGCAAGCTCACTTTGGTCTTGCCCATCCAAGGCCAGATCCAGCGCAGTCCCTCATTGCGATCAGTGCCCTTATAGGCACCGAACAGGGTCAGCGCGACGCCTTGGTTGGGCTGAATCATATAGAAACCAATTGAGACGAAGAAAAAGACAAAAATGCTGAGGGACATGCCAACAAAGTCGGCATCGGGCCCACCCGCAATCACGCTTGTCATTGCCCAACCAAACCAGCCGATGCTGAGCAGCATGGCCAACAGCATAAGATAGCCGTTGAAACTGGTTGCCCGCACTTCCTGGCTTGCATTCAGATTCGAATTTCCATCAGACATGATGTCCTCCTGTTTAATATGATATCATATTTATATCGTTTTTGGACAGGCGCAAGCGATTCAGGAAGCGTTCAGGCGCAATACGCTCAATTCATCGACAGAAAGCAACCGTTCGTCGCGCTCAATCGGTGGAGAGCGGGCTTTCCAACAAAGGAGTTGTTCGATGTACATGAACGCCAAGGACTTCATCGCCGCATTGCCCTTCCCGGCGCGGCTGAGTCGCGGGTTCATTCCGCTCTATCATCAGGATACGGTCAACCATTGCCCGTCCTGCGGCCACAAGCATTGGCATATCGGCCGATCAACTGCCGAATGCGCGTTCTGTGCCACCGCCTTGCCGCTGGCGATGGTAGCCGCGCAACCGATGGAGCCGCGCTTTACGCTGCACAGCTCGAAGACGTTAAAAGCTGCCTAGTCGTCGAAACTGGCGAGCGCGGCCCGGGCAATAGGCTCGCCCCATTCCTGCACGAAATGGCCGCCGCCTTCGATCTCCATGGGCGGCGGACAGCCTTTGATCAGCTTGTGCAACCCCATCATCGCGGGCGGGCCCAGGACCGGATCGGCCATGCCGATCGCCATAAAGCTTTTGCCGCTCCACTCTTCCGACCAGAACTTCGCCGCTGCTGTGCTTACATCGACGCCCTCCATATCAGGCTCAACAGGCACCAAGGCGGGGAAGACCTGTGCCCCAGCCTTATACTCCGGTCCCGGATAGGGCGCATCATAAGCGGCAATTTCTTCCGGCGTCAGATGCGGCGTACCGCGAGCGATCAGCGCGCCGATGGGCAGGTCTGGTGTTGACAGCGCGTAATTTTTCCAAGCCTTGAAGCCCTCGGTCATCCCGCGACCCAAACCCAGCCCGGTGTTCATCACGATCAACCGTTCGAGGCGGGGCTTGAAGCCTTCATCAACCGGCAAGGTCAGCCCCAAAAGTCCGCCCCAATCCTGCACGACCAGCGTGATGTTCTTCAGGTCCAGCCGCTCGACCAAAGCGAGCAAATAGTTGCGGTGAAAATGGAAGCTGTAGTCGGACTGCTTGACCGGCTTGTCTGACCGGCCAAAGCCCAGCAGGTCAGGCGCGACAACCCGCGCACCGCTTTCCAAAAACACCGGAATCATCCGGCGATAGAGGAAAGACCAGCTCGGTTCGCCGTGCAGGCAGAGAAAGGTGCGCTCGGCGTCTTTGGGCCCTGTATCGACGCGCGCAATGCGCAGCCCTTCATAGCCGGGCAGATCGTCCACATATTCGACCGGAAAGTCAAAGTCGGGAAGGTTGGCAAAGTGTTCGTCGGGTGTGCGGAGGGCTTCGATCATTGCGTTGCCCCTTCCTTCATGATCGGCTCGCCCTCACCCGGCACCGGGAAGCCGCGCTTCTTCATGATATATTTCACATCCGGGTCGCGCCCCCTGAAGGCGCGGTATGCTTCGATACGGTCAGTTTCATTACCCGTCGCCATCAGCATCGAGCGGAACCGCTCCGCCGTTGCCTTGTCCCAGACATCGCCAGCCTCGGTGAAGGCCGCCCAGGTGTCAGCATCCATCGTTTCGGACCAGAGATAGCTGTAATAGCCCGCCGAATAGCCATCATCTGCAAACAGGTGATTGAACTGCGGAAGGCGGTGGCGCATCACCATTTCCTTGGGCATGCCGATTTCAGCCAGCGCCGCTTTCTCAAAGGCTCTGACATCGGAAACGGGTTCGCTGCGGTTGTGCAGCATCATGTCAAGGATCGCGCTTGCCATATATTCAACGGTGGCAAAGCCCTGGTTGAAAGTGTCGCTTGCCTTGATCTTGTCGACCAATGCCTGCGGGATTGGCTCACCGGTCTCCGCATGCTTCGCATAGGTGTTAAGGACATAGGGCGTCAGCAGCCAATTCTCGTTCACCTGGGATGGATATTCGACAAAGTCACGCGGCACGCCACCAAGGCCTGGCCAGTAAATGTCATAATTCAGGAAATGGATGGCATGGCCGAATTCGTGGAACAGGGTAGAGGCGTCATCAATGCTGATCAGCGTCGGCTTGCCACCTGCGCCCTTCACAAAATTATTGTTGTTTGAGGCAAGGACCATATCTGCGCCGTTTAGCCGGTTCTGGCTGCGATAGGTGGTCATCCACGCGCCCGACCGTTTGCCTGCTCGTGCAAAATTATCGAGATAGAATAGCCCAATGACCTTACCATCGCGCTTCACCTCAAAGGTGCGCACCTGTGGTTCGAACACCGGCACGGTTCCTGTGTTTTCGGTAAAGCTCATGCCATATAGCTTGCCTGCGGCATCAAACATGGCAGCGACCATATTATCCAGCTGGAAATAGGGCTTCAGCTCATTCTGGTCGAGGTCGTACTTCGCCTTGCGGACCTTTTCCGCATAATAACGATAATCCCATGGCTCGATGGTGATTCCGGCGCCTTCCTTATCCGCAATCGCCTGCATATCGGCGACCTCTTCCTTCACCCGTGCGACGGCTGCAGGCCATACCTTCATCATCAGTTCCATGGCCTTTTCAGGCTCTTTCGCCATGGTGTCGGCCATCCGGTAGTGCGCATGGGTTTTGAACCCCAGCAGCGCGGCGCGCTGCTGACGAAGCTTCAATATTTCCGCGATAGTGGCGTTGGTATCATTGGCGTCATCATTATCGCCGCGCATGATGAAAGCGCGCCAGACCTTTTCCCGCAAGTCGCGGCGCGGCGAGTTTTCCAGGAACGGTTGAATTGCCGAACGCGTGTTTGCGACAGCCCAGCCGGTCTTACCCTTTGCCTCAGCCGCAGCCTTTAATGACGCAACAAAGCTCTCGGGCAGGCCCGCAACATCGGACGGGTCGGTCAGCAGGATATAGGTCTCCTCATCCGCCAGCACCTTGTTCTGGAATTGGGAGAATTTCTTCGCAAGCTCGGTCTCAATACCAATGACCTCGGCCTTTTTTTCAGCATTCAGCAGCGCGCCGCCGCGCACCAGCCCGTCATAGGTCCGCTCCAACAGGCGCAGCTGGGCCTTGTCGAGCCCCAGATTGTCGCGTTGCTGATAGAGATATTGCACCCGCTGGAACCAGCGCGCATCAAGGCTCAACTCGTTGAAAAAAGCGCTAAGCTTCGGTTCCCATTCCCCCTGAATCTTTCGAATCTCGGCATTGGAAAGGTTTGAGCTATGCACACCCCAAATGGCAAATAACCGCTCCATATGCGCGCCTGCCTGCTCATTGGCGCGAATCGTATTGTCAAAGGTAATCGGCGCTGGATTGGTCAGGATTGCCTCAAACTCGGTCTTGGTTAGCTTCATGGCCTTGTCAAAGGCTGCCGGGAAGTCCGAAGGCTTTACCTTATCCCAGGGCGGTACGCCGTCATAGGGTCCGGTCCAGGGGTCAAGGATCGGCGATACCGCTGGCGCAGCCTTTGTCGCTATTCTTGCTTCAACGGCAACGGGCATCGCAACCCCCGCAAGCGCTATTGCCAATACTGACCATGTTTTAAATCCCTTATTCACGCCATTCTCTCCCGGGTTCCAGGCAGCTTGGGCTTGCCCTGTTTCGGGCTTTCTGCCTATCCTATACGGTGCTTAGCCATTTGGTGCGGCGCTGGCAAAGGGCAAGGGTAATGCAAAGAAAACTCCGTTTTGGAGCAAAGGCAAAATGAACGGTGGGCCTGACTATGGCACTCGGCGGACGACCGTGGCAATCCGTTGCGCAGAGCCTGTCCGTGCCAGTCAATTGCTAGAGCTGGCGCGGGGATGCCGCTGCGAGCCGGTGCCCGACGATGTTGGCGCTGATTATCTGCTCACCGACATTTCCTCCATTTCAGGCCAAATGCAGGAAGATTGCTCCGAAATTGCGGATTATCTCACCCGATATGGCGCTCAGGCGCTCATCTGGATCGGGATGGACCAGCTGGACATGGCTTATGCAGGGCTGCCTGTGGAGCAGTGCCATTTCCTGATCGATGCGGATGATGCCCTCGCGGTGCCGATATTGTCAGAGGCGAACGGGCGGGCAAAAATGGACCAGCTGCACGACAAAAGCCGAGAGGGCGATTATGGCGCTCTCCACAAGATCAGCGACGAACTTGCCGATTTTGCCCGGACGCTGGCCCGGATTGCCGAACAGGAAGCCGCAGTGCCTGCATCGGTGAACGACAAACCAGTGTCATTTCGGCAGGCCCCGTCTGCTATTTTCGAACCCTTGGTACCAGTGCCGCCAGTTGCGGACGGCCCAAAGGCATCAACGATCCGCAACCTCATCAAACTGCGTCGCATGCGTGAAAACCATTTTCCCGACGGCCTGTTTGCCGATCCTGCCTGGGACATATTGCTCGATCTTTTTGCCGCGAAACTGGAAGGGCGGACGGTGTCGGTCTCCAGCCTGTGCATTGCAGCCGCTGTACCCCCAACAACCGGCCTGCGCTGGATTACCACCATGACAGAACATGGCGCGTTGGTGCGGCGGCAAGACCCTGACGATGCTCGGCGCGTATTTATTGAGCTGTCAACAGATAGCGAAGACCGGCTTCGCCGCTTTTTCCTTGCGGCCGATGCAAAGGGTGGGTTGCCAATATAGCTTGCGAAGCAGGCCAGGCTTTGGCAAAGGCGCTTGCACGATGCGGCGTGGCCCGATTTTTGGGGGCGCTTAGCTCAGTTGGTAGAGCATCTCGTTTACACCGAGAGGGTCAGCGGTTCGAGCCCGTTAGCGCCCACCATGCCGGATCGTTCATCGTACAGCAAGCTTTGGAAGGGCAAGTTGGCGTTATGGGAATGGGGAAAATCCTTAAATTGACGGCGGTCGCCGCAACGCTTTGCCTGTTTGCGCAGCCCGCCTTTGCCAATAACAAGGACCGCAGCAAACGCGCCGAACCTGCCCCTACCTGCACTGATGCCTGCAAGCCCGCCATCCGCTCCATGTCCGAATCGACTCCGCAGCGGAAAACGGATTGCCCCCGGACCCGCCGCATATTGATGTGAGGCCGTCGGCGCCTAGTCGGCCTCGGCCAACAGCGCGATAAGCTCCTCATCATCCCATTCGACACCGCCAATAACGCGCCAAACCTCCCGGCCTTCACTGTCATATAACACGGTTGTCGGCAGCTTTGGCGAGCCGCCAATTGCACTCCAAACCCTGTTCTGCGGATCTGTATAGGGTTCCAAATTGGTCACGCCCGTCGACTCGAAAAAGGGTACGACTTTCTTGCGTCCCTGCAGGTCCTGCGCAACGGCAATGACAGTCACCTTGCCTGCCTCCAGCGCGGCAAGAGAATCAAGCGTTGGCATTTCCACCTTGCACGGCACGCACCATGTCGCCCAGAAGTTGACCAGTAAGGGCCGGCCAGCAAAATCGGTCAGCGCAAGCTCGCGGCCATCGGCTCCTTTGAAGGCGGCATCCGGGGCGGCGCGGCCAGCGAAGGCATAGCTTAGTTCGGCGCGAAGACCGTTGGCACTTTCAAGGCCAGCGCCTTGTTTTGGGGGGCTAGCCACCGGGTTCGCTACTGCCGGTTCCGCTTGCTCCTTTGGGGCAGTTTCCCTATCGCACCCGCCAAGACTCAACGCACAGGCGGCAATCAGGCATATGGAAAAGAAGCGGGGCAATAGCGACTCCAGCAGCATATGGGGCGGACGCTTTGGGGCGGGCCCGGACGCCATCATGCGGGAGATAAACGCCTCGATCCCCGTCGACAAGCGAATGTGGCGCGAAGATATAGCAGGCAGCCGTGCGCATGCGTCCATGATCGCTGCACAGGGCATAATTTCAGCAGATGATGCCGCTGCGATTGATGCAGGCTTGGTGCAAATCGCTGCCGACTATGCGGCAAATGGCGTGCCGGAGCATCTCGACCTTGAAGACATTCATATGCAGGTCGAAAGCCGGTTGCGAGAGCTGATCGGCGAGCCCGCCGGTCGGCTGCACACTGCGCGCTCCCGCAATGATCAGGTCGCAACCGATTTTCGGCTTTGGGTTCGTGAGGCCTGTGGTTCAACTGATGCCGGGCTGAAGGCGTTCCAGACCGCGCTCGTCAATCGCGCCGAAGACCATACCGAAAGCATCATGCCCGGCTTCACCCATTTGCAGGTTGCCCAACCCATTACGCTTGGCCATCATCTGATGGCCTATTATGAAATGGCGCGGCGCGATCGCAGTCGCTTTGCCGATTGCGCACGCAGGCTGAATGAGTCGCCTTTGGGCAGCGCAGCGCTTGCGGGAACCGGATTTCCCATAGACCGCGATGCAACTGCTGCGGCTTTGGGCTTTGACGCCCCTATGGCGAACAGCATGGACGGCGTGTCTGACCGTGACTTTGCCATAGAATATCTGTCCTGCGCCGCACAGACAGCGTTGCATCTGTCGCGGCTGGCGGAGGAAATGATCCTCTGGGCTTCACAGCCTTTTGGCTTTGTGAAGCTGCCCGATGCATGGTCAACGGGCAGCTCAATCATGCCGCAAAAACGCAACCCCGATGCCGCCGAGCTGGTGCGCGGCCATGCAGGGCGAATCATCGGCTGTCTGACCAGCCTGATGATAACCATGAAAGGCCTACCGCTTGCCTATTCAAAGGATATGCAGGACGACAAGGCTCCGCTGTTTGAAGCGCATGACTTACTTGAGCTCTGCATCGCGGCAATGACTGGTATGATAACTCATGTCACCTTCGTGCCAGAACGGATGCGTCAGGTCGCGGCTACGGGCTTTTCGACAGCAACTGATCTTGCTGACTGGCTGGTTCGTTCAGCTGGCGTGCCTTTCCGGGAGGCGCATCATATAACTGGAGCAGCAGTAAAGTTATGCGAGGACAGAGGCGGCGGGCTGGATTTGCTAACCGCCGATGATCTTGCCGCTATCGACCTGCGGCTTTCCAATCTGACGTTGCCCGATTTATCAGTCGAAGGGTCAGTCGCCAGCCGGACCAGCGCTGGCGGAACTGCACCGCTTAGGATAAGGGAAGCAATCGCCAAGGCAAAAAGGGAACTCGCCGCATGAAACAGGCAGCAAAATTCTGCGGCATCGCCCTGCTTGCAATATTGGCTGGCTGCGGCAAGGTTGGCCCGCTGGAGCCCAAAGCCGGACAAGCCCCGCCGGCAAAAGCCTATGGGCAGGAAAAACTCCCCGGCTCTGAAGAACTGATGACGCCATCGGTACAATCAAGGCCGGGACGCAGTGACGAACTGATGCGCCGGTCGGAACGGCGGACTGATGATCCATTTGATCTGCCCCCCGGCGGTAAAGAGGATAAGGGTGAACAGCCCGATCCAGACCCAGCGGAAGCCGCTTCTCCCTCAAAACCGAAATAAGCCAAGCAAAAATCCATGGACCATTTCCACCTGATCGACGGCGCATTGCACGCCGAAAATGTCCCGCTCGCACGCATCGCTGCCGAAGTCGGAACCCCCGTTTATGTCTATTCGCAAGCCACTCTGGTTCGCCACGCCCAAGTTTTTCGCGAAGGGCTTGTCAATGCTGGTGTCAAAGACCCGCATATTGCCTTTGCCATAAAGGCGAACCCCAATCTGGCAGTGCTGAAAGTACTGGCCGGGGAAGGCTATGGTGCCGATGTGGTCTCCGGCGGCGAGATGAACCGTGCGCTGGCCGCAGGTATCCCGGCGCATGATATTGTCTTTTCCGGCGTTGGCAAAAGCGCTGCCGAAATGGTGGAGGCACTGAAAGCCGGTATCGGCCAGTTCAATATCGAATCCGAAGAAGAAGGTCGTGAGCTGGCCGCGCTTTCAGAAGCTCTTGGCATGCGCCCGCAGGCAGTGCTGCGGATCAACCCGGATGTTGACGCCAAAACCAATGCCAAGATTTCGACCGGCAAGGCAGAGAATAAATTCGGCATCGGCCTGCATCAGGCCCCTGCCATTTATGCCCGGCTCGCGGCGCTTCCGGGCCTGAATATGCGGGGCGTTGCGATTCATATCGGCAGCCAGCTGCTGGACCTTGAGCCACTGGAAACTGCCTTTGGCAAAATCGGCAGGCTTATCGAAGAGCTGCGCGGGGCCGGTCATAGCATCAGCCATGTTGACTTGGGAGGTGGCCTTGGCGTGCGCTACAAGGATGGGGATGATGCGCCCTACCCCGATGCCTATGGCCAAGTGGTAGCACGTGCCACCAAAGGCTGGGATGTGCAGCTCATGTTCGAACCCGGTCGCGTCATCTGCGGCAATGCAGGCGTGTTGCTGACCGAAGTGATCCGGGTAAAGCCAGGGTCAGGCAATGTGCCATTTGTCATTGTCGATGCAGCGATGAATGATCTTGCACGTCCTGCGCTCTATGATGCCTGGCATGATTTTGAAGCTGTTTGCCCCAATGGTGAGCGCACCACTGCAAATATTGTCGGACCCGTTTGCGAAACAGGCGATACATTCGCGATGGCACGCGAGATTGACAAGGTTTCAGCAGGCGACTTGGCGATATTCCGCACTGCCGGTGCCTATGGTGCAACCATGGCCAGCACCTATAACAGCCGCGGGCTGGTGCCTGAGGTGCTGGTATCCGATGACCGTTATGCCGTTGTGGCAGAGCGTATCCAGCCAGCCACGATCCTGGCTGCCGAGCATGTGCCTGATTGGCTGGAATGAACCAGCTGCCGATCTTTGTTAACCTGGAAGGCCGCAAGGTCGTGCTTGTTGGTGAGGGAGAGGCAGCGGACGCAAAAAGGCGGCTGATCGAACGCGCAGGCGGTATATGCGTCGGTGCCGATGACCAAGAGGCAAAGCTTGCCTTCATTGCCAGTGATGATTTTGAAGCTGTCGCCGCGCAACTGAAGTCTCGCGGACTATTGGTCAATGTGGTCGATGAACCAGAGCATTGTGAATTCACCACGCCTGCCATAATTGACCGCGATCCGGTGCTGATTGCCATTGGTACAGGCGGGGCATCGGCGGGGCTCGCAAAGGCATTGCGGCAAAGACTGGAACAAATATTGCCGCAAGGGTTGGGACAGCTCGCCAGACAGCTGGGCGCCGCTCGTGAAACGCTGCGGCGGCGCTGGCCCGATGGCGCGGCGCGGCGCAAGGCGATTGATGATGCGTTATCGGAAGCAGGAATACTCGACCCGCTGGCCGACCAAAAAGAAGGCGCGTTCGATGTCTGGATTGGGTCGGGGGAACAGCACGGCTCCGATGGGTTGATAAAGCTGACCCTGCATTCGACAGATCCCGATGATCTAACGCTCAAACAGGCCAGACTTCTAGGACAAGCCGACCATATTTTTCATGATGTCGACATGCCCGATTCAATTTTGAATCGCGCCCGTGCCGATGCCGTCCGTCATGCCGCAGAGCCGACACAACCATTGCCACCGGGCCTTGTACTGCATTTGCAGTTGCAAAGCGGCCATGGCTAATTGATCAGGTACGCATGATGATCATGCCCTCAGCTGATAATCCGATGCTGCTCTTTGGCTGTGGTAATATGGGCCGGGCGATGCTTGATGGCTGGCTGGCTGGAGGCTTTGATCCAGCGGCTTTTGTCGTGGTTGATCCTAATGCCAAAGATTTGCCAGCAGGCATTGGCACCAGCGCAGACCGTCTGTTCAAAATGGCGCTGCTTGCCATTAAGCCGCAGCTCTTTGCCGAGCTTGCGAATGAATTTGCATCGCATCTTAGCCAAGATGCACTGGTCATCTCTATCCTCGCTGGTACGCAATTACAGGCTTTGCAGGCGAAGTTGCCGGGGCGGACCATCATCCGGCTGATGCCCAATCTGGCCGCATCGCTTGGCAAATCGCCGCTCGGCCTATTCCCGCGCCATGACGGTCTTGCTGGGTTACTAGCACCGCTGGGCACGGCCTTTTGGCTGGAGAGCGAAACACAAATGGATGCGGTGACGGCATTGGCAGGCTCTGGCCCCGCCTTTGTTTATCGCTTTATCGATGCCTTAGCCAAAGCGGGAGAAAAGCTGGGGCTTTCATCAGAACTGGCGTTGGGGCTCGCGACTGCCATGGTCGATGGCGCAAGCGATCTGGCCGCCAAAAGTGATGCCGATCCGGCCGAGCTGGCCCGGCGCGTCACCAGCGCAGGTGGAACCACCGCTGCCGGGCTTTCCATATTGGATCAGGATGCGGCGCTGGAAAAGCTGATTGAGGCGACCCTGGCCGCGGCACGCGACCGCGGGGTTGAACTCTCGCGATAAAAAACGCCGTCGCCGCCAAAGCAGCAACAGCGTCTTTCAATCTATGTGCTGAAATCAGCGGTAGAAGACGTGATTATCAATGGTTCCCATCCGCTTCAGCCGCCAGCCGGGCGACACATAGCGGGCGTGGAAGAAAAGCGCGCCTTCAACCGGGCTTTTCCAGCTGCCGTCCAGTGCAATCTTGCTGATTGCCACGGCATTTTTCCATTGCTGGCTGCCGGTATTGATATGCGGCATGCGGCCACCACGAATGAAGGAAAATTGGCTCTTCTGATAAACCACACCACAAATGGTGGAGGGGAAACGACCCGAAGTGGTCCGTGCAAGAACAACGCGCGCAACAGCCAGCTGGCCGGCAAGCGACTCGCCCTTGGATTCAAAATAAACCGCGCCCGCCAGACATTGGGTTTCGGCATCAAGCGGACCAGCGGAGCCGTGGCTCTTGACCAGCTCGGCAAGGCTAGCAGCTGTGGGGATCGCCTCTGGTGCTTCTTCAGCAGCAGGCTGTGGCAAAGGATTCTTCGCCTCTCCCGTGCCGGGGGCAAAGATGATGCCATCCGCGCCCGGACGCAGCGCGGCATCGCGCGCAGCCGAATCAGCTGCAAGCACAGAGGTATCAATGGTGATGGTGTCTTGAGCGAGCCTGGTGTCGGCACCGGTGGTGCCAAAGGCGAAACCCGCGTCGGAAATGCTCGCAGCCGACAAGAGGGTAAGCGAAAGAGCCGCAACAGGTGCAGCTTTCAAAAGAGACAACATTATGTTCGTTCATTATGCGGCTGTGAAGCCAATCGCGCTAAACCCCGTCACACTCCAACGCGCGAAATCTTTCACATCCGACTTGCGTGTTTGCCACGACCCACCCCTGAGTCGATAGTGCAACCTTCGCTACTCGTGAACGCGCACATATTGTGCAACGCAACAAAGTCAACATTGCTGTCCCAAAAGTCCGGTCAACCGTTCATCAGTTGCGACGTCCAGTTCCAATATCCAAAGATCGGGATCACGCGACAGTCTGCGGTCCAGATATTCGGATAGTTTTTGTTCATTATCAAAAGGTTGAGAGGCAACAGCTTCCCATTTCCGCGTGCCTTCTGCAGCCGGAAACTGCTCAAAAACCCGTGGATTTGCGCCCTTTTTGCGGGTGAGTAGCAACAATGCTCCGGCGACCGGATCCCCCTTATGCAGCACGGTGGCGAAATCGCCCTGCTCAGCCATTTGCCGGACAAGCGCCGTCACACGCATGTGCGTTGCGAGCCGAGGCTCAGGCGGCATCGCGCTCCTGAAAGCCGGAAAGCAGCGCAAAAAGCGCATCGGCATCCTTGGCCCCGCGTAGCTGTGACCGGCTGGCATCATCGCGAAACATGCGTGAGACCTCAGCCAGGGCTTTGAGATGCGCAGCACCGTCATTCACCGGCGAGAAGAGCGCAAACACCAGATCGACAGGCTCATCATCGATGGCGCCATAATCGACAGCTTTTGCCAAGCGCGCAAAAACACCAACTGGCGAATCAAGGCCTTCAATCTTGCAATGCGGAATTGCAGTGCCCCCACCAAAGCCGGTCGGCCCCAGCCGTTCCCGTTCGATTAGCGACTCCTGCGTTTGCCCTGCGTTGACGCCATATTCTTTTGCCGCAAGTGCTGCGAGTGAAGAAATCAGGGCATTTTTATCCGCGCAAACGAGGTTTGCATCGACTGCACCGTCTGCCAAGCGGGTAGAAATACGAATCATGTCTATCTCATCGTCTCGGCCGATTTTAGCAAAGACGAGCTCCGAAATGTTTGAATCAAAGATAAAATCGTCAGAAATTCCGGCCGAATTCAGGGTGTGGATTTCGGTTCAACCCACCCGATCGTGCCATCGTGGCGGCGGTAAACCATATTGTGACGTCCAGTTCCACTGTTTTTAAACAAAAGTGCTGGGGTGTTACGCAAATCCATCAGCATAACGGCATCCGACACGCTTGATTCAGGAATATCTGTGCGCATTTCGGCCACAATTACGGGCGCTTCGGGTGGCGCGGCTTCAGCCTCGACATCACCTGCATCGAAAACCGTATAGGCCGCCTCTTCCTCTTTCAAAGCGTGCGCGCTTTGCGCATGCCGGTCCTGCAGACGGCGCATATAGCGGCGCAGCTGTTTTTCTATTTTTTCCGCCGCGCTATCAAAAGCGGTATGCGCATCCTTGGCCTCACCATGGCCTTTCAGCACCAAACCCTGCATGACATGCGTGACAATATCGCAAGCAAAGGCATCATGCGGCGCACGGCTCACGGTCACATTGGAGGAAAGTGCTTTGGAGAAATATTTGTCAACGACCGCGCTTAGCCGGGTTTCAACATGGGATTGGAGCGCCGCGCCGGTTTCCAGCTGATGTCCGGATACTCTAATGTCCATATCGGTTCTCCTTTTTTGCTCTTGGGAATCTTGCCGGAATCAAGGGGTGGCTTTCTCGCGCCCATTCCACAGGGCATCGGCAATTGTCGCGATAAAGGCGCGATGCCGTTCCAGCTCAACGGCAGAGGCAGCATGCGGACGCGGCTCACGAAAAATGCGATTGGCCTTGGCCTGCTCGTCGGCAGTAATATGTTTCGCGCCTGCACTCGTCTCGCTGGCGAGCTCCAGTCCAATTTGTTTGCCGCCGGTCAGCTCTATATAAAGCTGTGCCAGCAACTCGGCATCCAGCAATGCGCCATGCTTGGTTCGATGGCTGCGGTCTATCCCATAGCGTGTGCATAGCGCATCGAGGGACAATTTAGCGCCGGGGTGGCGGTTGCGGGCAATGGCAATGGTATCAACCATCCGCGCCATATCTACCCTGGCCCTACCAGCGCGTTCCAACTCCATATTCAGAAAGCCAAAATCGAAGCTGGCATTATGTGCAACAAGCGGGCTATCGCCGAGAAACGCCAAAAGCTCATCCGCCTTTGCAGCGAATAACGGCTTGTCTGACAAAAATGTGTCGGACAGCCCGTGCACTTGCTCAGCCGCTGCAGGCATTGCGCGTTCGGGGTTGAAATAACAGTGAAAGGTTGAACCCGTCATTACCCGGCCAACCATTTCGATACAGCCGATTTCGACCATACGGTCGCCGGTCTGAGGGTCAAAGCCGGTCGTCTCCGTATCGAAAATAATCTCACGCATTGTGTGTTGAATATCGGCCTATTCATCCGCCTGCGCAAGGGCGCGACTCAATTTTTTCACCAATGCCGTCACTTGCCGCTGTGTATCACCAATTGACTGGCCCGTATCGATGATAGTGTCCGCCTTTTTCCGCTTGTCCGCGTCAGACATTTGCAATTTCAGGATATGTTCGAATTTTTCCGCGGTCATGCCCGGGCGGGCCAACGCCCGTGCCCGTTGCTGATCGGCAGGGGCCGACACCACCACAATATGATCTACAGCCGAAGCGCCGCCTTTTTCAAACAGCAAAGGGATATCGAAAACGATGATGGGCTTTGCCTGATTTTGCGCGAGGAATGCCGTACGCATCTGCGCCACAGCAGGGTGTACGATTGACTCCAGACGGCGGAGCTTTTCGCTGTCGCCCAATACCGCTGCGCCCAGTGCTTGCCGGTTGACGCCATCTGGCCCGGTGGTTCCAGGGAAAGCCGCTTCAATCGCATCAAGCAATGCCCCGCCTGGTCCCTGCAATAGGTGAACCGCAGCATCGGCATCAAAAACCGGGACACCTTCTTCCTCAAACATCGCCGCTACGGTTGATTTCCCCATGGCAATGGACCCGGTAAGACCAATTACATAGGGCCTGGCTTTCACGGGGCGTTGCGAAACGCTCATTTCAGCAGCAATGCCCGCAGTTCATCTTCGCTATTCTCGGGCGGAGGTTCGCCGAAGAACAATTCAAAGGCCAATGCCGCCTGACCGATTAGCATATCAAGCCCATCGGTCGTTTCCAGATCGCGCGCCCGCGCCGCTTTTAACAAGCCAGTTTCCAACGGCGTGTAGACAATATCATAGACATGCGCGTCTCCGGGTAGCGGCGACAGATCAACCTCAAGTGCTGGCTGTCCAACCATACCAAGCGGACTGCTATTCACGAGCAGCGCAACTGGCGGCAAAGACGCATCCATCGGCAGCACCTTCCCCTTCAGCCCAAAATGGCTAAGCAACGCCATGGCTTTCAGCGGGCTGCGTGCAAGCAACGTCACGTCGCCGACATCAGCTTGCGCCAGCGCGAAAAGGATCGCCCGCGCAGCACCGCCCGCGCCAATCACCGCCACCGGCGCGCCGACCCAGTCAAGGTCAGCAATTGGCGCAAAGAAACCGGCAGCATCGGTGTTGGTCGCCTGAAGCGCACCATCGCGGTTGCGAAAAATGGTGTTGGCGGCACCAATGGATAAGCGCACGCCGCCGGGATCATCGACATGGTCAAGCACCGCCTGTTTGTGCGGAATGGTGACATTGCACCCGCGCCAATGGGGATCAGCTGCCCGGTCGGCAAAATAGCTTTGCAAACTATCGGGCTTGACCTGCTCTGCCCGATATTCGGCAACGATACCCTGCTTCTTCAACCAATAGCCATGGATCAACGGCGACTTTGAATGGCTGATCGGATCGCCAATGACTTCGGCATAGTTTACTTTCGCATGATTCATGCCGCGATTATCCCTCGTTCGCGCAAAAAGCCCAGCAGCGGTAGCAGCG
>CAYVQO010000004.1:0-25589 GCA_964452835.1 uncultured Sphingorhabdus sp. | reverse complement strand
ATTCATGCCGCGATTATCCCTCGTTCGCGCAAAAAGCCCAGCAGCGGTAGCAGCGGCAACCCCATAATGTCATAATGCGTGCCCTTTATCTGTGAAAACAGCTGCGCGCCTGCACCTTCAATCTGGTAGCAGCCGACACAATGGCGAATATCCTCCCAATGCTGCCCGACATAATCGACAATGAAATCAGCAGACAAAGGTCGCATCAACATGCGTGAGGTGGAAACAAAACGCCATGCAGGTTCGCCGCGTTCGGCCACTACGGCCGCCGACAACAATTTATGGGTTTTGCCGGCCATTTGGGTGAGCTGAGCCATAGCCTGTTCGGGACTTTCAGGCTTGTCTAGCAACTCGCCATCCTCGAGCTCCAATGTCTGATCTGCACCGATGACCAAAGCCGCTGGATGCTTGGCAGATAGCTTCACAGCCTTGGCCTCGGCCAGGGCATCAGCAATATCACGCCCGCTTAAGCCTTGTTCCAAAAGGCTATTCTTGATTGTCTCTTCATCAACCAGCGGTGCCATGACGTCGCACAATACCCCGGCTCGCGTCAGCATCGCCCGCCGTGCGCTGCTCGTAGACGCCAGGATCAGTTGCATTACGCTTCTGCCTCGTGACGCTCATTATACAAATTGATGATCGCCGCTGCACTTTCCTCAATGCTCCTCCGCGTCACATCAATCACCGGCCAACCATTGTCAGCAAACATGCGCCTTGCATAGGCGATCTCGGCCTTCACCTTATCCTCATCGACATAGTCGGTATCAGGCGCCTGATTGAGCGACAGCAACCGGTTGCGCCGCACCTGGACCAGCCGATCCGCACTGGTGACCAATCCGACCACCATCGGATTTTTCAAATGGTACAGCGCATCTGGTGGAGGCGATTCAGGAACGATCGGTATGTTCGCTGTCTTATAACCCCGATTTGCCAGATAGATGCTCGTTGGGGTTTTCGAAGTCCGCGATACACCGGCAAGAACAATATCGGCTTCCTCCCAATTTTGGTGGTTAAGGCCATCATCATGCGCGATGGTGAACTGAATGGCATCGACGCGGGCAAAATAGGCTTCATCAAGCGCATGTTGCCGCCCCGGCCTGGCCTTTGCTTCCTGACCCAGCACGCCCTGCAGCGCCGCCGTGACAGCATCGAGCGCTGCGACTGCGGGCAGGCCCAATGCCAAACACCGTTCCTCAAGCTTCGCCCGCATCGGCTGATTAACCAGCGTGAACAAGACCAGCCCCGGATGCGCGGCAATGTCCACCAAAATCCGGTCCAGATGCGATTCAGACCGCACCATCGGCCAGAAATGTTTGATCACATCAATGTCGTCAAACTGCGCCAGTGCAGCCTTGGCGATATTCTCCAATGTCTCACCGGTCGAATCCGACAATAAATGAAGATGGATACGGTCCGCCATAGCGCACAGCATTGTGGGCCGCTTGGGGATAAATCAAGGGACAAAAAGGACGGCGCATTTTGTGCCAATATCGTCCTGAATCCACCGGTCGATTCGGCCACAGACCATCCACAGGCGCATTGGGCTTTCCACAGCCTGTGAATATTGGGGACGGATGGAATCGAATCGTGCGAGTCCGGCTGCACAGATGAGTCAATATGTTGGCAAAAACGGCAAGGCCCCGTAAGACCGACCTTTACCCACAGCACATCATCTTTCATCATCCTTAATATATTCATTATTTTGATTGGAACACGCCTATGGCCGAACTGACTGCCAAGCCCCTGCTGAACGTTTTGCAGGGGCATGTTGTCAGCCCTCCGCCCATGTGGCTTATGCGGCAGGCAGGGCGCTATCTGCCTGAATATCGCGAATTGCGGGCACAAAAAGGCGGATTTTTAGAGCTCGCTTATGATAGCGATGCTGCCTGTGAAATCACGGTGCAGCCGCTCCGCCGTTTTGGCTTTGATGGAGCGATTCTCTTTTCCGACATATTGGTGGTGCCGCATGCCATGGGGCAGGATTTGTGGTTTGAGGCTGGAGAAGGGCCGCGGCTTGCACCAAAGCTTTCCGAGTGCGACTGGCGCGATTTGAAACCGCAACCGCAGCGGCTCGATCCCGTCTATGACACAATCCGCAAGGTGAAGGCTGCTTTGGCTCCCGAGACCACTTTTCTGGGCTTTGCCGGTAGCCCTTGGACTGTTGCGACCTATATGGTGGCAGGCCAGGGTAGCAAGGACCATGCAGAAACGCGCGAGCTGGCCTATGCGAAGCCCAATGAATTTGGCGCGCTTATCGACGCCATCATAGCGCAAACCGTGGATTATCTGTCAAAGCAGATAGAGGCAGGTGTCGATGCCGTGCAGCTGTTTGACAGCTGGGCTGGTTCGCTCTCCCCAGCACAGTTCGAACGCTGGGTGATCGCGCCCAATGCGGCAATCGTCAAAGCGCTGAAGGCGCGGCATCCCGATACGCCGATTATCGGCTTTCCAAAGGGCGCTGGCGCAAAGCTGGTGGATTATGCACGCGGCGTTGGTGCGGACGCCATTGGACTGGATGAAACCATTGATCCCGCCTGGGCCCATGCCAACCTGCCCGCTGGCTTGCCCGTGCAAGGCAATCTTGACCCGCTGGCGCTGATGGCGGGCGGTGCGGCGCTCGAGGATGCCGTCACGCGCGTCCTTGGCGCGCTCAAGGATCGCCCGCACATTTTCAACCTCGGCCATGGCATTGGCCAATTTACCCCCATTGCGCATGTAGAAAAATTGCTTAGCTTGGTGCGCGGGGGATAAGGCGCAGGGCTTCCCAAAATGGCGGAAATTTTATCAGTGCTCTATTATTGGCTGAAATCGGCGCATCTCATTTTCGTGATATTCTGGATGGCAGGGCTGTTCATGCTGCCGCGCTTTTTCGTTTATCATCAGGAGGCAGCCGAGGGTTCCGAGGAATCGGCGCGCTGGGTGGAGCGTGAAGCAAGGCTGATCAAGATCATCCTGAATCCTGCGATGATCATCGTTTGGGTCGTGGGCCTGGCACTTGCCTGGCATATCGGTGCGCTGTCACAAGGCTGGTTCCATGCCAAACTGCTCCTCGTGCTCGGTCTCTCCGCCTATCATGGCTGGATGGTCGGCTATTCCAAAAAACTGGCGCGGGGCGAACGGACGATGACTGGCAAGCAGCTGCGGCTGTTCAACGAAGTTCCCGGAATAGCGGCGGCCATCATAGTGGTGCTAGTTGTGGCCAAACCCTTCTGATTGACTAAACAGCCAATCGCGCCTATTTCACCGGCCAAGCCCGTCCTGGGCGTGAGGCGCATTTTCACGAATAAGCGCCACCAAACTTACCAGATATAGTCCGCCATTTGACGTGCGGATTGCGTTTCCCAGACAGAGAATAACTATGCATTTGAAAGATTTAAAAAACAAAAAGCCCGCCGAGCTGGTCGAAATGGCCGAAGAGCTTGAGATTGAAGGCGCGTCAACCCTGCGCAAGCAGGACCTGATGTTTGCGATCCTGAAAGAGGTCGCTGAAGATGGTGAGCAGATTGTCGGCGAAGGCACGATTGAGGTATTGCCTGACTCATTCGGCTTTCTGCGCAGCCCAGAGGCCAATTATCTGGCCGGTCCCGACGACATTTACGTCTCGCCCAATATGGTGCGCCAATATGGCCTGCGCACAGGTGACACAGTGGAAGGCGAAATCCGCGCCCCCAAGGATGGCGAACGCTATTTCGCCTTGACCAAGGTTTTGAAGGTCAACTTCGATGATCCCGATGCCGTGCGCCACCGGGTGAATTTCGATAATCTGACGCCGCTTTATCCTGACAAGAAATTGACGCTCGACAGCCTTGATCCAACAATCAAGGACAAGTCGGCACGCGTGATTGACATTGTCAGCCCGCAGGGCAAGGGCCAGCGCGCCTTGATTGTCGCACCGCCCCGTACGGGTAAGACTGTGCTTCTCCAGAATATCGCCAAAGCCATCACCGACAACCATCCGGAAGTGTTCCTGATCGTGCTGCTGATTGATGAGCGGCCTGAGGAAGTCACTGACATGCAGCGTTCGGTAAAGGGTGAGGTTGTAAGCTCTACCTTTGATGAACCGGCAACGCGCCACGTCCAGGTCGCCGAAATGGTGATCGAAAAGGCGAAGCGCCTCGTGGAGCATAAGCATGACGTCGTGATCCTGCTCGACTCGATCACCCGCCTTGGCCGCGCCTACAACACCGTGGTGCCCAGCTCCGGCAAGGTGCTGACCGGCGGTGTCGATGCCAATGCGTTGCAGCGGCCCAAGCGCTTCTTTGGTGCGGCGCGCAATATCGAGGAAGGCGGTTCGCTCTCGATCATCGCCACCGCGCTGATCGATACCGGAAGCCGCATGGATGAAGTTATTTTCGAAGAATTCAAGGGCACGGGTAACTCCGAAATCGTCCTCGACCGCAAGGTCGCCGACAAGCGCATCTTCCCCGCGCTGGACGTCGGCAAGTCGGGCACGCGCAAGGAAGAGCTGCTGGTCGAGAAGGACAAGCTCACCAAAATGTGGGTGCTGCGCCGCATATTGATGCAGATGGGCACGGTCGATGCGATGGAGTTCCTGCTCGACAAGATGAAGGATTCCAAGACCAACGAAGATTTCTTCGATTCGATGAACCAGTAAGGCGGTGCCATGGCCGGTCAGTTTAGATCGGTGATCACTGGTGGGCCGGGAGCGGGCAAATCGACCTTGCTGGCCGAAATTGCTTTGACCGGAATTATGACCTTCCCCGAAGTCGCACGGGCAATATTGCAGACGCCAAATGGTATGGCGATGCGCGCTGAGCGTCCGGCGGACTTTGCCACGGCGATGCTCGATGCAGAGCTGGCAGCGTGGCAGCAGGCACCCGCCGGACTAGCGCTTTATGACCGGGGGTTTCCCGACATTGTCGGGTTTCTGGAACTGGAAGGATTGGCCATTCCCGAAGAACTTGACGGGATTTGCCGAGCGCATCGCTATGAAGGCCCGATCTTTCGTGCGCCGCCGTGGAGTGCGATCTATACACCCGATGAGGAGCGGATTCAGGATTGGAACGAAGCGGTCGCTAGCGATGATGCCGTTATCTCAGCTTGGCGGCGTTATGGCTATCAGCCAATCGACTTGCCATTGGTGCCGGTCAAAGAGCGCGCGGATTTCGTGACCAGCCATTTGTTCAAGGGAATATTGGGATGATCATCGAACATGCGCTGCTGCAGGTGAAGCCCAACGACGAATCGGCATTTGAAGCGGCAATGGCTAAGGCCAGGCCGCTCATCTCTGCGTCGCCCGGTTTTTCGGGCCTTGAGATCCGTCGTGCGGCGGAAACGCCGGGCCTGTATTTGCTGCTGGTGCGCTGGGATTCGGTTGCCGACCACCGCGACGGTTTTCGCAAATCGGATCGCTACCAACAATGGCGGGCCTTGCTTCATCATTTCTATGACCCTATGCCCAGCGTCGAATATTTCGGGGAACCATTGTGATTGAATTTCTGACTGCTGCTGTTGCGGCTGCGCCTTCCCTGGGCGGGCCTGCCGAAATCTGGGCGGCAATCGTCAAGGATTTTTCCAACCTTAACTCTGCGTCGGCGCTGACAGCTTTTCTGCAAGTCCTGATGATCGATATCGTGCTGGCAGGCGACAATGCCATTGTTGTCGGCGCGCTTGCCGCTGGCCTGCCAGCTGATCAGCGCAAAAAGGTTATTGCTATTGGGGTGATTGCAGCGCTGGTCCTGCGCGTCATTTTTGCGCTCATGGTCACATGGCTGCTGGGCATTGTCGGGCTGGTCTTTGCAGGCGGGGTGCTGCTGCTATGGGTGGCATGGAAAATGTACCGCGACCTGGGTGCCGATCATGCAACGGATTCGCCCGGCTCGCCTGAGATTGCCGGCGATGAGGATTCAGGGATCAAGCCAGCGAAAAGCTTTGCAGGTGCTGCTTGGGCGGTTGCCGTCGCCGACGTATCTATGAGCCTTGATAATGTCCTTGCCGTCGCAGGCGCTGCCAAGGACCATCCCGGAATCATGATCGTCGGGCTGATCTTTGCCGTTGCTTTGATGGGTGTCGCTGCCAACATCATCGCGCAATATATTGAGCGTTATCGCTGGATCGCATGGGTCGGTATGGCGGTTATCGTCTATGTCGCGGGCAAGATGATCTATGATGGCTGGACCGATCCGCAACTGGGCGTCGGCCGTTATGTCTATGCGTTGATCGGTGGCTGACCTCTGGGCCGACATCCCGATTCTAGAGGGCGAGCATGTGACGCTCCGCCCGATGGTGCGTGCTGATGGACCTGCCATTGTGGAGGCAGCAAGCGATGGCCGTCTTTGGGAATTATTCTATACCCATGTGCCGTCCGCTGACGAGATCGAAACCTGGCTGAACACAGCGATGGAGCAGCGCGACTATCGTCGCGCCATGCCCTTTGTTGTGATCGACAAACGCGATGGACGGTTGGTCGGTTCGACGCGCTATTTGCGAATGAACAAGCCAGCGCTGCGTCTGGAAATCGGCGCAACATTTTATGCCAAATCGGTGCAGCGCTCCCCTGTGAACAGTGAATGCAAGCTGCTGTTGCTGTCGCGCGCCTTTGAAGAGATGGGCTGTCAGTGCGTGCAGATCCGAACCGATTATTTCAACTTTGCATCGCAGCGCGCGATTGAGCGGCTGGGGGCGAAGCGCGACGGAATTTTACGCAACCACGCCTTCATGCGCGGCCGAATGCGCGACATTGTCGTTTATTCGATCCTTGCGCATGAATGGGAAGGGGTGAAGCGCAACCTGCAAATGCGTCTTTTGCGTGGCCCCTGAGCCTGCCAGCTGTTAGCGCAGGATTATAGCTTTGCCATCACTGCGACTTACCTATCACCGGTATCCAGCTCTGGCGCATTGCGCGCAATCCAGCTTTCCGAGGCAAAGCGAATTGCAGGCGCTATATGATGTGCGCCTTCATGCTCTATCCATAAGCCGCGTTCAGCAACATGCGGCGCGTCAAGCGCTTCGCGAAAATTGAGCACGGGGGCAAAGGCGACGTCCTTGTCAGCAAACCAGTCAACCCATTCATCGCGGCTTTTGCTGGCAAATACCCCGCGCAGATAGGCAATGAGTTCCTGCTGTGCGCCTGCCTCGCGCTTCGCATGATCGATCAGGTCGGGGCGACCAAGCGCACGAAGCAGATTTTCAGCAAATTTGATCTCTCTGCCGCCAAGAACAACATGCTTTTGATCGTTCGTCCTGTAAACCTGATAGAAGGCAGCACCGCCCAAGGACCGTTGCTCGCTCGAACTGGGCGATGGTCCACCCATGATCGCGCTGCCTGCGGTGTGCACACACCAGGGCAACAGGCTGTCAAACATCGCACAGTCGATATAGTCACCCTTGCCCGTCTGCGCCCGCCCGATGAGCGCCATCAGGGTGGCCGAAAGCGCAGTCAGTCCTGCAGCCATGTCGGCTGAGGGAACGCCAGGCACCACGGGTGTCCCGTCGGACCCACATTTACGGACAAGAATCCGGCCAGTGCCTGTGTAGCCATGTCATGCGCAGGATGATGTGCCAGCTTTCCGGTTTGGCCAAAGGCGGAAATAGAGCAATAGATGATTGAAGGGTTGCGTGCGGACACGCTCTGATAATCGAATCCCAGACGCTTCATCACCCCTGGCCGAAAGCCTTCGACAAAGACGTCGGCTTCATCAATCAGTTGCCAAAGACGGGCTTTTCCGTTTTGGCTTTTCAGGTCGAGTATGATGCTTTTCTTGCCGCGGTTCAGGTTGCGAAACCAGACCGACTGCCCCGCCTCAAAGGGCGCCTGCTCACGGGCAGGATCACCAGCAGCAGCCTCGATTTTGATCACTTCTGCGCCCTGGTCCGCCATCATTACCGTCATCATCGGGCCGGGCAGGAACACACTGAGGTCGATGACCTTTATGCCAGAAAGCTTGCCCACGCTTAAAACCTTCCGGCCCAAAGGCAGCCCACCGACTTACTCACCCTTTTTGTCCTTGTTGGCCAAAATCTGGCGATAACGCGCCATCACTGGTGCCTCTAGCATCTTGCCCCTGAATCGTGTTGCAGCTCCTCCTGCTTCCGCAAACGCCGCTTCGGCTGCTTCGGCCTCGGCAATTTCAGCTGCAGTGGGGCGGAAGGCTGAATGGATTGGGGCGATCTGTGCGGGATGAATTGCGGCCTTGGCCGTGAAGCCCAGTTCCTTGGCGCGCCGCGCCTCCTCAAGCAGCCCGCTTTCGTCATCCAGATGGATATAGGGGACGTCAATTACCCATTTGCCCGCTCCCGCCGCTGCCATCACCAGTTGGCTGCGGGCAAAAAGCAAGGGTTCCCAGCCCAGCGTCACACCGAGTTGCGCCGAAAGGTCAGCGCCGCCCAGCATCAGCGCGGCAACACCCTGTTCGGCTGCGATGGCAGGCGCATTGGCAATGCCGGTAGCGGTCTCGATCAATGGGACAAATTTTATGGCCGCATCGGCCAGCACGGACCGCACTATCCTTATCTCCGGGGCGGAATCGACCATGGGGATCAACAGCAAGGATGGGCGGCGCGGCGCCTCCGTCAATGCGAGTAAGTCTGCCAAACCGGCGCGAGTCGAAACGGCGTTTATCCGAATGGCAAATTTTGGATCGCTGGCCGCAGCAATGATCGCGGCTTTTCTCGCAAGCTCTTTCTCTGATGCTGGGACAGCGTCTTCCAGATCGATGCACACGCAATCAGCGCCACTGGCCAAGGCCTTTGCAAACCGCTCTGGCCGGTTTCCCGGCACAAACAGGATCGATTGGAACACAGACAAAAGCCCCTTAAATTTGACTGGACAACCCTATGCCAAGCACTGTTGTTTGTCCGCGCTCTTTAGCGCCAAACCAGGCTGTTACCAGAAACAATAGCTAAACACACCGGACCCACATAGGGTTCTTCGATCAGCGGGTGCTTTTACCTGCGCCGGTCAGGTAAGGAATAGCAAAAGGTGCCATGCCACCATTGTCGTGACCAATTCCGGGCGCATAGGCCAATTGCCACATCAGTGGCATCGAAGAACCAGCTTGTGTGCGGGCCGCGGCAATGAAATTTTCTCCTCTTGCAAAACGGGTCAGGCCTTGCGCGTCCGCCTGTTCATTCTTGCGCAGATTGGGATCGTTGCGATCTATGTCGTCAGTTCCCAGCAAAATGGTAAGCGGCCTTTGAAACGCCTTTGCTGGCGTAACCAGCCCAGCGACATCACCGCCCCAGCCATAGGGGAAATCATTGTCATTGGGCATCGTATACCAGCCTGAATTTGCACTGACCGCTGATTCCAGCCGAGGCGCATCGGCAAAGGCAACAAAGCGGTGAACAAACTGACCTCCTGCCGAATGTCCATAGAGGGCATAGCCGCGCCGCTTGTTTCCAGTGCGACAGACGATGTCGTCAAACAACGGCTCGATGGCGGAGAAGGACCATAGTGATGTCGGGTTCCTCTTGCCTTGTTCATCAATGATGTTTCCAAGATTGTAGGACCCAGTGGTCGGAAAATTGTCCTTGCCAAAAGTTGGCACGACAATGATCAGGTCATGCTGTTCGGCCAGATCGCGCCATTCGTCACGATAACGGTCACCATCCCGCAGAACACCGTGCATGACAAAAACAATGCGGCTTTTTGGGCCCGACTTTTGTGGCTTGTGGATATAGACGGGCAGCTTTGGGCCAGACCAACCGGAAAATTCGATCTGCGACGACCCATCGGCGAGCGGTTCGCAATCACCAGCCATTGCGGGCGGGGTCGATAGAAACAGGCCGATAAAGGCCAGCATGCCTCCCCATCCAAGGAATCTGCGCATACCGATCATGCTAACGCTGTCGATACAAGCTGCATCATGGCTGGGTATCCTCTCTCATCGATAAGTCCAGAGCTGGGATCATGGTTTGGGCAAGCGCTTCAGCGGCGGATTGGACCGCTGCGGCATCGGATCCATCTCCAACTTCATAGGTATAGGCAGGAATGCCATATGTGGCGTGGAACCAATTTTTGGTTGTACCCAAACCCGGATTGGCGTCGCGCGGTTCGATTGAAAACGGAAACCCTGCAAATGCGGTTTCCTTTCCTTCTAACCATGCGGCCAAAAATCGCTGACCCTGCTTGCTTGCGTCTGCCCCCTGCACATAGACAAGGTTGCGACTGGTCGAATGGAAATCAAGCATCAACGCAGGTTTGACTGCAGCCGGTAACCGATTGAGCCAATCCCTTACCGACCGGGTTTCAGGCTGGCTGAACGCCCCCCAATCGCGATTAATGTCAATCCCTCCTAGATTGGCCCGCCAATGCCCCCTGGCCACACCGTCGGGATTGAGCAATGGTACGATGAGGAACTGATATTCCTTTCTATCAATGGCGCCCGAACCCATGTGTTTTGCAACGGCAAGGGCAAAGGCATCCAGCGCCACGGCACCTGTTACTTCGGGCGGATGCTGTCTGCCGAGCAGAATTACGAGTCGCGGTGCATTGGCATTACCGAGGCGAACCGCCTCAATTGGCCGACCGTCATGCGAATAACCCAGCGTCAGCCTGTGCCCCTTGCCGCTGACGGCAAGTTGCTTGAGTAATTTTTCATAATGGGCTGATGTTATCAGCGGCTGTCCGCTAACGACTCCGTCACCTGCAGGCAGCATGATGGAAACCGCGCTACCATCTTCTGCAACCGAAGCCGAGAAACCGGTAGCCTCACCACGGCCTTGCCATTTGGGCGCATAGCGATGGCGAGCACCAACATAGCGGACGTTGACCGTCAGCTTTTCACCCTTGGCAACGCTATAACCGAACGCATACCAGGGGCTGGGGTTGATGGGCGGTTGATGTTCCGGCGCGACCAAGATGGAAATGGCGCGCTCATTCTCCACATAGCAGGCTGAACGAGACGCGCCTTCAAAGTCGAAATGGACGCTGCCATATGCGGTAGTGCATCCTGACAGCGAGGGCTTGGATGTCTGGGCAGCAACGGGGCCAGGCCGCTTTTCTAGCGCCCCGGCCCCTTCGCCCAAGACAATCGCAATTGACGCGGCGAGCGCCTGCCAAATTATGGCCCGCCGCATCCCGTCAGAACTTCTTGCGGAGCTCGATGTGGAAGACGCGCCCGCGCGCAGTGTAAAGTTCGCTGTAAAAGCCATAGGTTTCATCGGCGAGCGGAGGAGCCTTGTTGAACAGGTTGTTGACTGCAAAACGCAACCGGGTTCCGTCAAGCGCTGTGTTGTTTTCAATGGTGTAGGACAGGGAAAGATTGGCAATAAACTGGTCATTGACCCGGTAGAAATTGGCATTGGGATCATTTGACACCAGCAGCACGTCGCGCACGACACTGGTGTCCCACACTTTCCCGGTATATTGGCCAAACAGGCCGACCTCGAACGGGCCGTTTTCCCAGTTGATCGAGCCAGTCAGACGCCATTTGGGCCGACCTTCAATTTCCAGCAATTCACCCAAGCCGCCAACGGTTACATCGGCCGGAAGCGTCCCAGCGGCTATCCCGGCGAGCAGCTCCTCGCCATCGGCACCGGCAGATTGCACGAAGCTCTTCAACCGGGCAGCGTTGAGACGAAGGCGGAAATCACCGATCCCGAAATCGGGGACACGATAATTGAGGCCAAAATCCCAGCCCTTTGAGACACGGCTGTCCAGGTTCAAATAGGGATCCAGCACCTGAATGATTCGGCCAGCAGGGGCCAGACCGGTGCCGGTAAACAGTGTAATATCGTCGGCTGTCGGTGTGGCCCGTATCACATTCGGGTTGGTGCTGCCATTCAGGCGGCGGAGCAGGTCGAGCGCGATTGCATTGTCGTCGCCAAAGGTTCCGACCAGCCCGGTCTGCTTGACGCGCCAATAGTCCGCGGTCAGGGTCAGGCCGGGGATGAATTCCGGCTCCAGCACGATGCCCAGGTTAATGCTTTCGCTGTCCTCTGGCCTCAGTGATTTGGCACCGGAACGGAAACTGATCACACCTTGGCCCGGGCAAGCGTCGAGGCTGGACAATAGTCCTTTCCTGACCTGCGCTTGGCAGACCACAAAATCGTCACGGGTATTCGACCGAGTTGTACCATCGTCATTGACCTGCACCAGGTTTGGCGCACGGAAGCCTTGCGACCACGCCCCCCGGAAGCTGACGCCCGGCAACGTCGTCCATGACGCGGCAATGCGCGGAACCATTGCAGTCGCTTTTATGTCGTCGAAACGTTCGACTCGTCCGGCCATCTGGACAGTGAATTCCTCGACCAGCGGGATGTCCATCTCCGGGCTGACAACAGGCACGAACAGTTCGGCAAAGGCCGAATAGACTGTCCTGACGCCGTCCGTATCAGGCGAAGGGCTGGTACCGGCAACATCGCTGCCATTGGTTACGCCTGCGATTACGCTGTCGGTCCAGGTGATGGTGCCGTCCAGCCTGGGATCGCGATCGTCGAAAAATGTTTCGCGGCGCCATTCAATGCCCGTTGCAACACCAACATTGCCACCCGGGAGCGAGAATAGGTCGTCACGGCTAATCTTGAAATCGGCAAGCGCGAGGGTCGTACCGCCCTTGCGGGATACATTGATTCGGAAACTATCGATCACCGATACAGGGTTCGGGGTGCAATCGCCCTGTCCGGGATCGTCAAGGCAACCGCCGTTGAACGGGTTATAGGCATCGGGCGTGGTGCGGTTGATAGCCTGTTGCAGAAGCGTCAGCGACACGCGGTTGGTCTCGAGGTCTGTCACCCGTGAATCGGAATAGACAAAGCCTGTGTCAAAGTCCCACGCGCCAAAGTTGCCGCGCAAGCCAGCGACAAGGCGATAGGAGTCCTTGTCGACCAACACGTCGCGGTTGCCGGCGTCAACAAAGCGGTATCGCTCCATGATAAGGTCAACGCCGGTCGCGGGAATGGTCGTGCCGGGCAGACGATTGGGATTGGCCCCGCCGCCCGCAAGAGTCGTCGGGCCGAACGGATTCCAATATGCGTTGCGGGAAATGCCAACCGGAACCGCGCTGAGGATGGCCGAGGCATCATTTTTCCGTGCGTTTTCAGAACGGTAATAACTGCCTTCAAAATAGGCTTCGACATTGTCGGACAATTCATAGCTCAGCAGCGCCATCGCGTTATAGCGGTTCTTGCGGCTGATTAATGTGTTGCCGAAAATGGTGTTGTAGCGAACAGCGGTGACCGGCGTTTCGCCATTGCGGGCGCAGATTCCGTTCCGGAAATCCATGCGGCAACCAGTGAAGGTGCTGGGTTGCAGGAAGAAATCGTCATCGTTGATCGGCGTGCGGCTGTTGGGTGACGTCTGGATATCGAACTGACCGAACGGACCGAACGTGTTGCGGTTGTTGAATGAGGCATCGTTCTCGAAAGGCGTGCCTACCACCAGTGGCAGGCGATTGTCGTCGCGTGAATAGTCGCGCGCTGACGCAGGTAGACCATTTTCATGGAAATAGCCGCCATAGAGAGTCACGTTGCCGCGGCCACCCGCGAAATCCGTTCCGAAACCCCCGCTGAAGGAGTAGCTGTACAGGCTGGTGCCATCTGAGGCGCGCCAGTCGGCCTCCAGGAAACCACCTTTTAAATTCCCTTTGAGTACGGTGTTGATCACGCCGGCGACCGCATCGGCACCGTAAATAGCCGAGGCGCCGTCCCGCAACACCTCGATCCGGCGAACACTGCCGGGAGCGATTTCGTTGGTGTCCGGGCTGACCACTGGCACAAGCAACTCGGTCTGGAAGCCGGGATGCAGGTTCATACGGCGTCCGTTGATCAGCAGCAGTGTGTTGCCGGTGCCAAGGTCGCGCAGGTTGACCGAACCGACGTCACCGCGAACATTATTCTGCGTGGTGGCATTCTGCTCGTTAAATGCGACCGTCCCGGTTTGCGGGATTGAACGGAACAGCTCGTCACCCGATGACGCACCGGTATTTTCAACCTGTTGTTCATCGACCACAGTAACCGGCAAAACATCGTTGATTTGAGCGCCCTGAATCTGGGTGCCCGTAACAATGATTTCCGGCTCTGCCTGCGCGACGGGCGGTGTAGCGGGGGCATCGGCATCCTGCGCTTGCGCTATAGCAGCAGTCATCAAAGCGGTGCTGCCGAATAATGCCACCTTCCCAAACAACATTGCTTTCATCATTTACTCTCCCTGCTTAGCTTGAGTCATATTTTTGGTTTCAAACCATTTTAAGAACATGTCTGGCCATTGGGTCAATGTTTGGCCCGGTTTCCCCAGCCCCCAGCCGTGCCCGCCATCGCGGAAAAGATGCAGCTCTGCCGACGCTCCTGCGCTATTGAGTGTCTGGAACAACAAAATCCCATGTCCGGGAGGGGTTATCTTGTCATCGGCGGACGCGAATATGATGGTCGGCGGTGCCGCGGCACTTGCATAAGTGTCAAGCGACCAGGCATTTTCGGCATCGGCATTGGGCTTTTCACCGATAATTTCGCGCCGGGTTCGGGTTGTGTCATATGGCTTGCGCAGGGACACGACGGGAAACAGCAGCACGGAGAAATCCGGCCTTGCGCTCACCTTCTCATATTTGTCGGATCCTGTATAAAGCCGGCGTTGCGGCTGCAATGCGGTGAACCCTGCCAGATGGCCGCCTGCAGAAAAGCCCATGATGCCGATCTGCTGCGGGTCGATACCGAACTCGGCTGCCCGGCTGCGAACAATCCGCATGGCGCGCTGTGCATCTATGAAAGGAGCTGTCGCTTCCCAGCCATCGTTCGGCAGGCGGTAGATCAGCTCGAATACGGTAAAGCCGCGCTCTTGCAGCCAACGGGCGGCCGGCGTGCTTTCCTTCCACAGCTGGATACGGAAATAGCCACCACCGCCACAGATGACGACTGCCGCCCCGTTCGCCTTTTCCGGACGATAGACACGCATGCGCGGGGTTGAAATGTTTGAAAGCGCGCCGAAGCCTGCGCCTTCGGTGCCCAGTTTTTCCGGTCCGCTTGGCCCACCACGACCGGGTGGCTGACCGGGCCATAAGGGAATTTCTTCCCATTCTGTCGTGGACGCCAATGCTGTGCCCCCAAAATGGGCGGTGCTGATCGCTGCCAATAGGGCAAGGTTGCCCAGCAAGGTGCGCCGTTCAATCATTGGGCTATGCCTGTTGCCTTTGCCAATGCAGCGCTTTGCGCGCCGCTGCGTTCATGCCGTTCTATGTCCTCTTCTGGCAGGGGCATTGGCGCACCAGCCATGGCTGCAGCTAACCGGTCGGTATCAAGCGCGCCTTCCCAGCGCGCGACGACAATCGTCGCCACAGCATTACCGATGAAGTTGGTCAACGCACGGCATTCACTCATGAACCGGTCGATGCCCAGGATCAGCGCCATGCCCGCGACCGGAACCGAAGGTACCACCGACAATGTTGTGGCAAGGATGACGAACCCGGCACCGGTAACGCCTGCTGCACCCTTTGAACTGATCATCGCAACCAGCACCAGCGCAAGCTGTTCGGACATCGACAGGTCAATGCCGACCGCCTGTGCAATGAACAGGGCGGCCAGCGTCATGTAGATGTTGGTGCCATCCAGGTTGAACGAATAACCGGTCGGCACCACCAGCCCAACCACCGATTTCCGCGCACCCGCAATCTCCATTTTCTCCATAAGGCTCGGCAAAGCCGCCTCCGATGAGGACGTGCCAAGAACCAGCAACAGCTCCTCCCTCAGGTAACGGATCAACTTGAAGATGGAGAAACCGGCAAAATAGCCGACGAGGCCCAGTACAACGATTACGAACAGCAGCGACGTAACGTAAAAAGTGATCACCAGCGCCGCGAGATTTTTTAGCGTGTCGATACCGAATTCGCCGATGGTGAAAGCGATTGCCCCAAACGCCCCGATCGGCGCGAGCTTCATCAGCATATGGACCAGCTTGAAGATAACCTCGTTGAGCGAGGCGAGGACATCGAGAACAAGGTCGCTGTGCGGGCGGGTTGTCGCCAGCGCAAGCCCGGTCAGAATTGCGACCAGCAGGACCTGCAGGATATTGCCTTCGGTCATGGCGCTGAACAGCGTGGCTGGGATGATGTTCAGGAGAAAGGCGGTAATCGTCTGGTCTTTGGCGGTGCTGGCATAGCCTTCGACCTTGCTCGCATCGAGCGTTGCCGGGTCGATCCCCAGCCCAGCACCGGGCTGTACAACGTTCCCGACAACAAGCCCGATGATCAGCGCGAGCGTGGAGAAGAACAGGAAATAGACAAATGCCTTTCCGGCCACGCTGCCAACCGAAGAAAGATCGCGCATGCCCGATATGCCGGTGGCGACCGTCAGGAAAATCACCGGAGCGATAATCATTTTGACCAGTTTGATAAAGCCGTCACCCAATGGCTTCAGTGCCGCCCCCATGTCAGGATAGAAATGCCCTAGCAGCGCACCCAGGAAAATGGCTGCAAGCACCTGAACGTAAAGTTTGCGATAGAATGGCTGCGGCTTTGGCGATTCCGATTCCGCGAACTTCGGCATAACAGCCTTCATGATTCCCCGTCCCCTGAACCCGGCTTTCATATCCGGTTTCTGGCAAGATAGGGCGAAGAACTGTGCAAACAACGAAAAACGCGTCGGTAAAAGACCAATGATAAATCAGTGATATAGTGCCAAGGGCAACACAGAAATTTTGACATTTCGGACAAATCTCTTGCCAGTTTTCCGGATTTCCGGACAAACTATTCCAACATGGCCAACCCGACCGAAAACTTAAACATAAACCCGGCCTTGCCCGGGCGGCGTTATCTGGCCGTTCTGTTGGCAACGGGTACCTTGCTTGTCGCCGCGCTGGGGCTGCTAGTGATTGATCGGACCATGCGGGCATCGGCGCTCGACAAGGCCGAGCGCGCGGCGCAAAATGAAGCTGCCATCCTTGCGGCAGGTCTGGAAAGCGAGCTGGACAAGTTCAGCCTGGTTCCGCTTGTGCTGGCGCGTGACCCTCAGGTCGAGTCGCTCGTGTCGGGCAACGCGATACATAAGGCTGAACTCAACCAGCGGCTGGAGCAGCTCGCCCGCCAAACCGGGGCTGCCGCAATCTATTTGATGGATCGCAACGGTCTAACGTTGTCGGCAAGCAACTGGAACCAGCCGGACAGTTTTGTTGGCTCGCGCTATGGCTTCCGGAGCTACTTCCGCAATGCGATGGATTCCGGCATGGCGAGTGAGTTTGCGCTGGGCACCGTAAGCCGCCGACCAGGGCTATATGTGAGCCGGCGCGTCGATTCCCCTTCCGGGCCGGTTGGGGTGGTGGCGATCAAGGTAGAGTTTGATCCGCTCGAGGCCAGCTGGGCGAAAGCCACGTCGGGGGTCTATGTGACCGATGCTGACGGCGTGATCCTGGTGACCAGCGATCCGGACTGGCGGTTCAGCACAACCCGCCCGATTCAGCCTGGCAAACGTGAAACGAAGCAGGATCTGCTCCAGTTCGGCAAAGCAAAACTACCACAGTTCGAGCCTGATTCTAGTAGTGACGGATTAGCAACCGAGCCGCTGATAGACAGCCGCCAGCCGGTTGCTCCCTTCAACTGGCAGCTGCATCTGCTGTCCGATCCGTCACCGTCGCTCGCGGCAGCCAAGGCCAATGGTCGTTTGCTGTTTCTCATGCTGCTGGTTCTGGCTGCCGCCGCGGTTGCTTTGTTTGCAATCAACGTCCGCAGGCGAAAAGCACAAGCGGATGCACTTTTGAATGAGCGCACCGCCCAGTTGCGCGATCAATTGCAGCAGGCCAACAGGCTTGCGACTCTAGGTCAAATCACCGCAGGCGTGGGGCACGAGATACGCCAGCCCGTTGCCGCCATCCGCATATTGGCAGAGACGGGTGACCGGCTGGGGGAGCGCGGGGCGCATGACGAGGCCAACGCAAATTTTGCCCGCATTACGGCGCTGACTGACAGGATCGGCACGATCACCGACGAGTTGCGGCGGTTCAGCCGCCGGGGCAATCGCGAACCCCGAAACATCCCGCTGCGTCAGGTAATTGACGGTGCGCTGTTGCTGCTGCGCGACAGGATGGCCCTGCTTGCTACCAACCTTGTGCTGCCGCCTGATTCCGACCTCAACCTGATCGTTCGCGGCGAGCATGTCGCGCTCGAACAAGTGTTGGTGAATTTGTTGCAAAATGCTCTCGATGCAACCGAGCAACAGGGTAAAATCATCATTGAAGTGACAGAAGATGAGCAGTTCGTCAGGTTGTCAGTGATCGATGACGGGCCAGGGCTTACAACGGAGCAGCGCGCCGATTTGTTCCAGCCTTTTGCCACGACCAAGGCCGACGGTCTGGGTCTTGGGCTTGTTATTTCGCAGGATATCATGCGCGGACTGGGCGGCGATTTGCTGGCCGATGAAGCGCCCAGTGGCGCGCAGTTCACTATGGTCATTCCACGGACATGAATGAGAGGCCACCCCTGCACGTCTTCCTGGTTGAAGATGATGATGCGCTTGGTCCTGCCGTAGCAGAGGCACTGCGGCTTGAGGGCATGGAGGTTTCGTTGTTCACTGGGGCGGAGGCGGCGCTAGGCGCATTGCCTGATGATTTTCCGGGTGTGGTAGTGAGCGATGTGCGCCTGCCCGGCATGGACGGCCTGGCGCTATTCGCGCGGTTGCAAGAGCTGGACGCCGAATTGCCCATGATTTTTACCACCGGCCATGGAGATGTGGAAATGGCCGTGGCCGCCATGAAGGAAGGAGCCGCGGACTTTCTGACCAAGCCATATTCCTTGGCTGAATTGATCCGCGCGATCATGAACGCGGCCAAACGGCGGCGGTTAGTGCTGGAGAACCGCAGTTTGCGCGATGCCTTGTCGAAGCAGGCGCAGGAAAAGTTCGTCGGATCGTCGCCCTTTGCCGTACGAATGCGCACCATGGTGTCAGCCGTTGCCCAAGCCGAAGTTGATGTGGTTGTCGAAGGTCAAGTAGGAACTGGAAAAACATTTGTCGCGCAGTTGATTCATGAACTTAGCCCCCGCCGGAACCGGCCATTCATTACCGTCGATGCCGGAATTCTTACCCATCAGGATGCTGATCTGCTGCTTTTCGGACGCGAACCCGGCGCCGGGGGCCTTTCCCGAACCGGGATGATTGAGCGGGCCAGTGGCGGAACCCTTTTGATTGATCAGATTGAAACGGCCAGCCCTTCGCTACAGGCGAGACTGGCATCGGTTCTGGAAAATCGTTCGGTGCTGCCCACTGGCGCAGAGCGCAGTCGCAAAGTAAATCTTTGCGCAATCATCACCAGACAGATGCAGGACCGACCTGGTCAGGCCGACGATGGTACGAACCGGTTTCATGAACGGCTGAGCGCAGTCAGATTAATGCTTTTACCCCTGGACGCACGGCGAGAAGATATAGCTGCACTGTTCAGACATTGCCTTGCCCGCCATGAGGCTGCCCTCGGCCTGCCGCATCGTCCGGCAACCGACGCTGTCTGGCACCATCTGCAGGCCCATCAATGGACAGGCAATGTCCGTGAACTGGATATGTTTGCCCGTGGCTGGACAATTGGCCTAAACTTGCCTGCCACAGAAACAGCGGTCGCCGCTCATGGCCGCCCCTTGGCGCAAGCGCTGGCTGAGTTCGAATCGACCGTGCTGGAAAACGCGCTGCGTGCCGTTGGCGGAAGCATGGCCAAACTTGAACAGCTATTGGTCACACCGCGCCAGACGCTGTATGAAAAATTGAGCCGCTATGGTTTGAAGCCTAAAGATTTTAGGGACAATAGCGGGCTGAACAAGGGGCCGGATATCTAAAAAGTCGCGCTCACGTCACAATGAAAATTCAATCCCGATGAGTGGTGCGTGACCGACCGTATCGGGTCCCGTCCTATCGATATCCTGCTGGCGAAGATAGACTGCACTTAGTGTAAGATGGTCATTCGCCTGGTAGCTGACTCCAATTTGCGTCCGCAGGCCGGTAAGCCCGTCATTGCCCCCATTTCTGGTGCTGCGTAGCGTCAGGAATAGCTCCGCATCGGTCTTGAATTTCCATCGTTTATCAGCATCGATCGGCACCGAAAGGCCCAGCCGCGGGCGAAGGCGAAGCCCCATGCGATCGGCACCGTCTACAAAACGCTGTTCAACCCGCAGCCGTGTTCGCAAATAGCCATGGCTGGTCGAAAGTTGCTGGATCAGGCGGGTCTCATCCGACCCGCCATCATTGATGCGTTGTTCAATCGCGCCGCTTAATGTTGCGTTTTTGGCCACGTCCTGATTCAGCCATAACCGCGCAAAATAGGTGTCGGCGCGTCCATCATCGGCATCGCGCCATCGCTGGGCGGTTTCGATCTCAAGACCTGTATCGTCGTCAAGGGTGAAGGATATGGAAGGATTGAGCCAGAGTTCTGCGGCGTCATCAGCAGCCGATGCCGCAACCGGACCGGTGACCAATGCCACCGACAAAGCGAGGTAAAGCGTCGTTCTCATTGCATTGTATCTTTGCGTGACTGTTGATGGCGTCGCCGTGCGGATGCCTGACAAAGCCCGCAGGCTGGCCTCTATCCTGCTATATTCATCTGTCCGCATGACAAAATGTGCCATGCGGACAGAATTGCGCTGCATCAGAACCGATAGGCCAGTCCGGCGCTAAGCACCCATGGGTCAAGATCATGATCCGATTGCAATGCCGTGACATTACCGGCGCGGAAGGTTGCCGTCGTGCCGACAAAATAACGCTTGGCATCAAGCGACAGGCCCAGACCGCGGTCGTTCAGCTTAATGTCCATTCCTGCCTGAAGAGCAAAACCGAACTCATCCGACAGGTCAACATCGGTTGCCCCCAATGCGGCAGCATCAGCGCCAACGCCTTCGCTGAAGATGAAGAAATGTGTGGCACCGGCCCCAACATAGGGCTTCACGCCGCCGCCAAGCTCAAAATGATATTTTGCCGTCACAGTGGCTGGCAGGATGATAGCATCATTGATCAGCCGTGCACCAGATAGTGCACCGGTACCGCGCACATCATGGGGCGTAATGCAGCAAATGGTCTCAACCGAAAAATTGGGAGAGAGGAAATATTCGGCTGCTATGGTGGGAATGAAAGAATCGGTAGCGCGGGTCTGCGATCCTGCGGGCAGTCCGATATTGTCGATCCTAACATCATCAATGGCGCCGTCGGGCAGGACGGCGGTGGCGAAGGCTTTGACTTGAATCTTGCCTTCGCTGTTTCCGGCATAAGCGGGAGCAGTAGGTGCCATTGCCATAGCGCAGCAAGCAGCGGCGAACGAGAAGCGCCTCTTCATCGTGAATTATCCTTATGATTTTGGGTGTTTTCGGAGGCAAATCCCATATGGGATTTGGGAGGCGACCGCGGCGCTCAGCAGCGGCCGCCTCATGGGAGATTAATTGGCTTTGTGCGGCAGCGACGAATGATGCAGCACGATGCGCAGCTTGCCTTCGGCATCGCGGACATAGCCCCAGGTCTTGTCAACCACAGTCACATTGCCCTTGGCATCGATCAGGGTAACATTACCCATCGATGTGGCGCTGTTGCCTTCCAGCAAGATGCCGGCATTGTCGATCTTGAAAGAACGCCAGCCCTTCAGCGCAAAACCGCTGTCATTGGGGTAGTTTTTGTCCCCGCCAACAAAATAGGCCAGTGCACCGTCACGCTCGGTGCGGAAAGTCTGCGGTGCGATAGTCAACGTTGGCTTGAAGAGAACAGGTCCCAGATTATAGCCATAGGCCGTGTCAAGAACGGTTTCGGCCAAACGCTTTGCAGCGGCATAACCGTTGCGGTCATATTCGGTTGAAATCGCAACCAGGGCATTGCCCCAAGCAATCTGCGCCGCTTCAACCTCGGCCTTGGTGATCGGCTTGACCGCTGCCGCTGTGGTCGCTGCGACAGCAGTGGCTTCCTTCGTTCCCGCAGCAGCGGGCGAGGCCAATGCCAGCAGCGGAAGGGCTGCAGAAAGGCCGATAATTTTCATACCAAATGTCTTCATCGATCATACTCCCAGATATGTAACAGGGTTCGCCAGCATGGCGCCTCCCTGCAACGATGGACGAAATGCCCATGGCGTCCAAAATAGGAAGGGGACAAAGACGCCGATATTGGCCGGGTGGCTGGCTGCGCGGCCTAGGCCAGGTGGCCTATGCACTTTGGTGACGAGTGGCTAAACAGCGCCCATGCGAATCCCCAATCTGGCCGATGACCGCGAGATCGAAACCGTTGCTGAGCTGCGGCAGCTATACCGTGCGTCCGAGGCCAGGGCTGCGCGGCTGCGCCTGCTATCGTCCAGCGGTCGGGCAATGGCAGAAGCAAGCACCGATGGGATTGAGGATGTCCTGCAACATGTCGCGGCGCAGCTTGCCTATTTTGTTGGACGCCCTGCTGCGCACTTGTCATTTGAACCCGATGGGCCGGGTCTAGTTGTTACTGCGCCGGGGCAGGACCAGCGCGAAGTTGCTCGGCTTCAGATCCCCGGACTGGATGCCATTGATGACATTCCCGATAGCGAAGACAGGGATGCCTTTCGCATCCAGCTCGACATGCTGGGTGCGACAATTGATAGAATCAATCGCGAGCGCGAACGTGCCGCGCTCCTCGATACGCTGCAGGAGCGTGAGCAGCGGCTGGAATATCTGGTCGGACGTATATTTTCAGCCCAGGAAGACGAGCGGCGCAGAGTGTCGCACGAACTGCATGATGGCGTTGCGCAGACGGCCACTGCCCTGGCGCGCCTGCTGGAGGGTGGCAGCTCAGCACCCCATAATGATCTTCCGGCTGCCGAGCGGATCAGGCTCGCCGCCATTGCCCGTGAGCTTGTGACTGAATTGCGATTGGTTATTGCGGGGTTGCGACCCACATTGCTTGATGATCTTGGCTTGGCGGCTGCGATCCGTTCGCTTGGCGATATGCTTGTTGCTGACGGCTTTGACGTCAATATGCACATAGAAAGCAGCAGTGGTTGGTCAGCACCAGCAGAAACGGCGATGTTTCGCGTGGCGCAGGAAGCTATCGCCAACATCCGCAAACATGCTGGCGGGCCATGCCGGGTCGAGATCGAATTGCGAGCACCATCGGATGAAGACAAAAGATTTTTGCGTATCGAGGATTTTGGCCGCGGCTGTTCTCCCCGATTTGCCCATGGCGAAGATATGGCGATGGGCGAGCATGTCGGTATCGATGTAATGCGTGAGCGCATGGCGGCAATTGGGGGCAGATTGGTGTGGAACGCCAAGCCCAGCGGCGGCGTAACTGTAGTTGCAATATGTGGCGGGCATTTGTGACAGCGCCGCAGCCAAGAATAATCATCGTTGATGATCACGCGCTGGCCCGCGAAGGGCTCAAGGCCGTGCTGGCCAGCAGCGACTTTGAAATTGTAGGCGATGCCGCCACTGGTGAGGAAGCTGTCGAACTGGTCAAGCAGATGGTACCAGATCTGGTATTGATGGATGTTCGCCTTGGAGCAGGCATAGACGGTATGGAGGCCACGCGGCGCATTGCCGGGCTTGGGCTGCCGACGCGGGTGCTGATGCTGACTCTGCATGACATGCCTGGCTATGTGCGCGAAGCGCTTGCGGCCGGAGCAGCAGGATATGTACTGAAGGATACGGGTATTGACGACTTGCGTCTGGCAATGAACCAGGTGCTTGCGGGGCAGACTGCCATACCCATCGCTCTTATGAACGCAGCTTTGCGCGAACCAGAGCGCAAAGCCAACCCTGCTGATGCCATCGCGCTGCTTACCGAAAGGGAGGATGAGGTTCTTGACCTCATTACAATGGGCATGACCAACAAGGAGATCGCCCGAAAACTCACGATCAGCCCGGCGACGGTCAAGGCGCATGTCGAAAGGATCATTGCCAAACTTGGCGTGAGTGACCGGACGCAAGCTGCGGTGATGGCCGCCCAAGGCCGGTCGAAAGCAGCGCCATGATAGCAGGTAACTCTGCGCGCGCGATGACCGGCTATTGGACAAACCGACCGCTGGCTCTCAAGGGACTGGTGGTCGTATCGCTACCGCTTGCCATTCTGTTCGGTGCGCTGATTTCACTCTATCTTGCGAGCAATGCCGAAACCCGGGCGGAGGAAGATGTCAGGCGGGCCTTTGCCATACAGCGAGACACCTATCAGGTGCATGCTTTGTTGGCCGAGGCGGCGGCGGGCGCGCGGGGCTATGTCCTGACCGGGCAAACACGCTTTCTCGAGCCCTATCGCAAAGCAGAGGCAGAACTGCCGACAACCATGGCCCGCCTAGATCGTGAAATTCGCGATGCTGAGGTTCGCCAGCGGTTCGAAAGGATACGGCAGGCAACGGTACAGAAGCGCGAAGGGCTCAGCAGGATTGTCGAGCTTGCCAAAACCCCGGCACAGCGCGGGCGCAATGCAAGGGAGCTGGAAGCAGCCCTGATCTCAAACAAGATTGTGCTCGACGGTATGCGCCGCGAAATTGAGAACATACAAAAACGTGAACGCATATTGCTGGAGCAACGTCAGGCGAAGGTGGAGGATGTGCGCAACCGTTTCCTGCTGCTCACTGCTGTCAGTGCGATCATCGGACTGTTGGGTAGCCTTGCCGCCGTCTATCTCTTTTCGACTGGTATCGTCCGGCGCGTCCGTACACTTGAGCATAATGCCGAGTTGCTGGCGCGGGGTGAAGCGCTGACCACCATGCCCGACGACGCCGATGAAATTGGCAGGTTGGGACAGCGAATGGACAGGGCCAGCGCCCTGCTCCGGGCACGCGAACAGGCTTTGCGCGAGAGCGAGGAACGCTTCCGTCTCGTCATTGAAGGCGTCAGGGATTACGGCATTTTCGTGCTGAGCCCCGAAGGTGTCGTCGCAAGCTGGAACTTGGGTGCCGAGCGCATCAAAGGTTGGACGGCAGATGAAATATTGGGCCAGCATTTCAGCCGCTTCTACCCCGATGAAACAAGGGAATATCTGCCAGCTGCCATGTTGGAGCGCGCCCGCCGCTTGGGTACGGCGGAAGATGAGGGTTGGCGCGTTCGAAAGGACGGGACCCGTTTTTGGGCTAATGTTGTGATCACTGCGCTGCACGATGACAGCGGCGCGTTGCGCGGCTTTGCAAAAGTCACCCGCGACATGACCGAGCGTCGCAGGTCCGAAGAGGCCCTGCTGGCAGCGCGCGAGGAAGCAGTGGCAGCCAGCCTTGCCAAAAGCGAGTTTCTGTCCCGCACCAGCCACGAACTGCGGACACCGATGAGTGCGATATTGGGCTTTGGCCAGTTGCTCGAATTGGACGAAGAGCAGTTTGCGCCGCGCCATCGCGAATCCGTGCAACAGATCATGAAGGCGGGGCGTCACCTGCTGGCGCTGATCAACGACCTCCTTGATATCTCCAGCATTGAGGCGGGCGGTGCAGAATTGTCTGTCGAAGAGATCGCCATGAATGAATTGTTGCAGGAAGTGCACGGGCTTGCTTCGCCGATTGTAAGCACGGCCGGTCTTGCATTCATCCTTGAACTTCCGCCCAGAGATCTCCGTGCAAATGGCGATCGCAGACGGATAACGCAGGTCGTTCTCAACCTGATTGCCAACGCCGCCAAATATAACCGCACCGGCACAAAGGTAGAGCTGTCTTGCCAAAAACAGGGCGGCTGGTTGCGGGTTTCGGTGACAGATGATGGTGAAGGCGTCGACGCGGCAGACGTGCCGCGCCTTTTCACGCCATT
>CAYVQO010000003.1:25861-45094 GCA_964452835.1 uncultured Sphingorhabdus sp. | reverse complement strand
TCCGCGATCCACGCGGGCGGGTAATTGCCTTTGGCGGGCGCATATTGGGTGCGGGGGAACCCAAATATCTGAACTCTCCCGACACGCCGCTGTTCGACAAGGGTCGCACGCTGTATAATCTGGACAAAGCGTCGCCTGCCTCACGCGCCTCTGGCCGGGTGATTGTGGTTGAAGGCTATATGGACGCCATTGCGCTGGCGCAGGCGGGCTTTGGCGAAGCGGTCGCGCCGCTGGGTACTGCGCTGACCGAACAGCAGATCGCCTTGCTTTGGCGGATGGTGCCAAAACCGCTGCTGTGCTTCGATGGCGATGCTGCGGGGCAAAAGGCCGCTTTTCGCGGTGCACAACGCGCCTTGGGCGGCCTGAAGCCCGGGTATAGCCTTGATTTTGTAACTTTGCCGCAAGGGCAGGATCCCGATGATCTGATCAAGGCACAAGGCCCCGCCGCCTTCCGCGCTCTGCTGGATGCCGCAGAGCCGCTGGTCGAGCGGCTTTGGAAAGCGGAGGTCGCTGCCGGCCCCACCGCTACGCCTGAAGACCGTGCAGGGTTAAAGCAACGTCTGGGCGGGCATCTGGCCAATATTGCGGATGGCGAAATCCGGCATCATTATGCGGAAGCCTTTAAGGAGCGTTTTGACCGGCTGTTCGCGGTCCCTGCCCGCCCGACCTATCAGCCGCGCAAGGCTTTCACACCCAAACGCCCAACCACACATGAAGCGCGTGGAATCGGGAGCAAAGGCAGCGATCTGCTGGTTCAGGGCGTACTCGCCGCATTGATCAGCGATCCAGCCCAAATCGTCCGCCATCATGAGGCACTGGCTGCGTTTCAGCCCCGCGATCCCGGTCATGCAAAACTGCTGGCAGCGCTTCTCGAAGCTGCGACCGCAAAAGAAAGACTTGATACAGCGGGCCTGCTTACCATATTGGGCGGTGATCTGTATAATATGACGCAATCTCTCCTCTCTGGCGACGGAGCGGCCTTTGCCTTTGTAAAGCCGCAAACGGGCGGAGAAGAGGGCTTTTCTGCGGGGGCGCCTGTGCGAGGACTGGACGAAGCGATCCAGCTGATGCGCGAACGTCCCCGGCTTGAAACGGCGTTGCAACGGGCGACTGAGGCGGCAAGCATCGACTTGACCGAGGAAAGTTACGCGCTGCAGCAGCGATTGAGGGCGGAAAAGGAAGAATTTGACCGGCGGATAGCTGCGCTGTTTCAGCGTGACGATATTGCCTGAATAAACAGGAACAAGAATTTTGGCTACCAATCCCGAAATGGAAGATGGCACTGGCGGCGATGCGCCGCTGATTGATTTGAACGATGCGTCGGTCAAAAAGCTGCTCGCGAAGGCGAAGCGCAAGGGCTATCTGACAATTGACGAACTGAACGCTGCCGTGCCGCAGGATCAATTCACCACTGATCAGATCGAAGACGTCATGTCCGCGATCAGCGATATGGGCGTGCAGATCGTCGAATCGGACGAAGCCGGCGAAGATGGCGAGGATCAGGACGAGGAAGAAGTCGAGACCATCGACAATATCTCCGAAAATGATCCGCGTGCCGTTACCGCCCAGAAAAAGCCCGGTGTGGGTGAGCGTACCGATGATCCTGTGCGCATGTATCTGCGCGAAATGGGCGCGGTTGAGCTGTTAAGCCGCGAGGGCGAGATTGCGATTGCAAAGCGCATCGAGGCTGGCCGCGACACCATGATCCTGGGTCTGTGCGAAAGCCCGATTACCTTCCATGCGATCATTGAATGGTCCAATGCGCTCAACAATGGTGAGATGCAGCTGCGCGAAATCCTTGATCTTGACGCTATGCTTAGCAAGGAACCTGCGCCCGAAAGCCTGACCGAAGATGGTGAGGAAGAGGATGATGGCGAAATCAGCGAAAAGACCGCTGGCCCATCCTATAAGGAAGAGGAAGAGGTCGAGGAAGAACCCGAGGCCAATGGCGATGAGGATGAAGAGGATTATACCGAACGTCGCGCTCGTCCGGTTGAGGAAGATGACGAAGATAACACGCTGAGCCTTGCGCAGATGGAAGAAGCGCTGAAGCCCGGCGCGCTGGAAAAATTTGCGACCATCACCAGCCTGTTCAAAAAATTCTCCAACATCCAGCTGCAACGCATGCAAGCCATGGGCAATGGCGAAGAATTCACCAAAGCTAGCGAAAATAAATATCAGAAATTACGGGAAGATTTGACCGCAGAAGTTGAGTCGGTCAAATTCCACGCCAACAAGATCGAGTTTCTGGTTGATCAGCTTTATTCGTTCAACCGCCGCTTGACGGCGCTGGGCGGACAGATGCTGCGCCTGGCCGAACGGCACAAGGTTCCGCGCAAGGATTTCCTTGATCGCTACATGAACCATGAGCTGGATGAGAATTGGCTGGAAAGCGTTGCTGGTCTTGACAAGAAATGGGCCAAATTCGCTGAAGCCGAAGCCGATGCCGTTGAGCGGATTCGTGGCGAAATCTCTGACATTGCCTCAGCTACAGGCATGAGCCTTGGCGAGTTCCGCCGTATCGTCAACATGGTGCAAAAGGGCGAGCGCGAAGCGCGAATCGCAAAGAAGGAAATGGTCGAAGCCAATCTGCGTCTCGTCATCTCCATTGCGAAAAAATATACCAACCGTGGCCTGCAATTCCTTGATCTTATTCAGGAAGGTAACATTGGCCTGATGAAGGCGGTCGATAAATTCGAATATCGCCGCGGCTATAAATTCAGCACCTATGCGACCTGGTGGATACGCCAGGCCATCACGCGCAGCATCGCGGATCAGGCTCGCACTATCCGTATTCCAGTGCATATGATCGAGACGATCAACAAACTGGTGCGCACAAGCCGCCAATTCCTGCACGAACAGGGGCGCGAACCCACACCGGAGGAAATGGCAGAGCGCCTTTCCATGCCGCTGGAGAAGGTTCGCAAGGTGATGAAGATCGCCAAAGAGCCGATTTCACTCGAAACGCCCATCGGCGACGAGGAAGACAGCCATTTGGGTGATTTCATTGAAGATAAGAACGCCGTCATCCCCGTGGATGCCGCGATTCAGGCGAACCTGAAAGAGACCGTCACCCGCGTCCTCGCCTCGCTAACCCCCCGCGAAGAGCGCGTGCTGCGCATGCGCTTCGGCATTGGCATGAACACCGATCACACGCTGGAGGAAGTGGGGCAACAGTTTAGCGTGACTCGCGAGCGTATCCGCCAGATTGAGGCAAAGGCACTCAGGAAGCTGAAGCATCCAAGCCGTTCGCGGAAGATGCGGAGTTTTCTGGATCAGTAAAACTGGTCCCGCAATCTGTTCGGCCCAAAAGAAAGCATATCGGCGCGATGCCGCCAAATAGCTGTCTTTTCGATGTTCCTGCGATGACGTCACCGTAAACCTGTCGTTTACCCCCGGCTGGTATCTCTGACTGTTCAACTTGTTGGATGGTGCCAGATGGAATTACGCATAGCGCAGAAAAGCGGGCTTTCCGCTGATTCCGTTGCAAATGCCTGCGATGGTTTTGGCGTGCGATTTTCCGCCTCAGTCGCGGCCGATGGCAGCGATTCCGTTGCGGCCCCGCTCGCTGCATTTCTTGATCGCTCAATGTCCGCGCCAGACTTGCGAAAATCTGTAAAGAATTCGCTGCCAGCATTGCTGGCCGACATTGCCCATTTCCTAAACATTTCGCACGGTCGTCACCCCGGCGTCATCGATCATGCTTCAGGCAAGATTGTCGATGAGGCGGCGCGTGAGTGGCTGAAGGCGGCTACCATTGGTTTTGTTGCCGAACGCGCTTTCCTGAACCGGCTAACGGTTGCAGCGGGCCCAATCCGTCGCCATGCCGATCAAGACAGGGTGGAGGCGTTGCTTGCAACACAACATCGCAGCTTTGAAATGCTTGCAACGTCTGACCGGCGCGGTTGCCCAGCGGGGGCAGCAATGGCCTTTGCGCTTGATTGGAACAGGACAAGAGGGTTGCTCGACCGGACTGCTCTGATGCTGGGAATAGAGGCTGAGCCTTGCACTTTGCCCACTGAGGCTGAAACGGTGGCATTGGCAAACGCATTGTCCGGAACACCCGCCATTGAACGCGCCATGGCATTTGGCAGTGACCAGTTGCTTGCCCAGCAAAAAGGCCTGTGGCAGCTCATCGCTGCCCGGCATCAGGTCATGATCGCGCAGTAAAATTACGCGACCCCAGTCTGAAATTTAGCAGAAATCGGCGTTGCATCGCAGCGTCCTGCGCCTTAGGGACTTAATCGTACGATTAATTCTTCAGGGACAGTTTTCATGCGCTTTGATGGCACGCAAAATTATGTAGCGACCGATGATCTGAAAGTGGCTGTGAATGCCGCTGCCATGCTGCGCCGGCCTTTGCTGGTTAAAGGAGAGCCGGGCACAGGCAAGACAGTGCTGGCACAAGAAATCGCCAAGGCCATGGACGCGCCACTGATTGAGTGGAACATCAAATCAACGACAAAGGCCAATCAAGGGCTGTATGAATATGACGCCGTAGCACGGCTGCGCGACAGCCAGCTTGGCGATGAACGGGTGCATGACATCCGCAACTACATCAAGCGCGGCAAATTGTGGGAGGCGTTTACGTCGGAAAAGCTGCCCGTCCTGCTGATCGACGAGATAGACAAGGCGGATATCGAATTCCCCAACGATCTGCTGCAGGAACTCGATCGGATGGAATTCTACGTTTACGAAACGCACGAGACGGTGAAGGCGGTGGAGCGGCCTATCGTAGTCATCACCTCGAACAACGAAAAAGAACTGCCTGACGCGTTCCTGCGGCGCTGTTTCTTCCACTATATTCGCTTCCCCGATCGGGAAACCATGCAGGCAATCATCGACGTCCATTTCCCCGGCATCCAGAAAATGCTGGTGTCGAAGGCGATGGATATTTTCTATGAAGTCCGCGACGTCCCGGGACTGAAGAAAAAGCCCTCGACGTCTGAACTGCTCGATTGGCTAAAGCTGCTGCTGCACGAAGACATGCCGCTGGACGTGCTGCAAAACCGCGATCCAACCAAAGCGATTCCTCCGCTCCACGGCGCGCTTCTGAAAAATGAGCAGGATGTGATGCTGTTCGAACGGTTGGCATTTATGGCGCGCAGGCAGAGCTGACCTGCGTTACAATATATAGGCAATCTCAAGGTCACCCCAGCGCCGTCCTTTGATGCGCAGCGGCACATAGACGTTGCGCACAACGGCTTCTGCCTTGTTGCTGCCGCCAGCAGCGCCCGTATGGCGATAGACCGCCATCATATAGTCCTGCTCGCTCGTCTTGGCGACTCTGTCGACGTCTTCAAAGAACAGGCGGCCATTGCGGCAATAACGGTTGTCATGCGCGAAGTCGCCGGTTGGTGTAGCGGAAAATTTGGTCATATGCGTGGGCAGAAACCCCCTCGCCGTGGTGCAGATTGACGTCAGTATCTCGTCACGCATTCCGCTGATCTCGTCAAAAATCGGACGCCAGTGGGCATCGGCCCAATTGGTGAAGCGTGTGCGATAGCGTATGGGATGGCTACCCGGGATCTCGACCAGGTCATGGTCAAACAGGGCGTCCATGGTCAGTCCGCCTGCATCAATTGCACCCTCAGTGAATGTCGCGATCCGCTCCGCCTGCGCCACTGCCAGCTCAACAAAGTCAGTATCCGCCCGCGAAAGGCCGCTATGCACCAACTTGTCAAACATCACATTTGCACGCCGTTCCAGATCGGAAATCTCACTGTGTGCAACCGAGAGTTGAGATTGCATATGTTTGCTGGCTGCATCCACCGACGCACGCACACGCTTTGATTCGTTCAGCCCCTGATTAATCGCGGCAGTATTCGCGGCGATCTCGCCCGTGCGCTGATCCACTTGGGAGACAATGTCGCTGAGCCCTCCGAGCAGCATTTGCATATTGGAAAACTGTGCCCGCGCCTCGCCGCTGCCTTCAATGCCGCTGCCGATTTCGACGGCCAGCTTTTCCGCTTCGGATGAGAGCGAATTGACCGTACCGGTGATTTCTACCGCTGCAGTGCGGGAATCGAGCGCCAGTTTCTTCACCTCTGCCGCCACAACGCCAAAGGTGAGGCCAGCATCACCGGCCTTTTGCGCCTCAATGGCAGCATTCAGCGCCAGCATGTTGGTCGTCCTGGCAATATTGTCGATGGCCTGCGAAGCCCGTTTCACCTGCTCCATTGCCGCAGCAAAGCCCGCGATATGGGTGCCCAGGCGGTTAATGAGGCCAATCATTTCGGAGAAACCGACCATTGATGACCCGATGGTCGCGCTGCCAGCTTCCACCTTTTCACGCGCAGCGTCGGACAGATCACGCGCCTCTGCCGTTGATTGGGCAACGTTCGCAATCTCAGCCGCAAGCTGTTGCGTGATTGTTTCCAGTTCGAGATGTTTCTGCTGCAAATCACTGGCCGACGTCAGGGCATTCTCCAACGTGCCTGCCGTGTCCGAGCAATCGACGACCACTTCGCCGCAAATTTTTGCGGTTTCATCAATCCAATGATTCAGCTGGACGGCGTGGTTTTCCATCTAATTCTGCAACCCATTTTAACCCTGAAAAGATGCTTAGGCCGACATGGTTACCTTATGGTTAACTATAGGCTGAAGAGAGTTGACGCCAAACCTGTTGCAAGGCACAGCCACAATCATGTTTTTCAACTTCCTTGAAGAATTGCGCACGGCAGGAATTCCCGCCAGCCTGAAAGAGCATTTGGCGCTGCTGGAGGCGCTGGATGCTGAGGTGATTGAGCGCACGCCGGAGCAATTCTATTATCTTTCTCGCTCGGTACTGGTGAAGGATGAAGCACAACTCGACCGGTTCGATCAGGTATTCAACAAGGTCTTCAAAGGCTTGCTGACCAGTTATGGCAATGAAACCGTCGACGTGCCCGAAGACTGGCTGAAAGCCATTGCCGAGAAATTCCTGTCACCCGAAGAAATGGAGAAGATCAAGTCGCTCGGTAGCTGGGACGAGATCATGGAGACGCTGAAAAAGCGGCTGGAAGAACAGCAGAAGCGGCATGAGGGTGGCAACAAATGGATAGGCACCGGCGGCACATCCCCCTTTGGCAATAATGGCTATAACCCCGAAGGCGTGCGTATTGGTGGCGAAAGCAAGCATAAGCGTGCGCTGAAGGTCTGGGAAAAGCGGGAATTTGCCAATCTCGATAACACCAAAGAACTGGGCACGCGCAATATCAAGATAGCCATGCGCCGCCTGCGCAAATTTGCGCGGGAAGGTGCACAGGACGAGCTCGATATTGACCGGACGATTAGTGGCACGGCGCGGCAGGGTTGGCTCGACATCCATATGCGGGCCGAGCGGCGCAATGCGATCAAGGTGTTGCTGTTCCTTGACGTTGGGGGTTCAATGGACCCGTTTATCAAGCTTTGCGAAGAGCTGTTCAGCGCGGCCACGGCCGAATTCAAAAATCTGGAATTTTTCTATTTCCACAACTGCCTGTACGAAGGTGTTTGGAAAGACAACCGCCGTCGCTTTGCCGAACGCACGCCCACATGGGATGTGATGCACAAATTCCCGCATGATTATAAGCTGATCTTTGTCGGCGACGCGGCAATGAGCCCTTATGAAATTTCGCATCCGGGTGGCTCTGTCGAGCATTTCAACGAAGAGGCTGGCGCTGTTTGGATGCAGCGCATGGTGAATACCTATCCCGCAACAGTGTGGCTAAACCCCACACCAGAGGCGCATTGGAGCTATTCGCAGTCCACCAAGATCATGAAAGAGCTGGTGAAGGACCGCATGTATCCGCTGACTCTGGAGGGATTGGACGATGCAATGCGCGAACTGGTGCGAAAGAACTAGCCCTTCTGATCCAACTCTTCATTCAACCGCAGGCTTGCCCGCCAGAAGAAAAAGGCGGGGATGAAGCCAAGCCATGCCGCGCCAAACAGCACCCAGCGCACGCTTTCACTGCCAGCCATTGGTTGCAAGCCGTCTGACAATGCGCCGAATATGAATGGGCCAAGGCCAAGGCCGATGAGGTTTTGACCAAACAGCATCAATGATGCTGCCACAGCCCGCAATTCCTTTCGCACCAGCCCCTGAACACAGGCATAGGCAGGGCCGTAATATGCGGCATTCAGGATTGTGGGCACAAGGATAAGCAACCCAGCCACCCACCAGATCGGTGCTCCATAGCCCAGAAACTGGATCGGTGCAGCAATCGCCATCCCGACGGCAGGCAGCGTCAATATGTGCCGACGGTTTATCTTTCCATAACGGTCAGCTGCCCATCCGCCGAGCCAAGTTCCAAACACCCCGGCGATCCCAATGGTCACCGAGCCTATCAGGCCGACCTCCGTCGTAGTCATCCCATGGCTACGGATGAACAGCGACAGCGTCCACAGCCCCTTGCCATAGGCCAGGAACGCCGCGACCGAGGCAGCAACAAGCAGCAGGACATAGGCACGCGACGTGAAAATTTCGGCAATTGCGTCGCGAATTGGTATTGGCGGCGGACCCGCCGGGGCGGCATCGCCCTTCATCAGCCCGAGACGCCGCGGCTCACGCAACAGTAGCGGGAGCAAAAGAGCAAGCAATATGCCCGGCACACCAACCAGCATCAAGGCTGCACGCCACCCCCAAATGTCATTGACCACACCGCCAATGACCAAACCCAGCAAAGTGCCAATAGGAACGCCCATGCCATAAAAGGCAATGGCGGAAGCACGTTTTTCAGGTGCGACGGCATCACTAATCAGGCTGTGCGCCGCCGGCGTACAGCCAGCCTCTCCTACCCCAACCCCGATCCGCGCAAGCGCCATTTGCCAGAAATTCTGCGCAAAACCGCAAAGCACCGTCATCCCTGACCAGATGACCAGCGATACCGAAATCAACGAAACCCGGTTAGTACTTCCGCGATCAGCATATCGCGCGATAGGAATACCCAGCACTGCATAAAACACGGCAAAGGCAGGACCAGCGAGCAGGCCGAGCTGCGTGTCGCTCAAGCCCAGTTCACCTTTGATCGGTTCAGCAAGGATGTTAAGGATCTGGCGGTCAAGAAAGTTGAGAATATATACAATGAGCAGCACCCAAAGGGTTAGCCGCAGGCCATTTGTTTCTTCGCTTCTCTCCATCGATCACAACGTGCGACAGTGAGAGTGATCCGTCAATAGCTGTCAACTGCTGCAAATAATGCAGTCACCATTTGCCGTTCATCTTCGCTCAATTCGGGGCGCCAGATGTCGAAAATCAGAACCAGACGGTTCTCAGCGCTGCGGTTCCATGCTTCGTGTTGCACACTGTCATCGAAAGCAATCAGCCTGCCTTCCTGCCATTTGATCGTTGTCTCGCCCACACGGAAAGCGCAGTTTTCTGGGACCACCAGCGGCAAATGGCAGATATAACGGCAGTTGATCATTCCTGTATGCGGCGGGATATGGGCACCGGGCCGGAGCAGCGAAAGCATTACAGATGGGGCACGTGGGCCAATGTGGCAAAGTGGAACCGTGTCCATCACTGCGTGGTAGATTTGCGGACAAGTCGCGACATGGTCGTCCACGGCAGCGCCATTTTCCCACAGGAAATAGGTGCTCCAGTCCGGGTTTTCGAGCAAGCCGTGGACGTCGCCTTGGGGGCGCTCCTTGTTGGTCTTTATGTAGGGGCGGAAATCGGCCTCACCGCCCAGCAACGTCAACGCTTCGTCCCGCATCACCGGAAACTGTGCCTCAAATGCTTCACGCCAGGGATATTCGGTCGGATCCGCAAATTGTACATAAGGCAAGTCCGGGTAATAATAGACCAATGGCGTCTGCGGGAAACGCTGATATTCGGCTGGGCGCTGGCGCTCACCAAGCATCATATCCAGCGACTTCTGGAAACGTGGATGGCGATTGGATCGGGTAAAGCCAGCAAAATCAAGCGATTTGAGCAAATGCTCTTTGAACAGCTGATCAAACCAGACGCCCATGGCCTGCGCCCGCTGCGCGTCGCGTGCCATGCCCGCCGATGTGGTGCCGATCTGGAGCGCCAGATTGAGCGCCCCGCGATAAAAAGCAGCAGCAGTTCGGTGATCGCCAGCATGAAAACGATGATCTGCCTTTGCCATCATTGCGACAAAATCTGACTGATTGGCACCAAGCCTTTCTTCTGCTTCGCTTTCGCTGAGCTGCGGGTGGGGTACAGCAGGTTGGTTAGTCATGGCTAGTACAGCAGGAAAGGTTGGCGCTGTTCGGCCCATTCGGCTTCATCAGGCAGCGTCATAGCGTCCAGATCGCCAGGCACTGACCCGGCATCATCAACCCATTCGCGCAAAAGTGGGCTGCCATTGATCACGTCGATCGCCAGCACATCATCGGTATATTCATATTTGAAATCGGTACCGCGCCAGATTTGGTAATCGGGGTAGAGCCGCCGGATCGCCTTGAATGCAAGCGCCTGCAGCCGCCAGGGCTTGAACACATCATGTTTGTAATGGTCGCCCTCTGCATGAATTTGGACCCCGTGGCACAGCTGATGCACATGTTTGTGAAATGTCGGCTCGAACCAGATCTCACGCAATGCACATCCCTGAAGCCAGTCAGGAGCAAGCGCATGCATTTCCTTCATGACTTCGCGGGCATTGATGTCTGGCGCACCGAACAGCTCAAGCGGCCGTGTGGTGCCCCTGCCCTCGCTCAACGTTGCCCCCTCCAGCATCACTGTGCCGGCATAGGCCCGCGCCATATTCAGGTTTGCTGCATTGGGGCTGGGGTTGATCCAGATGCGCTCTGCAGGCCAGCCAAAACCGGTGGCGGCTGCGGGGTCATAGCCCTCCATTTCAACAACTTTATAGTCAACGTTCAGCTTATAGTGATCGATGAACCATTGTCCGATTTCACCTAGCGTCAGTCCATGCCGCATCGGCATGGGGCCAGCACCGACAAAGCTCTCCCACCCTGCCCTCAAGCTAAGCCCCTCAATCGGGCGACCAGCGGGATTGGGACGATCAAGTACCCAGACCGACTTGCCGTGCGCAGCAGCGGCCTCAAGAACATAAAGCAATGTCGTGATGAATGTGTAGATACGGCAGCCAAGATCCTGCATATCGATCAAGATAACGTCGAAAACGCCCATCATCTGGCCTGTTGGGCGGCGAACATCACCATATAGGCTGAACACGGGAATGCCGTGCACCGGATCGGTATAGTCCGGGCTTTCCATCATATTGTCCTGCTTGTCGCCGCGCAGGCCATGTTGCGGGCCGACGGCTGCGGTCAGGTGGAGGTCGCCAAGCGCCGCAAGCGCGTCGAGGCTGTGGGTCAGGTCTGCGGTGACCGAGGCGGGGTGGGCGAGCAGAGCCACACGCTTGCCAACAAGCGGGGCGCGCAGTGCCGGGTCAGCAAGCAGGCGATCAATTCCAAATTTCATGCTCGCTCCACTGGCGGAAGCGTTAGCGCAAAGCAATCGGGATGATGAAAATCTGGCGGACCATCGGGATGGGCAAGCGACCAATAGGATTTGGTACCACCAACTTCTTCGATGACGGCCGTAAGCCCCATTTTCCGATACTTTTCCCCCAAGTTGGGCAGTTCGGCGCAAAGAAAAAAGTGGGTTCGTGATGGTGATATGCCGATCTCGGGGTCGAACAAAAGATCGAGGCCTTTCATGCCTTCCCTGTATTTATCAAAGCTATAGGCCGCCCATGCAAAGGACGGCGAAAAGTTGAACTCGGCATAGGCACCCGATTCCGTTCCAAGGAAAAGCTCGAAACAGGTCGTGTGCCAAAGCCCATCTGCCCGCTCCGGTTCGGCTTCCGGTGGAAGCATAAGAGTGCCATCCGCGATAACGCTGTACTCAACCACCAACTCATCAGCCGCATAGTTTAGAATGTTGGCCGAAACGCTCGAAACCGCCACAGCCGGTGTCGATGGGTGCACAACCAAGCGGTGCATGCCAAAAATGCTCCCCATGCAAATTTTCCCATGCTAGGCGCTCTGCACCATGACCGAATACAAGTCCGACCTGCTGAACCTGCTGCAAGAACGCGGTTATATCCACCAGCTGACCGATGGTCCAGCGCTCGACGCTCTCGCCGCCACGCAGATCGTGCCCGGCTATATTGGTTTCGATGCAACCGCACCCTCACTGCATGTCGGCAATCTGGTATCGATCATGTTGCTACGGCGGTTGCAGCAGGCAGGGCACAAGCCGGTGGTAGTCATGGGTGGCGGCACTACGCGGATTGGCGACCCCACCGGGCGCGACGAGAGCCGCAAAATGCTGACCGATGCGGCCATTGACGCAAACATCGCGTCGATCCGTACTGCATTCGAACAATTCCTCTCGTTCGGCGAAGGGCCGACCGATGCGGTAATGGTCAACAACCATGACTGGCTGGGCAAGCTGGGCTATATCGAGCTGCTGCAGGAAGTCGGAACGCATTTCACGGTCAACCGCATGCTGACTTTCGACTCGGTCAAGCTACGCCTTGATCGAGAGCAGCCAATGACCTTCCTGGAATTCAATTACATGATATTGCAGGGCTATGACTATCGCCACTTGAACCGGACGATGGGCGTCAGGCTACAAATGGGCGGGTCTGACCAGTGGGGCAATATCATCAATGGCGTTGAACTTACGCGGCGCATGGATGGTGAAGAGGTGTTCGGTTTGACGACGCCGCTAATCACCAAGGCCGATGGCTCCAAAATGGGTAAGTCGGTTTCCGGCGCGGTCTGGCTGAACCAGAATTCCCTATCAAACTATGAGTATTGGCAGTTCTGGCGGAACACGCAGGACGCCGATGTCGGGAAGTTCCTGCGGCTGTTCACCGATTTGCCGCTCGATGAAATTGCCCGGCTTGAGGCACTGGACGGAAGCGAGATCAACCAAGCAAAGATCGTGCTCGCCAATGAGGCGACTGCCATGTGTCGCGGCATAGACGCCGCACGAGAAGCCGAATCAACCGCACGAAACCTGTTCGAAAAGGGCGATGCCGGAGGCGATTTGCCAACACTGGACGTTGAAGATGAACGCGTCAGTCTGGTCGATGCGCTGGTCGCTATTGGCTTCGCTGCCTCCAAGGGCGAAGCCCGGCGTTTGATTGCCGGCGGCGGCGCCCGCATAGACGGTGAGCAGATTTCGGACGAAAATCATATCGTTACAAAATCTCCTGCCGAAGTGCGGATTTCGTCGGGCAAGAAGAAGCACGGCATTTTGCGGTTCAGTTAATTTCTTCCAGGCCGCGCTTTACCTTTTGTTCGTAAAAAACTGTCAAATGGGTTGATGCGACTCTGCGGTTAAGAACAAGGTTTACCATGGCAACACATGCTGCTGATCAGAATTATGATATGCGCCGCGCCGCTAGGCATCGCGCAAGTTACAAGGCCATTGCTGAAAGTCGCCAGCATGGTGATCAGCACATTCATATCTCGAATATTTCTGCCCATGGCTTTATGATCGATGACAATATTGTCTTCCAACATGGTGATCGTATTGAACTTCGCCTTCCGGTGGTTGGGCGGATTGAGGCCCATCTGATCTGGACGGTCGATGGCCGTGCTGGCTTTCAGTTCGAGCGGGTTATCCGCTTGCCCGATTTTTTGGCGCTGATTGACCAGGTAGGCGTAAAGCTGCGCTAACCACTTCTTAGCGTTGCCACCCCGGCATCGCGTTCAAATAGATAAAGAGCAACACGAGCCGCTTCGCCGCGCGGCCCGTCCAAACCCCCGTCACGGTCCAGCAATAGCCGGGCGTCAGCCGCAGCCGGGCCAATTAATTCGCGCACTTGCTCATTGGTCGCAACGCGGAACGGGCTCTCTCCCGACTGCCGCGTCCCCAGCATTTCGCCGGCGCCGCGTAACTTCAAATCCTCTTCGGCAATGCGAAAACCATCATTCGTCTCTCGCATGAGGGCCAATCGTGCCCTTGCGGTCTCGCCAATTTGCGCACTGCGAACCAATATGCAGCGCGATTTTTCGCTGCCTCGCCCAACCCGCCCCCGCAGCTGATGCAGCTGGGCAAGACCGAACCGATCAGCAGCTTCCACGATCATCAGACTGGCGTTAGGTACATCAACGCCAACTTCAATAACCGTGGTCGCCACCAGCAAGCGGGTTTTGGCGGCGGCAAATGCCTCCATGACCGCATCTTTTTCTGGCCCTTTCATCCGGCCATGAATTACTGCCACTTGGTCGCCAAAACGCAGACGCAAAGCCTCCGCCCTTTGTTCAGCAGCGGCAAGGTCGCTATTCTCGCTTTCCTCGACCAGCGGACAGACCCAAAAGGCCTGACCGCCGCCGTTCAAATGGCGAGCGACACCATCAACCAACTCTCCGAGGCGCTCTTCGGACATGACCAAAGTTTCAACCGGTGCTCGTCCGGGAGGCATTTCGTCAATTTGCGAAACGTCCATGTCGCCATAGGCTGCAAGCGCCAGGCTGCGCGGGATGGGAGTCGCCGTCATGACCAGCAAATGCGGAACGCCCCTGCCTTTTTTAGACAGCATCAAGCGCTGCGACACACCAAAACGATGCTGTTCGTCGATGATCGCCAAGCCTAGCCCTTTATAGGTGACGGCTTCCTGAAATATCGCATGCGTACCCACCAATATATCAATTGAGCCGTCCGCCAGCCCCATCAGCGTCGATTCGCGTGCCCGCCCCTTGTCGCGACCCGTCAATATGGCGACGTTGACCTGCAGCCCTGCAAGGCTGGCCTGCAGATTGGCGAAATGCTGACGCGCCAATATTTCAGTTGGCGCTAGGAGCGCCCCTTGCATGCCTGCCTCTACCGCACGCAGCAGCGCGTGCAGCGCAACCATGGTTTTTCCAGAACCCACATCACCCTGCAGCAGCCGCAGCATTGGTCGGGCCTGCGCCATATCGCCTTCAATTTCACTTATCACCCGTTGCTGTGCGCCGGTCAGCGCGAACGGCATTTTGAGCTGGCCGATGAGGCGCCCATCACCCAAGATCGGCGTTCCGCGTCGTTTATCAAGCGCTGCCCGCACCAAGCGCATGGCAAGCTGGTTGGCGAACAGCTCATCATAAGCAAGCCTGTCACGGACTGCCGCGTCATCCTTACGGTGCACGCTGAACAACGCCTCTCGCCAGCCTTTCCAGCCCTTTTGCGCCAACTGGCTGGGCTCTATCCATTCATCAAGCTGCGGCAGACGCTCCAACGCCTGCGCCACCAGCTGCCCCGCCCGGTTGTTGGTCAGCCCTTCGGATAACGGATAGACGGGTTCTATTGCGGTCGGTGCAGCCTCTCCCGATGCAACAACATGGTCAGGGTGGATGATTTGCAATTCCTGCCCATATTGCTCCAACTTGCCAGAGATGATCCGCTCTTCGCCAATTGGCAGCTGTTTACGCGCCCAGCCCCCATTGCGCCCGAAAAAGACGAGGCTGACATAATTGCCCTCTGCATCGCAGCCGTGGATCCGCGTCGGCGCACGCGCACTGCCGCCAGATTTATGGTCAACAATGACCAGGCGGATAATGATGTTCTGACCGACATCGGCCTGATCGAGCAGTGCCACTTGCTTGCGATAAGTCCAGCTGGCGGGAAAATGATAGGCCAGATCCTTGACCCGTTCCAATCCAAGCCGCGTCAGGGGTTTCGTCAGGCCCGGCCCGACGCCCTTCAGCGTTGTAATTTCGGCAAATAGCGGATTGAGAATATCGGGACGCATGGCTAGGGGCACTATATCGGCCACACGCCCGCAATCCAGCCCCATCGAGATTTATGCTGAAAGACGCCAAAGCCCGCAAACTCCATTATCGTGCGCATCATCGCGGCACGCGTGAGGCAGATGCGATAGTGGGTGGCTTTTTTGATGCAGCAAGCGCGCATTGGTCAGCCGAAGATATAAGCTGGTTCGAACGGCTGCTGGATGAACAAGATGTAGACATTATGGGCTGGGCCATGGGCACTATTCCTGTCCCTGTTAGCTTTGAAGGCCCCATGATGGAGGCCATGCGACGGTTGGACTATATCCAATTGCCAGAGGGACTGGAGCCAAATGGCTGATCTCCAGAAAATAGTACAGGCCACAGTACCACTAACCCTATCGTCGGTGCCCAATGGGTTCGCGCCGTTGCTGCTCGCTGATCTGACGCGAGGAGCAAAGGGTCGCACGCTGTTCATTGCAGCCGACGACGCCGCGATGCGCGGCCTTTCAGAAACCATTCCCTTTTTCGCGCCGGAAATTGAAATTTTGCAGTTTCCTGCATGGGATTGCCTTCCTTACGACCGCGCCTCCCCTTCGCTACCGATTACCAGCGAACGCATGGCAACACTTAACGCTTTGCAAGCCCCGCCAAATGGCAAGCAGCTGGTCCTGACCACAATCAGCGCGGTGATGCAGCGCCTCTTGACACCTTTCCGTATTCGGCAAACAGGCGCGATGCTGGCGTCAGGCGTCTCAATCAACCGGGAAAAGCTGGCGACGCTTTTGCAAGCCAATGGATATTTTCGCGTCGATACTGTGGCCGAGGCAGGCGAATTCGCCATGCGCGGCAGCTTGGTTGACCTGATTCCGGCGGGTAGCGAAGACGGGCTGCGACTGGATTTCTTTGGCGACGAGATTGAAACCATCCGGCGCTTTTCACCGCAGGACCAGCGCAGCATTGGCACAGTGGATCGTTTTGCGTTGCTGCCTGCCGTTGAAACATTGATGGATGAAGACGCTATCCGCCGTTTCCGCAGCCAATATCGAGAGCTGTTCGGCGCGACTGCAACCGGAGATCCGCTATATCAGGCCGTGTCCGAAGGGCGGCGACTGGCAGGCATGGACCATTGGCTGCCGCTGTTTGAGGAACGGCTGGAGACGCTATTCGATCATTTGGGGGATAATCTGCTGGTACTGCGCGACAGCGCCAGCCTTGCAGCTGGCGAGGCGCGGCGCGAGGCCATTGATGATTATTACGAGAACCGCGTGAAGGCCCAGTCAGCAAGTCCGGGAAGCTATCGCCCGCTGCCGCCGGACCTGCTTTATCTTTCCGCAGATGAACTGAGCGGCCGTTTTGAGCGCCATGCTGCGCATCTTATCACGCCATTTTCCCTGCCAGATAGCAGCAGTGCCATAGATTTCGGCATAACCGCTGCACGCGATTTCGCACCAGAAAGGGCACGCAAGGACAATGTCTATGAGGCTGTAGCGGCACATCTGAAAGAGGCGGCCAAGGCCAATCGCAAGCCCATTGTCGCCAGCTATTCTGCCGGCGCCCGAGACCGCCTACATGGGTTGTTGGCCGATCATGGTGCGCCAAAGCTGAAAATGGCCGATGGCTGGCAACAGGCATTGGGACTAGCCGCCAATGGTACGGCAGCGATGGTTGTCCTGCCGATCGAACATGGCTTTGCTTCTGCGGACGTCACTCTCCTGTCAGAGCAGGACATATTGGGCGACCGCCTTGTCCGCCGCCGCAAGTCAAAGAAAAGCGCGGATGCCTTCCTTGCGGAAATGCAGGCGATGGCGGTGGGTGACTATGTCGTCCACATCGAACATGGCATTGGCCGCTATGAAGGTCTTGCCTCCATCCCAGTTGGCCAAAGTCCGCATGATTGCGTCGCCCTCTCCTATGCTGGCGGCGACAAGCTCTATGTACCCGTTGAAAATATCGATGTGCTGTCGCGCTATGGCTCACATGACGGCGCAGTCCCCTTGGACAAATTGGGGGGTGAGGCCTGGCAGCGACGCAAGGCGAAGCTGAAGGAACGCATCACCCGGATCGCGCATGAGCTGATCCGTACCGCAGCCGAGCGAGCGCTTCGCCCGGGTGTGACCATGGAACTGGAACCTGCGCCTTATGCGGCATTTGTGGACCGCTTTCCTTATGCTGAAACAGAGGATCAAGAGCGTGTCATTGCCGAGGTGCTCGAGGATCTGGCAAGCGGCAAGCCCATGGACCGGCTCGTCTGCGGCGATGTCGGCTTTGGCAAGACCGAGGTGGCCATGCGCGCGGCCTTCGCCGCCGCAATGGCTGGCTATCAAGTGGCCGTTATTGCGCCGACCACGCTGCTTGCCCGGCAGCACAGCACAAATTTCGCCGAACGCTTTGCGGATACGCCGTTACAGGTCGGGCGACTTTCGCGGCTGGTTCCCACGGCCGAGGCTGCCAAGACCCGAGACGGACTGGCGGATGGCAGCATAGACATTGTGATTGGAACGCACGCCGTGCTGGCCAAGACGATCAAGTTCAAACGGCTGGGCCTGGTTGTGGTGGACGAGGAACAGCGCTTTGGTGTCACGCATAAGGAACAGCTAAAGGCGCTCAAGACCGACGTGCATATGCTTACGCTAACCGCCACGCCGATCCCGCGCACGCTGCAAATGGCGATGTCTGGCCTGCGTGAGCTGTCGGTGATCCAGACGCCGCCAGTCGATCGCCTGGCAGTGCGCACTTATGTCATGGAGTGGGACCCGGTGGTGCTGCGCGAGGCCCTGCTGCGCGAACATTATCGCGGCGGGCAAAGTTTCTTTGTCGTTCCGCGTATTGCCGACATAGAGGAAATAGAAACCTTCTTGCGCAACGATGTGCCTGAGGTGAAATTCGTCACCGCGCACGGCCAAATGGCAGCAGGCGAAATTGAAGAGCGGATGAGCGCTTTTTATGACAAGCGCTATGATGTGCTGCTATCGACCACCATTGTCGAGAGCGGGCTGGATATCCCCAGCGCCAACACGTTGATCATTCACCGCGCCGACCGCTTTGGACTGGCGCAGCTCTATCAGTTACGTGGGCGTGTCGGCCGATCAAAAACCCGGGCCTATGCCTATTTGACCCAGCCTGCTGACCGGGTGCTCGGCGAGGCGGCAGAGAAGCGTTTGAAGGTGCTATCTGATTTGGACAGCCTCGGCGCCGGGTTTCAACTGGCGAGCCATGATCTGGATATACGCGGGGCCGGCAATCTGGTGGGTGACGAACAATCGGGCCATATCCGCGAAGTCGGATTTGAATTATACCAGTCGATGCTGGAAGAAGCGATTTTGGCTGTCCGCGCCCATGCCCAGGGCCTTGCCAAGCCGCGCGGGTCGTTCAGCCCGCAAATCACCATCGACGCGCCGATTTTGATTCCAGAGGATTATGTCCCTGATCTATCAGTGCGAATGGCGCTCTACCGCCGGCTCAACGATCTGGAGGAGGCTGGAGATATTGAAGGCTTCGCTGCCGAAATGGCCGACCGTTTTGGGCCAATTCCGGAGCCTGCGGAAAATCTCCTCCGTCTGATCGAAATCAAACAGAATGCGCTGGTCGCCCAAGTCTCAAAAATCGAAGTTG
>CAYVQO010000003.1:13233-25761 GCA_964452835.1 uncultured Sphingorhabdus sp. | reverse complement strand
CTGATCGAAATCAAACAGAATGCGCTGGTCGCCCAAGTCTCAAAAATCGAAGTTGGTCCCCGTGGTGCCCTGGTTAGCTTTCACGAAGAACGCCCACCGAATGTTGCTGGTCTGCTCGCCTATGTTGAGAAACTGGGTGCTGTCGCCAAGCTGCGTCCAGACAGCAAGCTGGTAATCAACCGCAACTGGCCTGATCCCAAAGCCAAGCTAAATGGCTGTTTGCAGCTTTCAAAAGGCCTTGCGAATCTTGCACGGCGGGCATCCTAGGGTCAGGACCTAGTTCGCCAACAGCGCAAAACGCTCAAAGTCTTCCGCGCTTAAGGGTGGAGAACGCAAAAACCCCTGAAAATAGTCGCAGCCCTCTGCGCGCAGCATCTCCAGTTCAATTTCGCTTTCAACACCCTCCGCAATTACCTTTAGCCCAAGCGCCTTCCCCATTGCGATGATTGCGCGCAGGACAATGCGATCCTTGCCTGTGCCGCCAATATCCGGCGTCATGCCCTTATCCAGCTTCAAATAGTCAAGCGGCAGCGCTTTCAAATAGGCAAGGCTTGAATAACCAGTGCCAAAATCATCAACTGCGATCCGCACACCTTCGAGACGGAGCCTTTGCAGCTGTGCACCAGCCAAATCAATATCGCGGACAAGGCTTTCCTCAGTCAACTCAAGCGTCAGGCGCGTAGCGTCAAAGCCGGTTTCGGCCAAAATCGCCAACAACCGTTCTGAATAGCCTTCACCCAGCTCATCGGCTCCCAAATTGACTGCAAGCCGCAGATCGCCAAGCGCCGGGATCCATTCTGATGCAATGCGAATGGCCTTGCGCTGGATCAAATGCGACAATTCTTCGCGCAGATCGACACGATCGGCAGTCGCAAAAAGCTGTCCTGCGCCTATTTCACCGAGCTTGGGATGGTTCCATCGTGCCAGCGCCTCGGCTCCAACCAAATGGCCGTTCACAACGTCAAATTGCGGTTGCAGCATGATGGTGATCTGGTCGTTTGATACAGCCCCCCGGATTTCAGCATCAAGGGCGGCTTGCAATCGAAAACCACCCTCTGACCTGGAATCCTCAAGCAGGAAGCGTTTGCCCTTGCGCGCATAGGCACGGGCGAGTGCCTGCCCCGCGCGATAATGAAGTTCATAGCCGGTATCACCATTCTCGGAGCGGGCGATTCCAATCCGCGCACTGAATGCAATAGCCTCTTGATCGACACCCAGATTACCCGAAAGTGCATCTAGCAGGTTTTGCGCAAAAGCCTCAATTTGGGGAGGTTCGTGCGATCCGCTGAGGACAAGCAGAAACTCTCGCCCAGGCAACCGCGCAGCGATTTGCGCCGATGCCCCCTGCGCCATTGCAAAACGGGCAATGCAATTGCCTGCCTGACGGATAGCCGCATCGCCGACATCACGGCCGTGACGGTCATTGATCTGCTTCAGGTCGCGTATGCCCACCAGAAACAGCGTAACCGGCCCCGCCTTTCGCTCATCATAAGCGGAGAGCCAGTCACGCGCATCGCGGCTGCGGGCAAGGCGAGGTTTGGAAACCGACATAACATCGCCTTAATAGCGGCAAAGTCTTTCGCAACCATTGCCAGCATCGCGCAGCAGCACTAGGTAAACGCCATGCTGGACGGATTTGGACGAACGATCGATTATTTGCGCATCTCGGTCACGGACCGGTGCAATTTCCGTTGCCAATATTGCATGCCCGAAAATCAAAGCTTTCTGCCGCGATCAGAAGTGCTCGACTATACCGAACTGGCACTCATTGCCGATCGTTTCATTGATCATGGCATCCGCAAAATTCGTCTCACCGGCGGCGAGCCTCTCCTCAGGCGTGATATCAATATTCTAATCAGTCAATTGGGCCGATATGTTGCTAATGGCCGGCTGGAAGAACTAACGCTGACGACAAATGGCAGTCGCCTTGCAAACCACGCTGAACAACTGGCAGCTGCCAATATCCGTCGTATCAATGTTAGCCTGGATAGCTTGGATCCCGTTAGTTTTGGCGTCATTACCCGTGGAGGCGACCTGGCGCAGGTTTTGAGGGGTATAAAAGCCGCAAAAGAAGCGGGAATAGCAATTCGTATCAATATGGTAGCGCTCAAATCTGTGAACCAGGATGAAATCCTGCCGATGGCAGAATATTGTGCGGCAGAGGGGCATGATCTGGCGCTCATTGAGACGATGCCGCTAGGCAATGCCGTCAATGGACGCAGCGACCATTTTATCACTCTGGAGGAGTTCCTTTGGCCGCTGCGCGAACGCTATGCGCTGGTTCCCGACAATCATCAAACGGCTGGCCCCGCCCGCTATTGGCGCGTCGTTGAAACTGGTTTGCGTCTTGGCCTTATAACGCCGCTAAGCAACAATTTCTGCGATGGCTGCAATCGCATCAGGCTGACGACGGATGGGAAGGTTTATATGTGCCTCGGCTCCGATCTCAACGTGGATTTTCGCAAGGCAATCAGAGAGGATGGTACAGCCGCGGTTGACCTTTTGCTGCAAAGAGCTCTTCGGCTAAAGCCAGAGCGGCATGATTTTGAGCGGCAAATGGAGGATCGCTCATTGCGCCTGCACCGCCATATGAATGCCACTGGCGGATGAGCCGTTTTGCACGCCTTGCCCTGCTCGCTGCCCCTGGAGAGGCAGCGCGCGAAGCTGAAACACAGCTCCGCGCGCTTTACGACTTTGTTCCCTTGGACGAAGCGGACGCAGTCATCGCCCTGGGCGGTGACGGCTTTCTGTTGCAATTGCTCCACCGGCTGCTTGAAGACCGCCGCAATCTGCCGGCCTATGGCATGAATTTGGGTACTATTGGCTTCCTGATGAACAATTGGCAGCCCGATGGCCTTGCAGAGCGGCTGGAGCGCGCCAAAAGCTTTTCCGTGACGCCGCTGATTGCAACGATGGAAACAACTGCTGGCCAGCGCTTTACGCTGCCTGCCATCAACGAAGTTTCGCTGCTCCGCGAAACACGGCAGGCAGCGAAAATCGAAATTGCCGTCAATGGCCGGACCGTTCTCGACGAGTTGATTTGCGATGGCGTTCTGGTTTCGACGCCTGCTGGTTCGACCGCATATAATCTCTCGGCCAATGGCCCAATCTTGCCGCTGGATTCAGCGCTCCTCGCGCTTACACCCATCAGCCCTTTCCGCCCGCGCCGCTGGAAGGGGGCAATTTTGCCTGATCGCTACCAAGTCAAACTGACTATCCTTGAATCGACCAAACGGCCCGTCAGCGCAGTAGCCGATCAACGCGAAATCCGTGATATTGCAAGCGTCGAAGTCGCTCTGGACCGTAACCGCTCGCTCACTTTGCTGTTCGATCCGGAGCATGCGCTGGATGATCGTATTGCCATGGAACAATTTGTTACGTGAGGCCTTGCATTTTCAAATCGACCGCGCCATAGGCGCGTCTCACCCGGCCCCCTTAACTGGTCAGGACGGGTTGTTCCCCGGTAGCTCAGCGGTAGAGCATCCGACTGTTAATCGGACGGCCGATGGTTCGAATCCGTCCCGGGGAGCCACTTTTCTCTTCAAAATGATAATGCTGTGGTCAGCAGCCTTATAGCGGCATAGCCGACCAACAGCGCCGTCATACGCCGCAGCCAGATGGGCGAAAATAGTTTGATCCCGATCATGCTGCCAATCTGCCCGCCAACCAGCACTGCCAACAATAGCGGCCAGAACGTCGCGGCAGGTTCGGCAAAGGCCGTAGGCCCACCCTTGATCAATTGCCCTGCCAACCCGGCAATCGAATTGACGAGGATGTAGAGCGACGCAAAGGCTGCAATCCGCTTCGCCTCTGCCCAGCGGATCAGGTGCAAAACGGGCGCCATAAAAATGCCGCCACCTATCCCCGAGAGGCCCGCAAGCATGCCAACGATAGCCGATAGCCCCAACACAGCAGGCTTTGGGACATTGGCCTGCGGCAGCCGCTCCTGCGGCAGTATCAACGCTATTGCTGATAGCAGAAGCGTGCTTCCCAAAATGAGCAGAAATGTCGCTTCCTTAAGCGGAACCAGCCCACCCAAAAAAGCCAATGGAGCAGAAATTGCCAATAATGGCAGCACTGCCTTCCATTCGATCAGCCCTTCCCGCCAGAAACGCCAGGTCCCGCCCGTGACCACCACGATATTGCAGCACAGCGAAATAATCGGGATCAGCTTTGGCTCGATCCCGGTAAATGTTAGCAGCGCGGTATAAGAGGACCCTCCTCCAAAGCCAACCGAGGCGTAAATGAGCGCAATCAGGCCGAACAGCAGGGCAAGAAGCGCACTCACTCCACCAACCGATCAATAGGCCCCGTGGCAGTGCTTATATTTCTGCCCCGAGCCGCAAGGGCATGGGTCATTGCGACGGATATCCGGATCATTGGCCCATGGATTACCTTGTGACGGATCAACCGCAACTTGCCGCGAGGGGATAGTTGTCGTCACAAGGCCAGCGGTGCCGCCATCGACATCGTCGCTATCATCTTCACCAGTAAAGGGATCAAAATGCTGGGTAAGAAACGCCGGCAGCTCAGGCAAATCATCATCTGCCGCTGCCTGTGACACCCTTATGTCGTTGGTGGTCAGCGTTTTGACAACGCCTTCGCGAATGGCATTCAGCATGCTTTCAAACAGGCCAAAGCTCTCCTGCTTATATTCATTGATCGGGTTTTTCTGCGCATAGGACCGCAGGTAAATCACCTGACGCAGTGCGTCGAGCGTAGCGAGATGCTCTTTCCAGTGATGGTCGAGCGTTTGCAGCAGGATTTGCTTTTCAATCTGGCGGAAAATTTCTGGTTCAACCGCCGCACGCTTCTCGGCAAACTTCGCTGTCGCCAATTCTGCGATGCGCGTTTCGACAATCTCCGGCTCCATCGCCTCTTCGGTCAGCCAGCTGTCAATATCGGGCTGCAGGCCCAAAATCTCGCGGGTGCGGTCCTTCAGCCCGTCAACATCCCATTGTTCGGGATAGGTTTCTGGCGGGCAATGATCGGCAACGATGCTGTTGACGGTTTCTTGCAGCATGTCATCCATCACATCATCGACCGCTTCTGCGTCCATAATGTCGCTGCGCTGTTCATAGATCACCTTGCGCTGGTCATTCATGACATTGTCATATTCGACAAGCTGCTTGCGAATATCATAATTGCGCGCTTCAACCTTGCGCTGCGCCGTTTCAATGGCCTTTGACAGCCATTTGCCGCCAATGGCTTCGCCATCCTCCAGACTGTTGTTCATCATACGGGCGAACAGTGTCTCGGAACCAAAGATGCGAAGCAGATCATCCTCAAGGCAAAGGTAGAAACGCGACAGGCCGGGGTCGCCCTGACGGCCAGAACGGCCACGCAGCTGATTATCGATACGGCGACTTTCATGGCGCTCGGTTGCAAGCACGAACAACCCACCTGCAGCAATAACCTGCGCCTTTTCAGCGGCGATCTCTTCCTTGATCTTCTCAATCGCCTTGTCGCGTGCGCTGCCTGGTTCCATTTCGCCTAGCTCATCCTCAATGCGAAACTCCAGATTGCCCCCCAGCTGAATATCGGTACCGCGACCTGCCATGTTCGTGGCAATCGTCACTGCGCCAATCCGGCCAGCCTGCGCCACAATGCGCGCTTCCTGTTCATGGAAGCGAGCGTTAAGGACGCTGTGGGTAACACCTTCCTTGTTCAGATATTCCGACAAAAGCTCGGATTTCTCGATGGAAACCGTACCGACCAGCACTGGCTGCCCCCGATCCTGCGCTTCCTTGATCGCCTTGGCTATCGCGCCGAATTTATCAGCCGTATTCTTGTAAAACTGGTCATCCTGATCAATGCGTTGCACGGGCAGGTTGGTCGGGATTTCAACCACGTTCAGTTTATAGATTTCATGGAATTCGCCCGCCTCGGTGGCGGCTGTACCGGTCATCCCGGAAATTTTGGGATACATGCGGAAATAATTCTGGAAAGTGATGGTGGCGAGCGTCTGGTTTTCCGGCTCGATCCGCACGCCTTCCTTCGCCTCGACCGCCTGGTGCAGGCCGTTGGACCAGCGCCGGCCATCCATCATGCGTCCGGTAAATTCGTCGATGATGATGACCTTGTCATCCTTCACGATATAGTCGGTATCGCGCTTGAACATGACATTGGCCTTCAGCGCCTGGTCAAGATGATGGACGACCTGCGTATTTTCCGCATCATACAGGTTGCTGCCCTGCAACAGACCAGCTGCCTCTAGCAGCCGCTCGGCCTTTTCGGTGCCGTCCTCAGTCAGCACGACATTGCGGGTTTTTTCATCGGCCTCATAATCCTCAGGTGCCAATTGCAGCACAATCTGGTGCACAGCCTGATAGAGTTCCGATTTATCATCGGTCGGACCGGATATGATCAGCGGCGTGCGCGCTTCGTCGATCAGGATCGAGTCAACCTCGTCGACGATCGCATAGTTGAACGGGCGCTGCACCATTTGTGCGCGCTCCATCTTCATATTGTCGCGCAGATAGTCAAAACCCAACTCATTGTTGGTGGCATAAGTGATGTCACAGGCATAGGCCGCACGACGCTCGCTCTCGCTCAGATTGGGCACGATCACGCCAATCGTAAGGCCTAGGAATTTGTGGATCTGCCCCATCCACTCAGAATCGCGTGTGGCCAGATAGTCGTTGACAGTGACAACATGGACGCCCTTGCCCTCAATGGCATTGAGGTAAGTGGCAAGCGTTGCGACAAGCGTTTTGCCTTCACCCGTGCGCATTTCGGCAATTTCGCCGCGATGAAGGACGATGCCGCCAACCATCTGTACATCAAAATGGCGCATGCCTAGCGTTCGCTTGGATGCTTCACGGACAGTGGCAAAGGCCTCAGGCAGGATATCGTCCAGCGTCTCACCGGCCTCTAGCCGGTTGCGGAAGATTTGCGTCTGCGCCTTCAGATCTTCATCGGAAAGTGCTGCAATCTCCTCTTCCAATGCGTTGATTTTGGCGACGATCTTCATCGTTTGTTTGACGTAACGGTCGTTTGATGAGCCGAAAATGGCTTTGGCTACTGCGCCGAGCATAGGGAATTCCTGATTATGAGAGATTAGGTTTAGCCGCAAAATTGCGACTGCGATTTGGCAATGAAAGGCGCAGAAAGCTGCGCAAATTCACCCTATTCGCGTGATCTATCGTGCCGTAACACTGGCGTAGGAGCAGCCAGCGCAAGTCGTGCAATGTTCGGCACACATGCTGTGCATGGATCGGGCCGATCGCTGACAGGGATAACAGATGACGCTTGCTCCTGAGAAGCAAGAGCTTCCGCCACAGCAACCGCCGTCTGCGCAACCGAAGATGCGGGATTTACCTCCGAACGCGCAGCTTCGGCGGCAGAAAAGCCGCTAATCAGCGCCAGAAGATAGATCAGCAACCGCATTGCATCACCCCGTTAAACTATGGGCCATATAGGAATGGTTAAGGCGATAGTCCATCGCAGAATGATGGTTACTGCGACTGTGGCTTCGGCGGATAGATGCCGGTTTGCTGATATGCCTTCCACGCTTCGGGAAGGACCCAACTGAACAAATGCCTCGTGCTACCGGCTACAGGCTTATCATCCGAGCCGCGTGCGGGGAAAAAGGTCCACGTTTTTGCGACGTCGCATGCTTTGCTATCCAGCAATGGATAACCTGTGCTCACATCAGTCGCGCAATCGGTAACGACACCTTTGTCCGATATTGAAAGGACAATATGGGCTGTCCCTCGCATTCCCCTCTCCAGCGCTTCCTGAGGATATTGGTCGTCCCTGATCTCGATATAGGTGCCGTAAATTGGCCGCGGCCCATTTGGAAAAAATCCAGCCTGCCTGGCAAAGCTGGGTCCGGCAGGAATTCGCCACGTCACCCTGTTCGCGTAGCTTCCGATGGTCGGTTTTCCATCGGCGTCTGTTGCAGGCTCAAACCGCGCCCTTCGCGTGATATTGCTGCATGTCGCGGCATCAAGCATGGCTGAACCGCTTGACATTGTTATATCGCAGGCTGTCACGAGACCGTCTGGCCCTACAGTAACGCGAAATCCCGACGTGCCCTCGTCATAGCCGTGCGAGGAGCGGGGATAATCCAGCATATTTACCCATAATCCCGGGTTATTGCGCGGCTTTGGCGGACGGCTTAACGTAGGTTTGGGAACCGGCGGTGGCGCTATAACGAACGGCCCACCGGGTGGGTTGACAGGGGGGCATTGCTCGGGGCGATCAACCATCGTGCCATCGCCATCCATGCACCGATATTTTCCGGAAGTCTCCAAAGGCTTTTCTGCCGTTGCAGCCAAAAGCAACAATAAGGTAACAGGCATCAGCACCCTCTCTAGCGTATGGCTATATAACAAAGGCGATAAAACTTGTCAGCAACTTCCCCCCTAGCCTTGCCCTTCCCTGCGATGCCTGAGATCGCTGGAGCAGTGCCGCGGATCGCCCGGGCGCGTTACAAGGAGTGGGATCGGTGTGACCTTACCTATGTCGAGCTGGCTGAAGAAACCGCCGTTGCGGGTGTAACTACGCGCAATATTTGCTGTTCATCCGAAGTCGAGCTGTGCCGTGAGAATATCAAGGGCGGTAGAGCGCGTGCATTGGTGGTCAATGCCGGTAACAGCAATGCCTTTACCGGCTATCGCGGACGGGAAGCGGTAGAAGCCATTTCTGCGCAAGTTGCCGCCCATCTGGGCTGCTCCACCCGTGAAGTCTTTGTCTGCTCGACAGGAGTCATTGGCGTTCCATTGCCGAAGGACAAGGCCGAGGCCGGTTTGCGCGCCGTTTTTGAAGCGTCTCGCTGTAGTTGGGAAGAAGCGGCACAAACCATCGGCACCACAGACACATTTGCCAAGGGCGCAGTCGCCAAAGCGGTTGTGGATGGCCGCACGGTCAATCTGGTCGGGATTATCAAGGGGAGCGGCATGATCGCGCCGGATATGGCAACGATGCTTGGCTATATTTTCACCGATGCAGCCGTCGAGCCCACATTTCTGCAAAAACTTTTAAGCGAAGCCAATGGATCGACATTCAACTGCATCACAGTGGACAGCGACACATCGACGTCCGACACGGTTTTGGCCTTTGCCACGGGTGCGGCTGGCAATGCTCCGCTTGCCTCCTTCGAGGATTTCGGCGCTGATGCCTTTGCTTCGGCCCTGAATAATGTCTGTCAGCAACTCGCGCATCTGGTTGTTCGCGATGGCGAAGGCGCGCAGAAATTTATTGAGGTCAGCGTGAATGGGGCGGTTTCGGATGACAGCGCCCGCAATATCGGCCTTGCCATTGCCAATTCCCCGCTCGTCAAAACCGCCATTGCGGGCGAGGACGCAAATTGGGGACGTGTGGTCATGGCAGTCGGCAAGGCTGGCGAACCGGCTGACCGAGACCGGTTGTCAATCAGCTTTGGTGGCCATCAGGTTGCGCGCAACGGCCTGCCGGTCGATGGCTATGATGAGGAGCCCGTGGCCGTGCATTTGCAGGGGCAGGAGATCAACATAAGCGTTGATATTGGCCTTGGTTCAGGCCGCGCCACCGTGTGGACGTGCGACCTGACCCATGGGTATATCAGCATCAACGCCGATTATCGTAGTTAGAGCGCCGCTTCCAGCCAGCTCTTCAGCTGTGCCTTAGGGGCGGCACCGACTTTGGTGTCCACGGCTTCGCCATTTTTGAACAGGATCATTGTCGGGATACCGCGCACGCCATATTTGCTGGGTGTGTCGGGATGATCATCAATGTTCAATTTGGCGATGGTCACTTTATCACCAAGTTCGTCGCTGATTTCCTCCAGTGCCGGGCCGATCATTTTGCAAGGCCCGCACCATTCAGCCCAGAAATCGACCAATACGGGTTTGTCGGATGCCAGCACATCGCTGGCAAAATTGTCATCACCTACAGCAGTGGTTGCCATGGATTTTCTCCTTTGCTTTAGAACTGAATATATGGGGGTGCCGACAGGTTGCAAGCCGCGGTTGCAAAAGAATTGCTTAAGGCCGGGTCAGGCGGGCTTGTAGGGTGCGAGAATAGACTCCGGCAGCTTCATCATTACCGGCGCGGCGGTGAAAAGCAGAAATGCCTCGATCCGCTTTGCGGGAAAAATCGCTTCTAAAGCCGCTACATAATGCGCCATTTGGCGCAATTGCGGGACGGGAATATCATAGGCGAATTTGGGTATTTTACGTGCAGTTTTGAAGTCGACCACATGAACGGTGTCAGTTTCAATCAACAATCGGTCAACACGACCGCTAATCATTGTCGTTCCAGCCAGTGCCGCAAGAGGAACCTCTGACCGCGCCGATCTGGAGAATAACGGTGCCCATTCAGGGGTTTCGAGGACTTGGATGATCTGGTTTAGCAGTGCGTCATGATCTAGCTGCCGATCGCGATCATTGCGCGCCAACCACGCTGTTGCATCGGCACGGAATTGGTCGATGGGGCGGCCGTCATAATGTTCAAACAGGCTATGCGTCAGTTTGCCCCTGAGCGCTGCAATACGAACCGCCTCTGCAGCGGGCGGGTCTCCATATAGATCATCACCCAGATTTGATGGCGAAAGCGGTCGCGGTGGGTTTTCCTCTGCCGGAGCGGGTTGGAACAGCCAGTCAGGGATTTGGGCGAAGATTTGCGGCAGTCCGCCATCTTGCTCTTTGCGCTTAAACGCAGCTACCGCGTCAAAGCGCATCGTTGCATCCCAAAGTGGGTCAGCCTGCCAGTCGCAGCCCATCGCCATCATCCCGGCTTCAAGTGCGTGATACCAGCTTTTCTCCGGTGGCCCTTTTTTGGCGCGTTTACCCAGCGCTCCCGCCAGCACAAGATGTTCGCTTGCCCGCGTCATGGCGACGTACAGAAGACGGTTATGTTCCTGCAAATCGGCTTTCTCTTTGTCCGCGACTACTTTGTCGACGCCACCGCTGCGTTCATCCTTCTTCACGGGAAGCAATGGCAGATACTGGTCTCCATCCATTGGGATATCGACGACGTTGTTACGCTTCCCACTCTGTTCAGGGTCGCTTGTAATGTCGGCGAGGATAACCACCGGGGCTTCCAGCCCCTTGGCGCCATGCACTGTCATCACGCGCACATCGCTGCTCTGCGAAAGCCCTTCGCGCTTGATCTCACCTTCGCCCTGATCGAACCAATTGAGAAAGCCCTGAAGTGACGTCCCGCCTTCCTGACCATATTGCAGTGCAAGATTGAGCAATTCCTCAATCGGCACGAGCGTCTCTGCCCCCAATCGTGCTTGGAACTTTCGCCGACCGGCCGTGGGGCCCGACAGGATATTTTCCAGAAATGCATAGGGCGTCAAAAGGTCTGCGCTTGCCAACATATTCCGAAGCGGCTGCAGGTCCTCTGCAATCTCAGCTTGGCTGCGAAGATGTTGCCACAGATCATGCCCGGCCGATCGGTAGGCGTGCTTCAGCAACTTGTCCTGAGTCCATCCGATTAACGGCGAAACCAGAAGGCAAGCAAGGCTCAGTGCATCCTGCGGCTGCAACGCGAAGCGAATCGCAGCAAGCAAATCCTGCACCGCAATGGGCTCAATAATCCGAAGCCGGTCAATCCCCGCCACAGGCACATTCAGGGCATGCAGCCGGGCGACGATAAGGCCGGCCAGATCACTGCGAGCGCGCAACAATATCATGATGTCGCCCGGCGTCAGCGGCAGCCCAGTTGTCGCGAGCACGGGCTTTGCATCGATCAGATTTTTAACATGCTTGGCAATGCGGTGTGCCAATTTTCGCTTTTCTTCAGACAGCCATTGTTCCTCAGAATCGTCGCTGTCCTCCTCATCCTCTTCGGATACTGCCTTCACGCAGCGCATAAGTTCGATTGTGCCATGATCGGGCTTGTCGCTGAAATGTTCAGCTATCGGCTCCGCCAGACCAAGCGCTTCATGTCCAATATTGTTGGTAACGGCGTTGACGAAATCCAGGATCGGGCGTGTCGAACGAAAGGACTGAGACAGCGTCAGCCGGTGTAGTTGGCCATCTGCCTTAGCAATTCTCGTTTCCAGTCTGGCTCCCGCATCTCGGTATTTCTCGGGTGCGGTACCCTGAAACCCGTAGATCGCCTGTTTGAAATCGCCGACAGCAAATATGGTACGCGGCCGATCCTGCCCGGCTCCTGCACCGCTGAAAAAATCGTCAGATAAAGCCTCAATGATCGCCCATTGTGAATCATTCGTATCCTGTGCTTCGTCGACCAATATGTGGTCGATCTTGCGGTCCAGCTTATAGCGAACCCACTCGGCCATTCCGCCTTGCTTTAGGAGCCGTGCGGCATGTGCGATCAAATCGTCAAAATCAACCAGGCCGCGCGCATGCTTCATCGTGCGATACTGCGCCGCATAGGCCTTCCCTGCCAGCAGCGCCGGTGCGAGCCGCTCGGCATAGGCTGCCGCGTTGCGGAAATGGATTAGGCTTTGTGTCCATTGATGCGCCTGCTCGACCAGCTCGCCAAAGGCCTCTTCTTTGGTCGGCCCCTTTTTGACAGGCTCACCCTTTTGCGTAGTCCAGCAGCTCTGCAATTCATCAAGGGTCGAGACGC
>CAYVQO010000003.1:0-13133 GCA_964452835.1 uncultured Sphingorhabdus sp. | reverse complement strand
CCGCCAACGATTCAAGCATCTGCACATTGATGGCGGAGTCATCGCACCGCCGTTCCAGCTCGTCTGCAACACTCCCCTCGAAATCTAGATCCATGATCCGGCGCGCCAACACCCTTGCGCCGTGATCATCAGGGACATTTTGCTCCAACGCTTCGCCATGCTTGGCACAGCGCCTCAGGAAGTTGCGCACGCCATCTTCGCTCAAAGCGACACTCAAATCCTGCAATGTGTCGATAAGCCAAATACGACCATCGCTCTCTGCTGCCTGCACCAGCTCAGCCAGTGCATCGCTGTGCAATTCGGAAACGGCCCGGTCATCAATGGGTTCAAAGCCGGGAAGCAGCCCCGCTTCCTCTGGAAAGCTGGCGAGCAATGACTGGCAGAAACTGTGGATCGTCATGATCTGAAGCCCGCCGCCTGGCGCATCCAGCACGCGGGCAAACAATTTGCGCGCGCGGGCTTGTGTATCCTGCCCATTGTCAGCGCCAATGGCAATCAGTTGGGCAGCAAGGTCGCCGCCTTTCATCTGCACCCAACTTGCAAGCCGCCGATTGATCCGTTCCGCCATTTCGGCGGCAGCCGCTTTGGTGAAGGTAAGGCAGAGCAAATTTTCAGGTCGGACGCCTTGTTCGAGCAACAACCGGATCACACGCGCACTCAATACCTGCGTCTTGCCAGAGCCTGCCGACGCACTCAGCCAAACATTGCGGTCTGGCAGCACCGCTGCTTGTTGGGCATCAGTCAGTCGAGGCAACGGTGATGGACTGTCAGTCTTCACGGACCAGTTCCCTACCATACCATTCGGCCAGCCGCATCAAATGGTCATAATCGCCATAGCTTGCATATTCTGGGTGCAGCTTGGCCGTGAACGGCGCGCCGCCCAGGATGAATTCTTCTATGACCTCCCGTGCATCTTTTATGGATTTAACGACGAAGTCTGCACTTTCCCCATTCTTGTCTGAAACCGGCTTAGACAGATAGCCAAAGCCACCTGACCTGCTTTTGGCGATGCTCCAATATTCAAAACCCCGGGCCGTGCCGCTGACGTCTTTTATGCCTCCTGCCTCAGCCATCGCGCCAATCAAACCCAATTGCAGCGAAAAGCCTGCAGCAACCGATTTTTTGCTCGGCGATTGTCCGGTTTTATAGTCGACAATGACCAGTCCACCATCGGGAAGCCGGTCGATCCGGTCGGCCCTTCCAACAAGTTCAACGCCCGCAATTTGCAAGCGGCCTTTGCTTTCGGCCGCAATAACAAGGCGTCCCTGATCGCGATATTCGGCTGTCTGGGCCGCAATCCATGCAAGTCCTGCCGTAATCCGCGGCTGCCACAGCACCCGCAGCGCCGGGTGGAATGCTGGGTTCGCTAGCATTGCATGGGCACGGGTGGTCAGCCCTTCCGGATCAAGGGCATCCTCCTTTGCCCAATGCTCAAGAACATCGTGCACCATTGTTCCCCGCCACGCCGCGCTCGGTTCACCGCCAACGGCGTCAAGCGCACGCAATTGCAGGATATTGCGTGCGTAAAAGGCAAACGGATCGGCCTTTAATGTATCGACTTGCGTCACGGAAATCGGCACCCGTCGCTGCTGACGGTTTGGCATGGGTGCGGGGCGCTGAAGCGGCGGTGTCGGCTGACCTAAGTCTAGCGTGCGCGCTAAAGCAAGCGCCTCATGCTCCTCTTTAGCTTGTTTCCCCAGCAAAGCCTGTATCCGCAACCAAAAGCGTGAGGCGACTGCGGGGCCGCTGCGGTCCCGTTCTGCCCTTGTCAACACAACCTCCGATCCTCCGAGCAGCGAGGAAAGATCATGTGCGGCAAGACCGATATTGCGTTCCAGCCCCGGAAGCCCCAGTTCACGCCGTAATCTGGGCGCAAGCCAAGGGTCGGGCTGTGCCAGTTGCGGCCAAGTGCCTTCGTTCAGACCGCCGCATATAATTAGATCCGCCTGTTGCAGGCGTGCCTCCAGCAGCCCGTAAATGGCAACGCGTGGATGGCTTCCAAAGACGGGGCGCGTAACTTCGCTTTTGAGTAATTGCGCTAGTAGTGCCGGAACGGCGCCGCGATCAGTATCGCCTAATGCTGTCAGGTCAGCTGCGCGATAGTCCTCCAGCAATTGCGCAAGCTGCCGCCCATCCCGCCCCTGCCATATTTTGCCATCGGTCAATTCTCCGGCAGTGGCTACTAGCAGATCGATAATCGCTACTAGCGGCATGAAGCGATCCGTCTCAAAGCTGGCGAAGATAGTCGTAACCGCCATCCACCAGTCCAGCAACTTGCGATCTTTGGTCTTGGCAGCATTGGCGGCAATGACTTCGGTTATGGCCGCCAAGCCAATACCCAGCCTTGGGCCGCGCAGCAGCATATCCAGATTGCGCACATGATCGAGCCAGACCAGCCGATCATCACCTTCCTTGACAAGAGGATGTTTTAGCACGGAAAGCAGCGAAACAGGGCCAAATTGGTCGGCATAAACTTCTGCAAGTGCCAACATCAGGGTCGCCGGTGGGGATTGGGCCAGCGGCTGCCCCGCACTATCGTCAACCCGCACGCCCCATCGCAGCAATTGCGCTGAAACACGCAATGCAAGTTCCCGGTCAGGCGTCACCAATGCGATCCGCTTTTCAGGCTGCTCCAACGCTTGGCGGATCAGGATAGCTATGGATAGTGCTTCCTCTGCGCTGTCCGTTGCTGTCATCAGACGCAGCTGGTCCAGCTGTTTCTGGCTTGGCTTTAAATTGGTCCACTCCAGCGTTGCCTCTGCCCGGCAAAAAATGGAATCGACCACCTGCAATTTTGTAGATGGGCTGGTTCCAGGGAAATAAGCAATCTCTTCTCGCGCGATACCCATCCGCTCGAACAAAAGTTTCAGATGAAATTGCGGATGGCTCTCGACGGCGATGGGTGGCTGCCCTTCGTCGCGTTCGACCGGACCAAGCGCATCCCATTCCGCCGAATTCAGCTTCAGGTCAACATGCGGCCATATCAGCATGGCACCCGCGCGGCGTGATATGGCTTTCAATAAATTGGCTATTGCCGGAGCTGCTGTTGTAATGCCCAACGCGATAACTGGCATAGCAGGTGGCATTGCAGGCAATGCTTCTGCAAAGCGCTTCAACAAGGCATTTCGCCTAGCCGCAGGCCCCAAAAGACCGCGATCCGATAGCTCGGTTTGATAAGCGCGGGCGATGGTCAGAAAATCGGCATAGGCCGACTGCCAATGCGACGAAAGATCGTCGCGCAAGTCCTTGCTACTAACCTGATCCAGAACCACATTTTCGATGTCCAGCTGATCTAAGGCCGAAGCCAGATGTCGTGCGAGTTGTAACGACTCGACGGCACTAATGTTGCTGCGCTGCAGCCGGATCAGCCGCGTTAGCAACATATGCCGGTCTATAGCGCTGATTGCAGGCGCGACATCAGCATGATTGATGTCGCCAACGGGATCAAATAGCGGCCCCAAGGCCTCACCAAGATCGAGATCACCGACTGTAACCATGCGCGGGAGCAATAAGCCGCGCTCCGCCTTCCGGACAAAACTTTCGGTCAACGATTTCAAGGCACGGTTATTCGGTAGTAGGATCAGCGTATCAGCCAAGGCCTCGCGCTCCTCACCGAACTGATCAAGCAGATAGGCTGCAACAATATCTGTCAGGCCAAAGCCTATCGGAACAGTATAAAGCGCGGCACCTGTTGCCTCAGCCATGTCTGCTTAACGCCGCCTCAGTTGGAGCAATGGCGGGCGGCGATCCAATGTCGAACCAGTCCCCGTGATGTTCCAGCGCAAATAAGCGCCCGGCAGCGATTGAGCGATCCCACAATAGGTTGGTTGAAAATGGCCCTTGCGGCGCATCGTCCAGAAATGCACGGCTCAAAAGCTGGATTCCAGTGTAAACATAAGGTGCGCTTGCTGCACTTCCCCGGCGCACCGGGCGGCCTGCCGTGTCGAGCGCAAAATCCCCCTTTCCATTATGATTAAATGCGCGCTCGCGTGGCACAAGCAGTAGCAGACCGTCCATCCGCTCACTGTCCCATGCCTGTGCCAGTCGGCTCAGAGCGTCCACAGGACCATCGGTCCAAATGGCATCGCTGTTGACACAAAAAAAGGGATCGGCACCGTGCAGAGGCAAAGCCTTTACAAGGCCGCCGCCTGTTTCCATCAGCAAATCCGTTTCGTCTGAGATGCAAATGTTCAGGTCGCTTGCGTGCTTTGCGAGATAAGCGATAATCTGTTCGGGCAGATAATGAACATTGACAATGACATTGCCAACCTGAGCAAGCCGCAGCTTATCCAGCGTATATTTTATCAATGGCTTGCCTGCCACTTCGACAAGCGGCTTTGGCCTGTCCAGCGTCAGCGGGCGCATGCGCGTGCCAAGCCCTGCCGCCATCACCATCGCTGTATCCACTTTCATGCTTGCCGCTCCAGCGGTGAAGCGGCCCGTGTTTCTGTTGGAACATGGGTGTCAAACCAGTGTTTCAACGGACCCAGCCCCGGGTGGCTCAGATCACGTTCCAGCAAGCCCCACATGCGCGGCAGGAAATCCAGGTAACGCGCCTTGCCATCGCGTTTCCAAAGACGCGTAAAGATGCCGATAATCTTTGTGTTTCGTTGCGCACCCAGCAGCGCATAATGCAGGTCCAGATCATAATCCGGCTTCGTTAGCCGCCGGTAATGTTCCAGCATTGCAGTTTCCAATTGCCGCGGAACATCGCGGCGCGCATCCTGCAGGATCGAAACCAGATCATAAGCGGGGTGACCAATTAGTGCGTCCTGATAGTCAATCAGCCCCTGACCGCCATCATCCAGCAACATGATGTTTTCGGCGTGATAATCCCGCAGCACAGTGGTTCTCGGCGCCGCAAATAGCGGTGCCAGCGCACTGGCCCACAGCTGGTCATAAGCATCGCGATCCAAATCAATAGCCATTGCGGGAAGGTACCATTCCGCCAACAGGCCAGTTTCGCGCAAATATACGCCCTCGTCATAGGGGGCCACATCGGCAACCGGGGCGTCACCAAGCGCAACAAGCGTGTCAACAGCCTGTAGATAGATGCCCTCCTGCTTTTCAGGGTGCTGATCGACAAATTCGCGCATTTGCACGTCACCAAAATCTTCCAGAAGCAACAGCCCGGTGACGGTGTCCGCCGCAAATATCTCCGGCGCCCGAAAATTATTTTGTCTCAGGTAATTGGTGACGCTCAAAAATGGTTTGGTATCCTCCTCAGGCGGAGGGGCGTGCATCAGAATCGCCTTTCGCCCGTCTTTGCAGGTTATACGGAAATAACGGCGGAAAGACGCATCGCCCGCCACGGGTGAAATCGTCGCATCGTGCCAACCCGCACGCATAAGGAACGCCGCAAGTGGCTCGGGCGTATGCAAGTCGGCTGTCATGATACAATCTCTTCTATCAACAATTCTCGCCGACCGTTGTCCAGTCGGCCGATATTCACATTGAACCGGGCAGTCATCAGGGCAGTTCCACCATTTTCGGCCCACTCAACCAAACGGATGGCATCAGCAGCGTCGCCATCAAGCAAACCCAGTTCCTCGAGCTCAGCCGCGTCGTTGAGCCGATAAAGGTCGGCATGGATGACCGCAAGATCAACATCGGGTGGCCCATAATGTTGCGCAATGGTGAAGGTAGGACTTGGAACGTCGCCATCATAGCCCAAGCCCATCAGCACACCTTTGCAAAAAACTGTTTTGCCTGCGCCTAACGCCCCACGCAGCGCGACAAGATCACCTGCCCGCAGCCGTGCGGCAAAGGCGCGCCCAGCTTCCAACATTGCCACCGGACTGTCCAATATCATGCGGCTGGCGCCTTTCGCGGAAGCGTGATGATTACAGTGGTGCCCTCATCAACACGCGATTCAAGCGTCAGCGTGCCGCCGTGTGATTCCACCAGTTGCCGCGCAAGGGGCAGCCCAAGGCCGGATGAGCTTTCACCTGATTGTGAGCGGCCAAAGGCATCAAAAGCGGCTGCTTGCATCCGGGCGCTCATACCGGGGCCATCATCTGACACCACCAACATCGCCTGCTGGCGGTTGCCACTGGCATGCAGCAAGACTTTGCCACCGTCGCGGCCGTAGCGGATCGCATTATCTACCAATTGAGCGAGCGCTTGTGTCAGCCGCTTTTCATCGCCTTCAAGCGTCCCGGCTCGATCCTGAATGTCAACAGTCAGTTCGACGCCGCGCTCGGCAGCATCGGCCCGTGCAGCTTGCGCAGCCGCCTGGACCAAAGCACCCACATCCACAGGCTTGCGTGATATTGGCAAGGCGCCCGCCTCGCCCTGGCTGAAATCAAGCACAGTGTTAATTTGCTGCGAAAGACGATCTGCCGATTTGGCAATTGCATCGACATATTCCTGTGCCTGATCGGTCAACTCTCCCGCAATCCCCTGCTTCAACAATTCGGCAAAGCCGGCAATTGAAGTGAGTGGCGTGCGGAATTCATAGCTCATATTGGCAAGGAATCGGCCCTTGATCGCATCTGCCTCGGCCAATGCAGCCGCCCTTTCGCGCAAAGCATGCTCCACCTGAACACTGTCGGTTACATCAATCATGGCGAGCAGCGCGTTGCCATCTGGCAATGGCACTGTCGAAAGCTGAAAAACACGACCATCGGCGAATAGCAGCTGACTGCGTCGAGGTTCACGGCGGCTGATCGTCATCTGCAGCAATTCTCGCAGCACAGAAACTTGCGCTGCCTTTTTCAATTGCGTCGCCACAGATCCGAGCAATTCATCAAAGCGCGGATGCCGGGCAAGCACAGATTCTTCGACATCCCAGATTTCGCCAAAACGGCGGTTCCATATGGACAGTTTTCCATCCGCGGCAAAAACCGCAATCGCCTCAAACAGATTGTCAAACGTCGCCGTGCGAACGCGCAGCAAAGTGTCTCGTGCGCTCGCGAGTTGCGCTTCCTCGGTCCGATCTTCAAAAATCAGAATTAATCCACCATCCGGCGTGGGTTGCGCCAGCAGCCGTAAATGGGTGCCGTCGGGCAAAAGCCAGTTTTCCTCGACCGGTGCAGCGCTTTGGAACCAGTTTTCCCGTTCGGACCGCCACTGAGGAAAATCCCGCACCTCGGGAATCTTGTTGTTCTCGCGCATACGGTCAAACACACGCGCCAGCTCTGGTTTCGCGCCTAGCCATTCATCACGGAAGGCAAAGGTCCGTTGGAACGGCAAATTGGCAAAACTGAGCGTGCGGTCCGGGCCGAATTGCGCGACGCCCGCTGACATCCTATCCAGAAGATCGCGCTGGGTATCCGCCAAACGGCGGAAATCGCCGCGTGCGTCCATCAATTCCTGCACGTCAATGGCAAGACCAGCAACACCTATGGCCCCAAGCGGAATATCAATGACGCGCATTTGCCGCCGCTCGCCAGCCATCGTCGAGGAAACCAGACGCTCAGTTGGCGCACCCAATTCGCGTGCTTTGGCAGCATGCGCTATCGCCGTTTCGCCGTCCACCGGTTCGACCAGTTCGATACCATCATCAATGACGGTTTCACCATTTTCACCACCAACCGCATCGACATAAGCCTTATTGACAAAGCTCAGCCTTAAATCCGGTGTCCGGTGCCACATCGGGATAGGGGCTGACTCAATCAAACCAGCCAGAGCAGTGAAGGCATCGCGTGCCGCCTTTGCCTCACCCTCAAGCCGTTCCAGATCGCGCACTGTGTCTGACAAATCAAAGAACCAGAGTAACGCGGCACCATTGGGATAGATTTGCGCATCAGCAATATTGCCACGCACCAGCAAACGCCTGTCTGAATTGCGCAACGAAAGCTTTTGCAGGAATGCCTTGCCGCTGCGCTGGGATTCGCGCACATGGGCGTCCAGCGCCTTCCAGTCTTCTTCAATTATCCCGCTTTCTCCGCTGCCAATCAAATCGGTCAATTGCTCGATAATGCGTTCAAAACCCAACATGCGGGCAAATCGGTCCGACGCTTCAATCTTGCCGTCACCACGCACGATAACCGGAATGGCTGGAGCAGTTTCCAGCAGCCGACCGAGCCGTGCGGTTTGGCGTAGCGTCTTGCGCGCCTGATTGCGCATCGAAAGACCAATCCAGATCGCAAATGAGGCAGCCACAAGCCATGCCGCCATCAGCAAGCCAATTACCGCAATATTCAGGTTTTCCGCCTGCACGCGAAGCCAAATCCCAACAAAAGCATTTCTTGAACTGCGGTGCATTGTAACGCGTCAATAGGCAATAAAAAATGGCCCAGAGTTGCCTCTGGGCCATAGCGTCTTGTGGATAGTCCACTGATCAGTAGCGATAATGATCCGGCTTGAAAGGGCCTTCGGTGCCGACACCAATATAGGCCGCTTGTTTCGGGCTCAGCTTTGACAATTTAACGCCAAGCTTCTCTAGGTGGAGGGCGGCAACCTTTTCATCCAGGTGCTTGGGCAACACATAGACGTCATTCTTATACTGCTCATTGCGCGTCCACAGCTCAATCTGTGCCAGCGTCTGGTTGGTAAAGCTGGACGACATGACGAAGCTGGGGTGACCCGTGGCGCAACCCAGATTGACCAGACGGCCTTTGGCCAGCACAATGATCTGCTTTCCATCGGGGAATTCGACAAGGTCAGTGCCCGGCTTCACTTCGGTCCATTTATAATTATCGAGCGCTGCAATCTGGATCTCACTGTCGAAGTGGCCGATGTTGCAGACAATGCTCATCGGCTTCATATTTTTCATATGTTCAGCAGTGATTACATCCTCATTGCCGGTTGCAGTCACGAAGATATCACAGCGCTGGACGGCTTCTTCCATTGTCACAACTTCATAACCTTCCATCGCCGCCTGCAGTGCGCAGATCGGGTCGATTTCGGTGACCATGACGCGTGCGCCACCCTGACGCAGCGAGGCAGCTGAGCCCTTGCCCACGTCACCAAAGCCTGCGACGCACGCAACTTTACCTGCCAGCATGACGTCTGTCGCGCGACGGATCGCATCAACAAGCGACTCTTTGCAGCCATAGAGGTTGTCGAACTTCGATTTGGTCACGCTGTCATTCACGTTGATCGCCGGGAACGGCAGCTTGCCTTCCTTTGCAAGGCTGTAAAGCCGGTGCACGCCGGTGGTGGTTTCTTCGGACACACCCTTTATCGCTTTTACGCTTTCAGTCAGATAGCCAGGCTTCGCTTTCAGGAAAGCGTTCAGCGCACGGACAAACTCAATCTCTTCGGCATTGCTGGGTTCAAACAGCGTTTCGCCCGCCTCAACGCGTGCGCCCCACAGCGCAAACATTGTGGCATCACCGCCATCGTCAAGGATGAGATTCGCAGTGGTATCACCCCAGTCGAAAATTCGTCCGACATAGTCCCAATATTCAGCAAGACTCTCGCCCTTGACGGCGAAAACCGGGATACCTGCCGCAGCAATCGCCGCCGCAGCATGGTCCTGCGTGGAAAAGATGTTGCACGTCGCCCAGCGCACGTCAGCGCCCAGCTCAACCAATGTTTCGATAAGGACGGCAGTCTGAATCGTCATATGCAGCGATCCAGTGATACGTGCGCCCTTTAATGGTTTCGAGGCGCCATATTCCGCACGCAATGCCATCAGGCCCGGCATTTCGGTTTCGGCAATTTTGATTTCGGCGCGGCCAAAATCAGCCAGCGAAAGGTCAGCAATTACATAGTCGGCAGACACAGGAGAACTCCGGTTAAGGGATGACTGGTGTCGGCCCCTAACCATCTTCTCCGAAAATAGCAATCATTATATAAAGAATTCTTTATATCCTATTTGGAGGCGATCACAACAGGGCAAGCGCCACCGGGCAATGGAATGGTCTCTATTGTAGCATCAGCCAGAGCCAGAAGCGACGCGGCATCATGTCCTCTTTCGGATAAAGTGGATGCCAGACTGCGCAGTTCGCCGCAGTCCATACTGTCATGACCTGCACCATAATTATTGGCGATCCCGATCACAAAACGGTCCGACGCAGCTTCCGCCGCTCTTGCGCCGTTAGTCCGCGCAAAATGGCTGCGTATGGTGGCATTGTGCGAGCCCAACAGCGGATTATAGAGACGAACAAATTGGTTATATTTGTCGAGAAAATTATCGGCTCCATTGCGGCAACGCAGTGCCGAAACCATCATCATCATATTAAGATTTGCAAGCTTGGCTGCGTCTTGCTCTTTTTCGGTCCAGCATGCCTGCGCTGGTTGTGCGATCAACATTGCGGCAAGCGCCAAAGCTGCCGCCTTCCCTGATATTTTCATGTAAACAACCCCTCATTGCTTTGTTTTAGAGGGTCAGAATTGCCTTTGCTGTTTACCTTTTTTTGAAGATCAACGGTGAAGGAAAATTAAGTATCAAGCGGCCTGTTTTGGCGGCAAAATATCTTTCGGACGGATGATGAATTCATCCAGCACCGCTTGACATTGTGAGGGCGAGTGCCGAATTGCACCGCATCCCTATCCCCCCTTTCGAAAGGACAAATCCAATGACAATCCAGGTTGGCGACAAACTGCCCGACGTAAAACTGGTCAAGGCGACTGCGGACGGCCCAATGCCCGTGCAATCATCTGAATATTTTGCCGGTCGCAAAGTTGCGCTCTTCTCGGTCCCCGGTGCATTTACGCCCACTTGTTCGGCGCGGCATTTACCAGGTTATGTCGACAAAGCTGATGAGCTTGCTGCCAAAGGTATTGACGAAATTGCATGCACTGCCGTGAATGACGCGTTTGTTCTGGGTGCATGGAACAAAGCCGGTGGCTCCGATGCAATCTCGATGCTGGCTGATGGCAATGGCGATTTTGCCGAAGCGATCGGCCTCACCATGGACGGCAGCGGCTTTGGCATGGGCAAGCGCGGACAGCGTTTTTCAATGGTTGTGAATGACGGCGTAGTTGAGCAGCTGAACGTCGAGGCACCGGGCGATTTCAAGGTCAGCTCTGCTGAGCATATGCTGGAACAACTTTAGGGGCTGTCACAAGGCTGACACAGCCTCGAGCGATCAAGGGCGGGGTCACTCCCGCCCTTTTTTCTTGCCAAAATGGCCAAAATCGGAAAATGGCGATCATGACAAAAAACAGAACAGAAGAAATCCTAACCGACATTTCCCGACAATTTGACGCGTCGGTTGACCGGCTCCGCAAAGCACTCGCCCATTATATTGCGGATCGCACCCCCCCAGACCCTACGCTCCGGCTAAGCGGTGCCTTTACCTATCCACAGCTGGTCATTCATTATAAGGGCCAAGAAGTGGGCGACGGCCACAATCTGGCCTTTGGACGGCTTGAAAAGGTTGGCACTTATCGCACGACGCTTACCCGCCCACAAATCTATGCGCCTTATCTGGAAAGCCAGCTCAACCTGCTGCTTGAGCAATATGACCTTGAAATAGAGGTTCAACCCAGCGATCAGGAAATCCCCTTTCCTTATGTCCTCGATGGGGCTGATGGTCTTGAATTGGGAGATGTTACGCCGACCGAATTGTCGCGTTTTTTCCCCACGACCGAACTGGCTGACATTGGTGACGAGGCAGCGGACGGCCTGCTGATTGCCGATGATGACGGCGCGCCCTTGTCATTGTTCGACGCGCTGCGTACCGATTTTTCTCTGGCCCGTCTGAAACACTATACCGGCACCCCTGCGGAGCATTTTCAGCGCTATATTCTTTTCACCAACTATAACCGTTATGTCGATGAATTTGTCGCTTGGGGGTGCAAACAGGTTGGCAAGGGACGCTATACGGCGCTGTCTGGCGCTGGCGGCTTGTACATCGACTCCGATACGGAGGACCATGAGCAGCTGGTTGCCGACGCAACTTGGCGAAAGCACCAGATGCCAGCCTATCATCTGATGGCAGAAGATGGGACGGGCATAACACTTGTGAACATCGGCGTAGGTCCGTCCAACGCAAAGAATATTTGCGATCACCTTGCAGTGCTGCGCCCCGAAGCGTGGCTGATGATCGGTCATTGCGGCGGTTTGCGCGAAACGCAGCGTATTGGCGACTATGTGCTGGCGCACGCCTATTTGCGCGATGACAATATTTTGGACCGCGTTCTGCCTCCCGAAATCCCGATCCCGCCAATCGCAGAGGTACAACAGGCGCTAGAGACGGCTGCCGTGCAAGTTTCCGGCACAAGCGGCGCAAACCTGAAGCGGCGGATGCGCACGGGCACTGTTGTCACAACCGACGATCGCAACTGGGAGCTGCGCTATACCGATAGCGCGCTGCGTTTCTCGCAAAGCCGCGCAATTGCCATTGATATGGAATCGGCGACAATCGCGGCCCAAGGCTATCGTTTCCGCGTACCCTATGGCACTTTGCTCTGCGTGTCGGACAAGCCTTTGCACGGCGAAATCAAGCTGCCGGGACAGGCCAACCGTTTCTATGAAGAAGCCATTGCCGCACACCTGCAGATTGGTATCCAGACATGCGAGTTGCTGCGCCAGGCAGGCAACAGCCTGCACAGCCGCAAGCTGCGCGCCTTTAACGAGCCGCCGTTCCGTTGACACTTTCGCGTTCGATTGCCGGTCGAGTCGCTATTGTCACCGGCGCTGCCAGTGGCATGGGGCGGGCGACGGCCCTGCTCTTCGCCAGCGAAGGCGCTAAGGTAGCGGTGACTGATCTAAACCTTGCAGCATGCGAGGCAGTGGCCGCAGAGGCAGGCCCCAATGCAAGGGCCTTTGCGCTGAATGTCGCAGACGATGAAGCAATACGGGGCATTGTTGCCGATATTGCCGCCCATTTTGGCGGCATTGATATTCTGGTCAATAATGCCGGAATTTCCGCCTTTTGCTCACTCGATGCAGAGGAATATGATGACGTCTGGATGCGCGCGCATAACATATTGCTGACGGCGCATCAGCGCATGGTGCGTGCCGCCCTGCCCCATTTGCGCAATTCGGATGCGGCCCGCATCGTCAATATTGCTTCAACCGAAGGCTTGGGCGCGACGCCCGGTGACACTCCCTATGTCGCTGCAAAGTCAGGCGTGGTGGGGCTAACACGGGGCCTTGCCGTCGATCTGGGACGGGACGGCATAACCGTCAACTGCATCTGCCCCGGCCCGATATCAACTGGAATGACGGCGGGTCTTGCCGACGAAGACAAGGCCCTGTTCGCCAAACGCCGTACAGCCCTGCGCCGCTACGG
>CAYVQO010000002.1:32523-45743 GCA_964452835.1 uncultured Sphingorhabdus sp. | reverse complement strand
GGGTGACCCGGGTAAGGCTGCATATGCCGGAGGTTGTGGGGGAAGCGGCTGGGTAATATGATGCCGAAATAAGGACCACTTCATATCCTGATATTGGGAGAGAATTGATGCGACCTATTGTATCTTCAATCATCCTCATTCTTGCCTTTGCTGCTACGTTATCAACACCCGCCCAGCCCAATAACACCGAGACGCCAGCATTGATCTCGCCAGATGTTGCTTCTGGATTGAAGGTTGCCCGGAAAATCGTTCGCCAAAATGGCAACAGCCTCTGGCTTGGATATGGCAATGCACCAATGGGGCTTTTGCTCGTCACAAAAGATAAGGAAATTTTGCTATGCGATAGTCGAACACCCGATGGTTTTTCCGCAGCAAAAATTGAAACCACGCTGAACTGCACGCAATCTGAAGGGCCGAAGAGCTGGCGTCAACCAACCTTTCTGGCTGCCATGCCCGTGTTCGGGCCGCCGTCAGTGATCGTCATGGGGACACCGGAAACAACGGGCAAATCGCTTGCAGATTGGACACTCACGATCTTCCACGAACATTTTCACCAATGGCAGGGTGAAATTCCAGACTATTATCAACGGGTGGATGCGCTGGGCCTTTCGGGTGGCGATGAAACCGGCATGTGGATGCTAAATTATCCGTTTCCCTACAACGATGCGGCCGCCAATGCGGCATATAACAAAGCGGCGACCGCTTTACATGATGCGATCAACGCCAACTTCGACAGTTTCACTGCCAAGTCAAAGATATATCTTGAAGCGCGCCGGGAATTTGCTGCGACGGTGTCACCAAAGGACTGGCGCTATTTCGAGTTTCAATTGTGGCAAGAAGGTATCGCCCGCTGGACAGAGATTGAAGTAGGCGCATTGTCAGGCCGCAAAGATCTAAAGGCAGCTGCGGAAGCGCTGAAAAACAAAACCTTGCAGCAGCTTGGCGACAACATGCTCTCCGAGACAGGCCGCGAAGCAGTATATGCTTATGGCGCTGCCGAGGCCATGCTTTTGCAAAGGATGAATCCCCATTGGCGAAAATGCTACTCTCGGCAATTTGAGTTGGGAGCTCTGTTGGCAGAGAAATGTGTGGCTCAAAAACGACTTTGAGGCTGAACAGGCGACCTATTTGTCAACAAGCAACCTGAGTGCCCTCGCCTTCCAATTGTCGGCAAGTGGTTCAAGAACTGCCAATTCTCGCAGCGCAAGCTCAGCGCCCGGGGCCTTGTGCAGCCCGGCGATCAGCAATTGGAAGGTCCGTTCTACGGTCCAGCCATGTTTCGCACGCTCGATCTGTTCAATCCGGTCATCGGGTGCAACCGCGCCTTCCTCAAGCACACGAAAATAATAGCCGCTGCGCCCGGTGCGGATCACCCCCGCCGTCATCCCCTTCATGCCGAAATGATGGTCAATCTTCCAGCAGGGCTGCCGCCCCTGGCTGATCTCCACCAGCGCCTGGCCGATACGAAAGCGATCGCCAATATGCACTTTGTCCTCGGTCAGGCCCAGCGCCGAAACATTCTCGCCAAAACCGCCCAGCCGTTGCAGATGGGGATGCGGGTCAAGCCTAGCCTTGGCAAAGTCCGCATGCCATTCGGCATAATGCTCGACAGGGTAGAAATGCACCGCCTTGTCCGGCCCGCCATGCACGCTGGGGTCCGCGACCCGGTCACCGGCAAAGCCCAGCACGGTCAGTTGCACAGGCCCATTGGCGGCAAGGCGTGACCCGATGGTGCTGGTTTCACCATCCGACCGGAATGGCACCGGCTTTCCCACCAGCAGCGCATCGATTTTCGCTTCGATCATGCAGTTGGATTAGGTTCGCGCTTCGCCATTGGCAACTGCGATGCGCATCTCTAATAGACTGCCGATGGAGACTGATGACCTTCGCATTGCGCTTTTCAGCGGCAATTATAACTATGTGCGCGATGGCGCGAACCAGGCACTGAACCGGCTTGTCGGCTATTTGCTGCGGCAAGGGGCAAAGGTGCGCGTCTATTCGCCCACGGTTGAAAAGCCCGCCTTTGCGCCAACCGGCGATCTGGTGAGCGTGCCGTCCATGGCAATACCGGGGCGTCCGGAATATCGCATTCCGGTATCGCTATCGAGCGCCGTAAAACGCGATTTGGAAGAATTCGCGCCTAACATCGTGCATATTTCCAGCCCGGATCGGGTGGCAAGGCAAGCGGCGAAATGGGCACGGCGGCGCAACCTGCCGGTGCTCTGTTCGGTGCATACGCGGTTTGAAACCTATTTCCGTTACTATAACCTCGCCTTTGTCGAGCCGCTTGCGGTTGCCTGGCTGCGCAAGCTCTATCGCAAATGCGACGCGCTGGTCGCCCCGTCCGAAAGCTTTGCGCAGGTGCTGCGCGAGCAGCGGATGAACTATGATATCGATATCTGGTCACGCGGCGTGGACCGCGACATTTTTTCGCCCGAACGGCGCGATCTTGCATGGCGACAGGCACAGGGGCTGGACGATAAGACGCCGGTTATTGGCTTCCTGGGCCGCCTGGTGATGGAAAAGGGGCTGGACGTTTTTTCCGACAGCATCGACCAGCTGAAACGGCGCAATGTGCCGCACCGGGTGATGGTTATTGGCGAAGGCCCGGCACGCGGATGGTTTGAAAGCCGCCTGCCCGATGCAGCCTTTGTGGGCTTTCAGGGTGGCGCGGACCTTGGCCGTGCAGTTGCCAGCATGGACATGCTGTTCAACCCCAGCGTCACCGAAACCTTTGGCAATGTCACGCTGGAAGCGATGGCTTGCGCGATACCGGTGATTGCAGCAAAGGCCACCGGCAGCCAGAGCCTTGTCGAGGACAAACTATCGGGTCGGCTGATCACGCCCGGCGCGATCGCCCAGTTCGCCGATGCACTACAGGCCTATTGTGCCGACCCGGGCCTGCGCCGCGCCCATGGCGAAGCTGGCGAGAAGCGCAGTTTGAGTTACAGCTGGGATGCCATCAACCAGACCGTCGCCGACACCTATATCCGCCTGATCCGGCAAAGAGCGGCGCGGACAATCGCGTCGAACTGATAGGATGAGTGACCTTTTCAGTTCTGGTCCTTCGGCGGGTCCGTCCGTGGCGACCAATACACCGCTTGCTGACCGTCTTCGTCCGCAGTCGCTGGATGACATCATTGGCCAAGAGCATTTGACCGGTCCCGACGGAGCAATCGGGCGGATGGTGGCAGCAGGGCGCCTGTCCTCGATGATATTGTGGGGGCCGCCGGGCACGGGAAAGACCAGCATAGCTCGCCTGCTTTCTGATGCCGTGGGGATGCACTTTCTTTCGGTCTCTGCGGTCTTTTCGGGCGTTGCCGATCTGAAAAAGGCATTTGCCGAAGCCGAACAAATGCAGCGCATGGGGAAATCGACGCTGCTGTTTGTGGACGAAATCCACCGCTTCAACCGTGCGCAACAGGATGGCTTTCTACCCTTTGTCGAGAAGGGGCTGGTCACCTTGGTTGGTGCAACGACCGAAAATCCCAGCTTTGAATTGAACGCCGCGCTGCTGAGCCGCACACAAGTGCTGGTGCTTAACCGGCTAAATGATACTGCGCTGGGCCAATTGCTTGACCGGGCCGAGGCGGTTGAAGAACGCGCCCTCCCCCTTACCGAAGAGGCCCGTTCCGCACTGATCAGCAGCGCCGATGGCGATGGGCGTTTTCTTTTGAATCAGGCGGAAACGCTGTTTTCCATCCAGCTCAATAATCCGCTGGACCCGCAGGCAATGGCCACGCTGCTGCACCGCCGGATGCCCGTCTATGACAAGGACCGCGAGGGGCATTACAACCTTATCTCTGCGCTGCACAAATCAATGCGCGGGTCCGACCCGCAGGCATCGCTCTATTGGCTCGCACGGATGCTGGTGGCAGGGGAAGAGCCGCTCTACGTGCTGCGCCGCATTGTCCGATTTGCCAGCGAGGATATTGGGCTGGCCGACCCGCAGGCGCTGGTGCAGTGTCTCGCCGCAAAGGACGCCTATGAATTTCTGGGTTCCCCCGAGGGCGAACTCGCAATCGTGCAGGCGTGCCTGTATTGCGCCACTGCCCCCAAATCCAACGCCGCGTACAAGGCGCAAAAGGCTGCATGGAAGCTGGCGGGCGATACGGGTTCGTTGATGCCGCCGGCCAATATCCTAAACGCACCGACTAAGCTGATGAAAGATATCGGTTATGGGAAGGGCTATGCCTATGATCATGATGCAGAAGATGGCTTTTCGGGTGCGAATTACTGGCCCGAGGGAGTCAATCCAAGTCCGCTTTATCAACCTGTCGAGCGCGGTTTTGAAGCAAAAATTCGCGAACGGATTGCCCATTGGGAGCGGCTGCGCGCTGAACGCCAATAAGCTCAATCGCTTTAGCTCACGGGATTGGAGCGCGTAACACTGCCCTTTTCTTTTGTTCTCAGCCGCCGCAAAAGCCGTCCATGCCGCGCTTCCAACATTTTGCCTGCATCGACTGGTCCGGTGCCAAGACGCGTTGGCACAAGGGTATAGCAATTGCCCATTGTAGCAGCGATTCGGCCGCTCCAAATCTGGTTGAGCCACCAGAATTGCACTGGACGCGTGGCCATGTCCTTGCGTGGCTGCAGGAACAGGCCGCACGCGGAAAAGATATTTTGATTGGCCTCGATCTCTCCTTTGCCCTGCCCTTTGCCGATGCCCAAGCCTATTTCCCTGGCTGGGCCGATTCCCCAACCGATGCAAAGGCATTGTGGCAGCAGGTAGATAGGCTGTCGGCGGCAGACGAGCATCTGTCTGCAACTGGCTTCATTGGGCATCCTGAGATCGCCCGCCACTTTCGCCAGCACCGCGCCTGTGGCGACTTGTTTGGCGCAGGCCGTGGGCGGCTGCGTATCTGTGAAAGCGACGGGCAAGCGCTGATCGACGGGATCAATCCTTATAGCTGCTTCAATCTGGTCGGCGCTGCGCAAGTTGGCAAATCCAGCCTGACAGGCATGCGCATACTGCATCAGCTGCGCGGATCCATCCCTATATGGCCCTTCGATCCTTTGCCGGAAAGAGGCCCGGTACTGGTGGAAATCTACACTAGCATAGCAGCACGCGCATCCGGTCTGTTGCCAAAGGGCAAAAGCAAGATCACCGATCCGCGCACGCTTGATGCCGCGCTCGACCGGTTTGCAACTCAACCGCATATGCCATTTTCCGGGCGCTATACCGATCATGCCACAGACGCGGTCCTGACGGCTTCCTGGCTTCGGCATGTGGCCGACAAGCAGCCACTGTGGTCACCGACAAAATTAACACCTGCAATTGCGCAAACAGAAGGCTGGACCTTTGGCGTGGTTTGACGCTATGGGCGCTCGCACAGTGTGCCGGCTTAGCTCAGTTGGTAGAGCACCTGATTTGTAATCAGGGGGCCACGGGTTCGAATCCTGTAGCCGGCACCATTTTCTCAACCCACCCTCAAGCATTCAGCGCGAGCAAACCCGTGGCATTTTTTGTTTGTCGGCATCCGCCGACGATGGGGGTTCGAATCCTGTAGCCGGCACCATATCCTCCAGCCGCTATTGACGCTCTATCCAATTAGACTTAGCGTCACTCCCATGAACAACAATATCTTCGATCTATCGGGCCATGTCGCGTTGGTCACAGGTGGCAATGGCGGGTTGGGACTGGCTATGGCCAAAGGACTGGTAAAGGCAGGGGCAAGCATTGCCATCTGGGGCCGGAACCCTGAAAAAAATGCTGCGGCTGTGGCGGCGCTGGAAACACTGGGTGGCACCGCTGTCGCCTTTGTCTGCGACGTTACCGATCCCGCATCCTGCGCCACAGCCTTTGCAGCGACCATTGACCGTTTTGGCAAAATCGACAGCTGCTTTGCCAATGCAGGCGGCTCCGGTGCGCGCGGACCCTTTCACAAATTATCGACCGAGGATTGGCAGCAATCGACAGATCTAAATGTTTCCAGCGTGATCGACACATTCAAACTCGCTATTGCCCATTGGCTGGAACGCAAGGCACCGGGTAAACTGATCGTTACATCGTCAATAGCAGGGCTGATGGGCATTCCCATGGCTGCGCCCTATTCCACGACCAAGGCAGCGGTGCAGGGGCTGGTGCGTGGGCTGGCGATTGAATATGGCCGTGCCGGAATTCAGGCCAATGCCATATTGCCCGGCTTTATCGAAACCGAATTGTCACTGGATACCCCGCAATATTTTCAGGATGGAGCCAAACGCCGCGCCGCCTCTGGCGAAATTGGTCGGCTAGAAGATATGGAGGGCATTGCGGTCTATCTGGCCTCCCCGGAAAGCCGGTTTATGACTGGCCAGTGCCTGGTACTTGATGGCGGACACACAATCTTCCCGCTCTAACGCATCTTGCCAAACTGCCTTTCAAGATCATGGAAGGTTCCGAGCACCATAGTTACCGTCAGATCCTCCAGAGTCTTGGCATCCAGATCATGGCGGTGCAGATAGGAGCCTGCGGAAGCGGGAAGGCCAAAGGATATGTCCGTCGCCGCCCGCGCAATAGGGCGTGGTAGTTTGTAAAAGCGCAGGACAATATCGGTCAGATAATCCACTGCCAGATCGCGGTTGAAATCGGTGGGGTCGTGATGCTCCGACACGCTGGGCTCGGCCTGAAGCCGCTCAATAATGAGACCGCGTTCGTCAATATACTGCAAATAGGCATGGGTGACTGAGCGCACCAATTCCTCAAAGCTTGCAGGACTTTGCGCTACCTCTGCCTGCCGTCGCCGTAGCCGCCGCATCTCGCGCTGGTACAATTCGCGCAACAAGGCTGTGAGGTTGGGGAAATAGGCATAAACCAATGACTTGCTGATACCGGCTTCTTTGCCAATGCTCTCCATGCTGAGCGTCGCCACACCGTCCCGAGCGACAATATCGGCTGTGCAATCAAGGATCAGCGCCCGGCGCGCCTCGGGCGACAATCGTTTGCGCGTAGCAGTTGCAACACTCCCCATAGCCAATCGTTATCAGAATTTCAGCCCTGCAAAAGTTGAAAATTCAGCCCCCGGCCCGGCCCCGCTGGGCAACCGATTCTACGGCCTTCGCCCCTGCCCGCTCCGCCACGCCGAAAATATTACCTTCCGGATCATAGCCATGCTGCACTTTCCAACCGCCTACGGACGTCGCGGGGCCGACCAGTGTTATCCCTTGCGCCTTCATCCGCCGGGTCGCGGCCTTCAGGTCGGTTACTTCAAACACCACGCTGTTATAGCCAATCTCGTCCAGTTTGCGGAAACCGGCAGGTGCGGGCGTGCGCGGGCGGACATATTCCCACACCTCCAAGTCCATATTGCCGACCGAAATCCAGCCGCCGCGAATGGAGAGATTGTCGATCCCGGCGACATCGTCCAGCCGTGGCCGATTTTCCTGTTCAATCGTCCGGTGCGGCTTGATGCCCAGCAGCTTTTCGTAAAAGGCGAGCATGGCATCACGATCATGCACGGTGTTGGCAATGTGCGTCACCCATGCCGCTTCGCTGCGTTTGGGCGCATCGAGCGATTCATTCTCGATCATGATGCCATCAGGATCAGTGCCATAGGCATAGCGGACGCCGTAGCCGCCAATGTCGACACCATCGGCGCGGCCAAAGCGCGAGATGATGACCAGCCCCGCATCGATGAAGCGCTTGATCGCCGGAGCCTTTGACGAGGACTGAAAGCAGATATGGGTATAGCCCGGTCCAATGACCGGGCGGACATTGGGGAGGGCGGCGCGATCCGGATCAAAATCCATCAGTTGCAAAAAGCCGGTCGGCAGTTCGATCAGGGCAATGTCTACCTTCCCCTTGTGGTTGGCGACCAGTTCCTTTGGGAAAGCAGAGGCCTGTACGGTATAGCGCCGGTGCACCTTATACGGCACAGCCTTACTGTAAAAGGCGATGCTTTCGTCAATGTCCGACACGGTGATGCCAATATGGCGGATGCCGCTGACATGTGCGCTATCAAGCTGGCCCGCAACACCGCTGCCCTGTGCGCTGGCAGTGGTAGTAAGAATCAATGCCAAGGCGGCAAAAGCGGCAAGGCGCTTCATCACTTCCCCTTCTTTGGCCCGAACACCAGCAGCACATTGCCCGGTATCTCGCCAAATTTGTCATAGCCAGAATTGACGATCAGCAGCCCGCCGGCCAGCACTGGCCCGGCCGAGTCGATGGAGCCACCATAGCCTTTTACGCCGTTGACTGTGGTAAAATCGCGCTTTGTGTGGAAGCTCCAAAGGATCGCCCCGTCCCTGGTCGAATAAGCGCGCAGCAAGCCATTATGCGCGCCGCCAAAGACAATGCCGTCGGTTGCTGTCACCGGCGCAGACATTGCGGTTTCGCATTCGAACTTGCGCTCTTTACACGTAAAGGGTTCGATCCGGCTCCACAGCGGCTTTCCGCTGGCAAGGTCAAAGGCATGGATGCCGGGACGACGCGGGCCTACGGCACCCTTGTTGCCGGGTGTATCGGCAATCCCGACATAGAGCGCTGCTGCATCGCTTGCCATGCCCCAATGGATACCGCCATTGAAGCCGCCCGCACCCGCCCGCTGCTTCCACAAAATGCGCCCGCCATTGTCGGGATCAAGCGCAAAGACCATGCCCGATTTCTGCCCGGCAAGGATGATGTCGCGGCCATCGGCCAGCCTTGTCAATATCGGCGGCGCGCCGAAATCCAGATCAGGACCATTTTCGCGCGGGCAATTCACGCCGTCGCTGAAGCTTTCACAGCTGGCGTTCCACGCATCATTGGCAATCGTCTGCTGCCACCAGCGGACTTTGCCCGTGGCAAGTTCCACCGCAATGATCGAATCGCTCATCGCCGAAGCTGGTGACGAATAGTTTTCCCCGGTACCAAAATAGAGCAGCCCGCGCTCCGCATCGACCGTTGGCGGCGACCAAACCGGGGCGCCCGATGGACCAAAGGCTGGCTGGCCTTTGGTATCAACACCTGCCTGTTTGGCGGCATCGACGGTGTGCATCCGCCACAGTTTCGCGCCGTCTTTGGCATTGAGCGCCGTCACGCCGCCCCGGAAACTGCAGCATTCATATTCCGCCTTCATCGCGCTGATGACTTCGGTTGAGGACATTGGCACATAAAGGCGTCCAGCATGTAGTGTTGGCGAGCCGGTGATGGTGCCTGCGGGATGATCCTTTACCGACACCTTCCAGACAAGATTCCCGCTTTGTGCATCGACGGCGTACATGTTGGCATTGAAATCGCCGAAATAGAGTTGGCCATCCTCGCCCAGCGTGGGGGCGCTACGCACTTCGCTTTCGGCGTCAAAGGTCCACCATATGCAGCCGCTGTCGCGATCAAGCGCATAGACGCGGCCATCGGGACTGCCTGTGAAAATGGCCTCTTTGGTCACTGCCGGTTGCGAACGAGCGCGGGCAGCATCCGGGAAGGCAAAGGCCCATTTCAGCTCAAGGCTGCCCACATTTTCCGGGGTAATCCCGCCCTTTGCCACAGGCTGGAACCGGCTATTGGCTATGCCATTGCCCCAGCGGTTCCACAGCGGCGCGGACAGTGCCAATGTGCCATCACACATCTTGCCGGCCACCTTCACGCTTTTCGCACCCAGATAGTCGGCAAGCAATTTGCGTTCGTCAGGCTGTAAAGCCTTGCCTTGCTCGCGCATCAATCCGGTTTCGAGCGATGCCAGAATCGCTGCGGGTTTGCGGGCCTCCAGCGCTGCCCGATTGGGTGCACCGCTGCCATCTACATCATGGCAGGCGGCACAATTGGCCTCGTAAAGCTTTCCAGCCCGCGAAATTTCGGCATCGGAAAGACCTTGCTGCGCGTTGCAACCAGCCAGCGCGACTGCCATGATTAGTAGCGGCAATGCTAAGCGAATATGCATTTTGGCCTACACTCTCCTTGCCAAAGATTTAGCTCTTATTGACGGAAACTACAATAGTGGCTAGCCCATCGTCATGAAGCTGCTGTGCGCGCTTGTGCTAATTGTCCTCATGCTTGTCGAAAACCCGGCTCGGGCCGAACAGGCGCCCAATGACGCGTTCGTCGACTATGCCAACCGGCACCGCACCGGAGATCTGGCATACACCGAAGCTTGGTTCGGCAAGGGCGATACAAGGCTGCACTATGTCGAAGCCGGTGAAGGGCCACTCATCATTTTCTACCATGGCTTTCCTTCTGGCTGGTATAGCTGGTTCGACCAGATGGAGGTGCTGAAGGGACGCTACCGCGTCATCGCCGTTACGGCATTGGGTACGGGGCAATCGGGAAAGCCCGATCGGCTTGAGCCGTACCGAATCAAAAACCTCGCCAAGCAACTGGACGAACTGGCGCGCTATCTGAACGGCGGGGAACCCTTTATCCTGGCAGGGCATGATTGGGGTGCCGCGCTCGCCTTTGCCTATGCGCAAGCCCATCCCAAACGCCTTCGCGGCGTAATTGGGCTCAGCGCCCCACCCTATAATCTGTTCCTTGAACTCGCCCGCCTTGATCCTGAACAGCAAGCACGCTCGCAATATATGCAACGTTTCCGCACGCTGTCACTTGATGACATAAGGACAGGCGGACTTGGCAAACAAATCGCCAAATCGGCCTATGCCGGGTTGCTTGAAAGCGGCGCGTTGAATGCTGAAGAAGCCAAATTATTCGAACGCGCCGTGAGCGATCCGCTGGCGATGAATGGCGGAATGAACTGGTACCGCGCCAATATTGCAGACTTTGGGAAGATATCGGACAAAGATCGCTGGCCGCGCCACAACCGCCCGATAAAAATACCTGCGCTGCTATTATGGGGCGAGAAGGACGAGACCTTTGTCCCATCATTCCTGCAGAAAATGCCCGATTATGCGGATCAGCTCGACATATTGACCTTGCCGAGCGTGGGCCACTGGGCATCGATGGAAAAGCCGGAATTGGTCAATGCCGCGCTATTGCAGTTTCTGGAAAAACTACCTGAACCCTAGGGTCAGGACGTAGCATGCAGTGACCACTTTGCTTCCCGTTAGGCAAAAAGGCGGCTAAGCGCAGCGTGATGGGCGGGAAAGACACCAGAAAAAGCCGGGCCAACAACCTGTGGTTGGCCGCTGTGCTCGTTGGCATGATGCCGTTGTTCATGGCGGCGGCACCACTGACATTTTCCCCCTGGCCCACCGGCTGGCAGATATTCATACGGTCACAGGCCTTGATAGTACCGGCGATCGAAGCCTGCATTATTCTGCTGCTATTGCGAGCAGGAGGCTCTATCCGCACGGGCTGGCAAGGCCTTCCGCGCATGACGAAATGGGCGCTGGCATTGTTTCTGCCAATAATGCTGATTGTGACCTTCCAACCCGGCAATGATTACATATTGGCATCGCTTGGCCTGTTGCGGTTGCTGATGCTGGGGCTGGTCGCCTTGGCGCTGGCAAGTCTGCCGCACCAGCAAGTGACGGATTTTCAAGCAAAAGCATGGACGATGATCGGCGTGGGAGTCCTTGGCTATGGTGTCGTCTATCTTTGCTATATTCTGGCGAACCAACTGGTTGACAGACAATGGAGCGAACATCTGCCCGGCTTCAACAATATCCGTCACGTCGCCTTTCTGGGCTTTGCCGCTTTTGCAGCAGGCATTGCTGGCTGCCTGACAATTGATAATCGTGGCGCAAATTGGCGGCGGCTTCTGCTGCCTGTGGCATTTGGCGCGCTGGGGATGATGCTGCCTTTATGGTCGGGGTCACGCGGCCCTGTTCTGGCTTGCATATTACTGGTGGGAATATTGTTGCTTATCCAAAAGCAGGAACGCGGTTTCATATCAGTGTACACAATTGCCACGATCGGGACGGCATTTGTTGCGACGAGCATTATTCCAGCCCCGATCACCGCATTCGGACCTGCGGAGGCCTTTGGCGCCGCTGATCTGAATGGGCCGGGTGCAGCCGACATAAGTTCGGGCCGTGTCGAATTGTGGCGCGGGACTATCGAACATATAGCGCAAAGGCCGTGGCTCGGCTGGGGTGTGAATCAGTTTTCGCAATTTGAACCGATCAGCGGTGAGGTCTTTTTTCACCCGCATAACTATCCGCTCCAGCTTTTGCATGCGTGCGGCATATTAGGTTCTGCCGCTATTGCCATAGCCATCGTCCCCATCTTCGCCCGACACAGGGCATTTTTCGCAACCAGAAATGGCCGGTTTCATGCAGCGCTGCTATGTGCATTGGGAGGCTATGCGCTTTATGATGGCATATTATATTTTGCCTATCCTCTGCTGATTAGCATGCTTGCGGCCTTGCCTTTTTTTCAGGCGCCTGGACAGCATGTGGCTCGGGGTACGCACCAATAAATTCGCGACGTCCTAGTGGCCGGATTAGCTGGACTTCCGGTTGATTTTATAGGATTGTTGCCCATGGCTTTTGCTGAACATCCGCTGCGCCGCTGGGCCGTTAACGAGATGCATTTGCGGCGCTTTGCGCCGGTCAGCAATCATTGCAACATCTATCAGGCAGTGCGGCTGTTGGAGCCACACGAACGAGCAGCCGAAGACCAGTGGTTGATCGCGGAAACACCACCATTTGACGAATGGAGCCTAGCACCCAGACACGGCTCTGGTCGGTTAAATAACAGCATCTATTTCTTGTGGGAGCGCCATACAGAGGCAAGTACCATCACGCTGATATTTGGTCATGATGTACCAGAGGCTGTGCGCACGCCCTATATCCTTTGGCTGGAGCAATGGCCGGGCGCGGTTGTTCGCGCAACGCGCGTCTTTGTGGTGCCGGACATGACTAACATAGACGGACAGCTTCGACGGCTCGGCATATTGCCGGATGAAATGGTATGCTGCGATGTCAATGCCGGGGTCAGGATATGGTCCGATTTCGGCATCCATGAAGACGGCTATGGACGTTTGCTGGTAAGCGCAGGCGAAGTGGGCGATCATGAGCGCGGACGGATTGTCCAAAGGCTGCAAGAGCTCGGCAATTACCGCAATTTGGCGCTACTCGGTTTCCCGACTGTACAGGAATATGGGCCCCGGCTTGACGAGCTGGAACGGAAGCTGTCCGAGCATGCCAAGCGTGTTGCGCAGGCCGATCAGGACGATGAAACATCGCTGAACGAACTGGCCGAAATTTCATCGCAGCTGGAGCTGATCCGTTCTGCGACTGGCTTTCGCCTGAGCGCAACCACCGCCTATGCCGAGGTTGCGGCAGACCGGCTTGAGGCGCTGGATGTGCAAAGTGTCGCCAACTACCAAAGCCTTACCGACTTTACCGAGCGGCGGCTGGTACCT
>CAYVQO010000002.1:17861-32423 GCA_964452835.1 uncultured Sphingorhabdus sp. | reverse complement strand
AAGTGTCGCCAACTACCAAAGCCTTACCGACTTTACCGAGCGGCGGCTGGTACCTGCATCGCGCACCTGCAATGTTTTTCGCCAGCGGCTTAGCGGCATTGCCGAACGCATATCAGGTGTGATGCATACGCTCGATGTCCGGATCGACAGCCGGATAAAGGGACAGAATCTCCAGCTGATGCAATCCATGGAGCGGTCGACCCAATTGCAGTTACGGCTACAAACGCTGGTGGAGGGGTTGTCGGTTATCGCTGCCGCTTATTATCTTGTCGGCCTTTTTGCCTTCGTCGCAAAGGGGGCAGTGGCCTATCCATCTGGTTCGGCAAGCGACCTTTTTGTAGGCGCCATTACCCTGCCCGTGATTATCGGCATTTATCTTTTGGTCCGACGCCTTCGCCACAAGGTGTTGATGGACGGTGTCGAGGAAAATTCCCGTATTGCGGACCGGTGAATCTACGCCATATTGGCCTTGCAAAGCCCGGATTTTCGGGTATTTTCTGCATCCAGTTTGACAAACTTTGATCTCCATTTCGGGAAAATGAAGAGGTGAGGAGAGATTATGATTAATTCCAAGACATTGGCTGGCGTAGTGGCCCTATCGGCACTGCTCGCGGGTTGTTCTGGCGGCGGCTCCGAAAGCAGCGAACCGGAAAAAACCGCTGAAGCCGCCCCCGCCGCTGCACCTGCGGCAGCCCCTGCTGCGCCCGCCGCTGCTCCTGCCGCTCCGGCAGGCGCGCCAGCTGCAGCCGATGTGGCAACATTGGACGGCACCACCTTCGCCAGCTTCACAGGCAATGCGGCTGCGGGCAAGATCGTGTTTGCGCAGTGCCGCACCTGCCACGTCACCGATGCTGGCGTGAACAAGACCGGACCGTCGCTGAATGGCATCATCGGTCGCGCCGCCGGGACCGTTGCCGGCTTCAATTATTCGCCTGCCAACAAGGGCAGCGGCATTACCTGGAGCAAGGAAAAACTGTTCCAATATCTGGAAAAGCCGCAGCGCGTGATTCCGCAGACCAAGATGATCTTCGCAGGTATCCCGGACGCACAGAAGCGTGCCGACCTGATCGCCTATCTGGAAAATCCAGCCTGAGGCAGTTGATCACTGTTAGCAAAAAGGCCGGGTCACCCCGGCCTTTTTTATTTTGGCAAAGCAGCCTTTTTAGGCAGCGATATCGCGCCGCGCCAGCTCGCACTGCGACCAGATTTCGCTCAGCGCACGCAGCAGCCGGTCAATATCGCCATCGCTGTGCACCGGTGATGGCGTAATCCGCAACCGCTCTGTACCGCGCGGGACAGTTGGATAATTGATCGGCTGCACATAAATGCCATGATTATCCATCAGCCAGTCGCTGATAAATTTGCACTTATGCGCATCGCCCACCATCACCGGAATGATGTGGCTGGGGTTTGGCAGATGGGGGATGCCCATGCGGTCAAGCGCGCCGCGCACTTTGGCGACCCGGTCCTGATGCCGTTCGCGTTCAGCCTGGCTATCCTTCAAATGGCGAATGCTGGCGCACGCTCCTGCGGCAACGGCGGGCGGCAATGCGGTTGAGAAAATGAAACCGCTGGCAAAGGTGCGGACAAAATCGCACAGATCACGACTGGCTGCGATATAGCCGCCCATAACGCCATAGGCCTTGCCCAGCGTCCCTTCGATCACTGTGATCCGGTCCATCAGCCCTTCACGCTCGGCAACACCGCCGCCACGCGGACCATAAAGGCCAACGGCATGCACTTCATCGATATAGCTCATCGCGCTATGCTTTTCGCAGACCTCAATGATTTCCGCGATAGGAGCAATGTCGCCGTCCATCGAATATACGCTTTCAAAAGCGACAAGCTTTGCCCGCGACGGATCCAGATCAGACAATTTGCGATCCAGATCTTCGGGTGAATTATGCTCAAAGATCATCCGGTCTGCGCGGCTGTGGCGGATACCTTCGATCATTGAAGCGTGATTGAGAGCGTCGGAAAGCACCATGCAGTTGGGAATTTTTGCGGCCAGCGTCCCCAACGCCGCCCAGTTGGACACATAGCCAGAGGTAAAGAGCAGCGCATCTTCCTTATGATGCAAGTCCGCCAGTTCGGCCTCCAACAAAACATGGTGGTGGTTGGTGCCGGAAATATTGCGCGTGCCGCCTGCCCCGGCACCGCATTCATCCAGCACCTTGTGCATGGCCGAAAGCACTTTGGGATGCTGCCCCATGCCCAGATAGTCATTCGAGCACCACACCGTAACGTCGGTGGTTCCGCCATCAACATAGCGCGTGGCATGCGGGAATGATCCAGCTTTGCGCTCTATTTCGGTAAACACCCGGTAACGGCCCTCTTCGCGCACAGCGCTAAGCTGCTCTCCGAAATATGCCTGATAGTCCATGCCCTGTTTCCTCTCGTCTTATCTTGTTTTGTTTGAAGTGCTATCCAGTGCCCAGCTCCACAGCGCGGAATCGCGAAATGGTATTGCCAGGAACAAATGTTCAAGCGCCGCCAGTAAACAGAGACAGCCCAGTAGACTGGCCTGCACGGTCGCAGCGGCAGTAGTTGCCGCAAGGGCGATTTGCGCAAAGTAAATGCCAATGGCGCCGATCAAAGCTATCGACAGCAGCAAAGCCGGACGCAGCTTTTTGGGCCCGAAATAGCTTTTCAGATAATCCAGATGGCGAGGCAGCAGCTCATCACTAAAGCTTGGCACACCGTGGTAGATGTTCAGCTTTGATGACAGGCGAAAGATCAGCAGCAGGGCAAAGGCATAGGCCCCGGTTCCATTGGCCGTAACTGCCGCCAGCGACAGGAGCAGCCCCGCGGTCATGGCCAAGGCCACTTCATGATGGATCAATGCCATTGTCGCCAAACCAAAGCGCCGCCACCGGCTGGCCCCTTCAGGGCAGCGATCGCGATGCGAGCCCGCAACAGCCCCGGTCAGGAAACTGATTTCATGCCAGCTCCAGATCAACAGACCGCCAAGGAAGGACGCGTAGGTCGCCCAGACAGCATTGGAATGCACGGTCATTACCACCAGCCCCAGCCCGAACAGCGCACAGGCGCAGGCAATGAACAGCGCGCCACCATAGGACGCTCGCATCCGGTGATTAATCGCGGCAACAAGCCCCGTACTCACAAACCAGAGCGCAATCACCACCATGAACGGCAGGACAAGGCTGCTGCCATTTACCATGCAGGCGACAGCCTGACGGTTGCGGGCAAGGCATTTGCGCGTGGCTTCAGGAAATACATCCGGGCAAAGGCAAAGCCTGCCTTGGCCATATTGGCTATGCGGCCCACGGCACCGGCAAGGCCGCCCTTTGCCTTGGCATCTTCGATAGCTACGGAGGCCATCCGCAAGGCTTCCATCGCCTTGCGGAACCGTGGATCGTCGGTGTCCAACTCAATGGGGAAGACCTGACGGCTGATCTGCGTCGTGATTTTGAAGACATCATAGCCATAATCGGCCGGATGCACTCCCAGCGCACGGTGGAAAACCGGCCGATTATGGTCGCGCACATACATGGTGGCGTAAACCGAAAGCAGGAAAAAGCGAATCCAATATTTGTTCAAACCCGTCAACAGCTTCGGGTCTGCCCGCATCAGCAGCGCAAAAGCTTCGCCATGGCGGAATTCATCGTTGCACCAATCTTCGAACCAATCAAAAATCGGGTGGAATTTATTCGCCGGGTTGCGGGCCAGATGGCGGTAGATGGTGATATAGCGGGCATAGCCAATTTTTTCGGAAAGATAGACGGCATAGAAAATGAACTTTGGCTTGAAGAAAGTATATTTCTTCGTCTTCGTCAAAAAGCTCAGATCAATGCCGATGCCTTCCCCCTTCAGCGTTTCGTTGATGAAACCGGCGTGGCGGCTTTCATCGCGGGCCAGCAGCTTGAACAGCCGCTTCATGTCCGGGTTTTTGGTGCGCTTGGCGATTTCAGCGTAGAGAATGCAGCCGGAAAATTCGCTGGTCAGCGAGCTGGCGAGAAAATCGACAAATTCGGCCTGCAATTCAGGCTCCAGCTTTGCAATCACGCCTTCAAATGCTTCGGTCTTGCGGAAATGGCGCTTGTTGCGGTCTTCCTCCATCTCGGCCATCAAATCTTCCCACTCGGCACGGACGGGGGACACATCGAGCCTATCCATGGCGTCAAAATCGGTGGTGTAAAAACGGGGAGAAAGAACCGTTTCCTGCCGCGCAATCGCCAAAGTATCATGCTGCGCTGCAAGCGGTTTGTCGATTTTGCTATAGGCGTTCATCATAGCCTCCCTGGCGTAAAGCTGACTTCATAAAGCTCAGCCAATTCAAAATTGCTGGCAAAGCGTGTCCATGCGCGACGCAGCAGGCCCGCGCGCCGCACCGTTGCATTGCGATCAAAAACGCGTTTTTCCCCAAAACCGACCATGATCGGGCCGCCATGCACCCGCACCTGATCGCCGGGCTGGATTTCAATATTGCCAGCCAATTCAACATGCGCATGAAAATGTTCCGGAGACTGCTCAATCTCTATCCGGCAAGGGGTTTCAAAAACCTCTGTTGAAAAGAGCCGCGTCATGAGGAAGGCTGCTCCAGCAATTCGGCAAAGGCGCGGACATGATCGGCGCCATAGCCATAGATTTCCGCCTGCTTCCCCGTGGCAGGATCCATCAGCGAAAGCGCACCATTTTCCCACCGCACCAGTTTGAACGGCTGTGCGGAACCAATGCCCGTAGCCCGGCGCGCCTTGACCAAGCGGCGCATGGTTGCACGCACAAAGCCACCTTCGCCAAAACCGATGGTTTTAAGGCTCTGGCCGGTGCTGGCATCGCTAATCAACACGGTGCCATCGGTCTGATCGGCAAAATACAGCATCCGCTCCTGCGCTGCTCCAATATTTTGCGCTGCACGGCTGGCTGATGGATTGGCCGACTGCGGCAACAGGCCAAGGCTGACGGCACCCGTCAACGCCATGGTCGCAGCCAGCAACACAGCAACCCCAATCAATGCTGGTTTTGGAACCGTGGGGTCATCATGATGATGGGCATGGCTCATGCGGTCGCTCCAACCAAGGGGCCATCGGGAACGCGGCTGATAGGGGCTTCTTTGGGCGCGACGGCCTGCAGCTTTTGCGTCGTTTTGAAGAGCAATTGTGCAAAGTCCCTTGCGTCTGGAACCGCACGCAACATCGGTTTTGGGCGCACAAAGCGCAGCGAACGGGCATGCGGCCAAAGCAGTATGTAACCCAACCGTGGCGCACCCTTTAGCGAAAGGACAATATTGCCATGACCGTCGCCGAGCATCTTCAGGTCAGCGGTTTCAATTTCCGCCAAGGGCAGGTTGATGCATTTGTTGAGGGCAACGCCAATACGCAGAACAATGCGCTTGTTGGTCAGTGTGTACAGAGTCGTCCGGCTGACGCCCCAGGCAAAGGCAATGCACAATCCGATCGCAACGGCACCCAGCATGGAAACGCCCGTAGCCGTCGCAAAATCACCCGTCAGCACGGCCCATCCAACAATCAAGGCAAAATAAAGCGCAGCCAGCCTGATGTGCAGTGCATTCAGAACCATCTGCTTCCAGTCCGGCGCCGACTGCCAGAGGATATGCTCCCCCGCTGGCAGCAGGCCGGGCAGGCCGCGAACCGGCTCATGACCATATTCACTCATATCAGCGGTTCCTGCCGCGCCGAATTGGCATAGAGGTAACCGCCACCAAAATAGGCAACGATCCGCTCTTCCTCGTAGAAGGTGATCTTGCCCTTGTCCGCTGGCACAGGTGCAGCAGCGAAATCGGATGCGTTGATGGCATCAATCACCACTTGCCGCTTTTTGCCCAGCACCTTGGACATAGCCATGGGCGCAAGCACTTTCTTCTTGCCCAAATCGACTTCCAGATAACGGATTTGATGCTCTGCCCGGTCAACCCAAAGGTCGCTGATCGTGCCAGCCACAGCGCCGTCCGCCGCAATCACCGTCATCCCGCGTGGGTCAGCATCGCGGGCGTGGACGGCAATATGTTCGGTCATGCCAATTGGAACAACCCGGTCGCGGCCTTCGGCATCAAGATCGGTATGTTTGGCACGGTCCGCCCATGCTGCCGGACCAATGCCGTCCACCAACGGATTGCCCGTTGGATAATAAGGTGCACCGGGGGAAGCAAAGGTCCGCTTCCACGGCATGTCCAGCGCATCCCGCTTGCCATTGGGCACCGTGATATCCGGGCGGCCAAAGGGCATTTTAAAGGTCTTTGGCGATGCCTGATACAGCACGCCACCGGGTGTATCGACGCGGCCCGTCGCTTCATCTTCCAGCGGATAGCCTTCGCGGCGGCTCTCACGCTGCAAATAGATTATCAGCCCTATGAAGAATAATACAAAGGTCAAAAATACCAGTTCGGTCACGTCCAGCGTGCCAACAATTTTCACGTCGTCCATCTTCGCTCTCCTGCCCTTCAATTCAGGTTGGAAACTCGTTCAACCCGAAACCTTTCTTGTCATTGATGCCATAATTTCTGTGCAGCCCCGTCACTGGCCCCAGCACTATCAGCGCAAGCAGCAGCATCAGGATTTCAATCAGATATACCGTGCCATAACCGGTTGCCCGGCCAGCCAGCGTCGCGCCCATTGCATCATTCAACGCGGCATGGGCCATGCCATCGCGGATCAGGCCGCCCATGGCGACACCCAGTCCTGCACAGCTCGCCTGCACCGCACCCCAGGCACCAAGCGCGAGGCCTGCATTCTGCCTTTGCGCAAGGTTCATGGCCGCGATCATGGTGCCCACGGAAAACAGCCCGGTGCCAAAACCAATCATGGTTGCCCCGGCATAGAGGAGAGGCACCGACGCCAGTGGCGCGGCAAACAGTGCCATCAGGAACGCACTGATTCCAGCGACGGCACCAAGCCCGGCGAGCCGCAGCGGATCAGCTCCGCCGACCAACTGCCTGGCGCTATAGGCAAAGGCAATCATTGCGCCCATGGCCCAAGCCCCCGTCAGTGCCGTGGTCGATCCAACCGAAAGGCCCAAAATCTCCCCGCCATAGGGTTCCAGCAGCGCATCCTGCATGGCAAAGGCCATCGCGCCGACCCCTACGGCCAGCAGCAGGCGCCGGGCATGCGGCTGTGCGGTGAAGCTCGCCCAGATCTCGGCAAAGGCGGGATCGGCCTTGGTAGAAGTGGTCAGCGCCGCATTGCGCGCTTCCTGCTTCCACAATGCAATGACATTCAGGACCATGGTCAATGCAGCGGCACCCTGAATGACCTGAATCAATTTGGTCGCAGTGAAATCAGCGAGCAAATTGCCGATAGAGAAAGCGGCCAGCATCATGCCGACCAGCAGCATCATATAGAGCAGAGCCACAACGCGTGGCCGCTTGTCGTCCGGCGCAATGTCTGTTGCAAGGGCAAGCCCGGCGGTCTGGGTGACGTGCATGCCGGCACCCGTCAGCAAAAAGGCAAGGCAGGATGCGGCGACGCCCAGCGCAAATGTGTCGCCCCGCGTCAGCAGGATCAGCGCAAAGGGCATGATTGCCAAGCCGCCAAACTGCGCCAGCGTCCCAAACCAGATATAGGGCACCCGCCGCCAGCCAAGAACCGAACGGTGCGTGTCTGACCGGTAACCGATCAATGCGCGGAAGGGCGCGATGATCAGCGGAATGCCAATCATCAATGCCACGATCCATGTCGGTGTATTCATCTCAACGATCAGCACGCGGTTCAACGTGCCGTTCAGCAGCACGACTGCAATTCCGACGCTCACCTGAAACAGGGCCAGTCGCAACAGGCGGGCCAAGGGAAGCTCTGCGCTTGCCGCATCGGCAAATGGCAGAAACCGCGTTCCCACGGCCTGCCAAAATGTCGAAGGAGGCATGCGCTGGCTCATCAGCAACTGATCCCCATGGCTTGCGATTTGTAAAAACCGCTGGAGATGCGCTGGCTGAAATCAATCCGCCAATTGGGGAGCGAATGCCTTATGTGATGCGACAATCGTGTCTCAGACACCGGCTTGATCGCAGGTGACCGGTCACTACGCGGGAATATCTTGCCCACCATGTGCATGGTGCGGAGCAGCGGCGTGCCCGGTGCAAAGGTGAAAGCGATATGACTGGTCCGCTGGCTCCATGCCTTCAGCACGCCGACAATGTCGCTGTCGTCATAATGGATCAGCGAATCCATCGCCACGACATGATCGAAGATACCAAGGCTGTGGCTGCGCATATCGCCAACGCGCCAATCAATCGACAGGCCGGATGGAGCGCGCCGTTGCGCGACGTCAATCAGGCCGTGCGAGACATCAATGGCAACCACTTCCGCGCCGCGTTCTGCCGCCGCAATGGCGAGGGCCCCTGTGCCGCAGCCAGCATCAAGCAGCCGTTGGCCCGTCATGTCTGCCGGCAGCGTTGCGAGCAGCAGCTCACGCATGGCATCCCTGCCGGCGCGGACCGTAGCCCGGATACCGCTAACGGGCACGTCGGATGTCAGATCCTCCCATGCCTTGCGTGCGGTTTTGTCAAAATAGGTCTCAAGCCGGGTGCGGCTTTGTTGATAGCTGGTCGAGGCGAGGCTGCTGTCCATCATTCAAACCCCAGAAAATCAAAGATTTCCCGGTCCTTCATTGGCTTTGCATCCAGCGGATCGACACCGTCCCAAAGCTTTTTGGCAAGCGCCATATATTCTGCCCTAGCCTGCTCGACCTCCGGGCTATCCTCCATTTCAAAGAGGGTGCATTTTTTAAGGCGCGAACGGCGAATGGCATCCAGATCGGCAAAATGCGCCAGACGCCGCATGCCAATGGCATCACTGAACCGGTCGATTTCATCGGTGTCCCGGCTGCGATTTGCTACCACCCCAGCCAGCCGGACATTGTAATTTTTGGCCTTTGCGTTGATCGCCGCGACAATGCGGTTCATGGCAAAGATGCTGTCAAAATCATTGGCAGCGACGACGATTGCAGCATCAGCATGCTGCAAGGGTGCGGCAAAGCCGCCACAGACGACATCGCCCAGCACATCGAAAATGACCACATCAGTGTCTTCAAGCAAATGATGCTGTTTCAACAGCTTGACCGTTTGCCCCACGACATAGCCGCCGCAGCCCGTGCCAGCGGGCGGACCGCCTGCCTCAACGCACATCACGCCATTATAGCCTTCAAACATATAATCATCGGGCCGCAATTCTTCGGCATGGAAATCCACGGTTTCGAGGACATCAATCACCGTCGGCACCATTTTTCCGGTAAGCGTGAAGGTGCTGTCATGCTTTGGATCGCAGCCAATCTGCAGCACGCGGTGCCCAAGCTTTGAAAATGCTGCTGACAGGTTCGACGATGTGGTCGATTTACCAATCCCGCCTTTGCCATATACAGCAAAAACCTTTGCACCCTTGATCTTATCATTCGGGTCCAGCGCCACTTGTACGCTGCCTTCGCCATCGGGCGGAGCTGTGTCCAAAAGGTTCAGGGTCATGCTCTCTCTCCGCTCATTCTGCTGCGACCAGCCCTTCGAGCCGGTCTTCAAGGTCATCGCTGGCGGCGCGCAACGCCGCCAGAGTTTCTGCATCAGGTGCCCAAAGCTCGCGTTCGCAGGCTTCAAGCAACCGGTCGGCAACGCGTGCCGAGGATTTGGGATTAAGCGCTGCCAAGCGGGCGCGCATTTCAGGATCAAGAACAAAGGTCTCGCTGATCTTTTGATAAACCCAAGGAGAAACGCTGCCGGTGGTGGCCGACCAGCCCATGGTATTGGTGACATGCCCTTCCAGATGGCGCACCCCTTCAAAGCCATGCTTCAGCATGCCTTCATACCATTTCGGGTTCAGCATTCGGGTGCGGGTTTCCAGATCAATCTGCTCACCCAGCGTGCGCACTTTGGTGTCGCCTTGCGTGGCATCGACGACATAGACCGGAGCCGCAGAGCCGCGCGCCTTTTCCACGGCCTTCGACATGCCGCCCAAGCCATCGACATAATGATCGATATCGGTGACGCCCAGTTCGACCGATTCCAGATTTTGATAGGTTAGCTCGACTTTCGCCAGCTCGCTTTCAAACAAGGCGCGCTGCTGCACTGGCGCGCCTTTACGGCCGTAAGCATAGCCTTTATGCGTTTCGAACATATTGGCGAGTTCGTCAGGGTCCTGCCACACGCCGCCGTCAATCATCATGTTGACGTTCGCGCCATAGGCCCCTTCGGCATTGGAGAAGACCCGCAGGCTGGCGGTTTCAAGATCACAGCCATGCGCCTCCTGATGCGCCAGGCTATGCTTGCGAACGAAATTATGTTCGGGCGCTTCATCGGCAACCGTCGCCAGATAGCTTGCCTCTGCCAGCATCCGCGTTTGCAGCGGTAACAGGTCGCGGAAAATGCCGGACAGCGTGACCACCACATCGATGCGTGGACGACCCAATTCCTCCAGCGGGATCAATTCCGCGCCAGCCAGCCGCCCATAATCGTCAAAGCGCGGACGCGCACCGATCAGCGCCATGGCCTGCGCAATCTGCGCGCCTTCGCTCTTCAGATTGTCAGTGCCCCACAGCACCATGGCAATGCTTTCGGGCAAATTGCTGCCATCGGCCTGATGGCGCGCCAACAGCTGCTCTGCCTGACGCGTGCCTTGCATGCAGGCCAATTTGCTGGGGATGCGGAACGGGTCAAAGCCATGGATGTTGCGCCCAGTGGGCAGCACTTCGGGGTTTTTCAGCAAATCACCACCAGGCGCTGGCAATACATAACCGCCGTCCAACGCCCGGATCAGCGCGCCAAGTTCATCATTGCCATCCAGCTTCGCTTCTATCTGGGCACGGTCCATATCCGGTGAAGCGGCGGACATGGCATCAATCAGATCACTGCGTTCTGCAGCCGCCATCGCGCCGCCAAAAACATGCAGGCCGTGCGGGATCAGCTCACGCTCAATCTCATAGAGCCGCCCGGCCAGATCGTCCAAATTGCCTGGCGCAATGTCAAGTTCGGCACAGCTATCATGGATCATCTCCGCCAGATCGCGGCGTTCATCGCCATCGGTTGTGCGGTAGCGTTCCAGCATTGCCTTAAGGTCGGCAAAGCCCTGCGTCAGCCCCGCCTCAGCCAAGGCCGGGGTCAAATAGCTCAGCAAAGTCGCACCCGAACGCCGCTTGGCAATAATGCCTTCGGACGGATTGTTCGACGCGTAGAGATAGAAATTGGGCAAACTGCCGATCAGTCGTTCGGGCCAGCAATCGCCGGAAAGACCAGCCTGCTTGCCCGGCATGAATTCCAGCGCGCCATGGGTGCCAAAATGCAGCACAGCGTCTGCGCCAAAATCTTCCCGCACATAGCGGTAGAAGGCGGAGAAGGCGTGTGTGGGCGTAAAGCCGCCTTCAAACAGCAGCCGCATCGGATCGCCCTCATAGCCAAAGGCTGGCTGGACCCCCACAAAGACATTGCCGAACTGCGCACCCAGAACATGGATGGTCGAGCCATCGCTTTGCTGGCGGCCGGGTGCGGGCCCCCATTGCGCCTCTATGGCTGTCAGATGCTTTTCGCGGCGGACATGGTCATCAGCGCTGATCCGCGCCGCAACATTGGCGTCGGCACCAAATTGGGCGGCATTGCCGACAAGGATGGCGTCGCGCACATCATCAACGCTTGCCGGTGCTTCAACCGCATAGCCCTCTGCCTGCAAACGGTGGAGCGTTGCATGAAGCGATTCAAACACGGCCAGATGCGCGGCAGTCCCCGTCGCACCAGCATTGGGTGGGAAGTTGAACAGCACGATGGCGAGCTTCCGCTTCGCCCGCTCCGCCCGGCGCAATGCAATCAGCGCAGAAACTTTGCTCGCAAGCGTTGCAGCCCGTTCGGCGCAACTTTGCATGGCACGGACATTCTGGCTGACATCAAATTTGCAGTTGCGGGCGCAGCCAGTGCAGCCCTCTGCCGACCCGTCGGATCGTCCACCGAACACGCTGGGCAAGATCGCGCCGTCCAGTTCGGGGATCGCCATCATCATGGTGGTTTCCAGCGGCAGCAGCCCCAGCCGACCCGCACCCCATTGTTCCAGCGACTGAAATTCAATCGGATGTGCTGCGACATAGGGCACATCAAGATGGCCGAGCGTTTCAACCGCAGCATCGACATCATTATAGGCAGGGCCGCCAACCAGTGAGAAACCGGTCAGGTTGACCACAGCGTCAACCACGGCCTTTCCATCTTTCATGAAATAGCGTTCGATCGCCGGGCGCGCATCAAGACCGCTGGCAAAGGCCGGGATAACGCGCAGCCCCTGTGCCTCCAACGCGTCGATCATGCCATCATAATGGCCTGCATCCTTACCCAGCAAATAGCTGCGCAGCATCAGCACACCGACCGTGCCCTTGGGATTTTTGATGGCGGGAAGCTGGCTCAGCTCCTCGCCCAGGCGGCCCTTCATATCGGGATGATAGAGCCCTACCTCGGGATAATGGCGCGGCGCCTGCGCTGGCAAATTGCCCCTTAGCGACGCCCTTGGCCCGCTGGCATAACGGTCTATCAACCCGCGCACCATATCGACCACATTGTCGTCGCTACCCGCCAGCCAATATTGCAGCGTCAGAAAATAATGGCGCACATCCTGCGCTGGCCCGGGTACAAAGCGCAGGATTTTGGGTAACCGGCGCAACATCTTCATCTGGCCGGCACCAGAACTGCCGCCGGGCTTTGACGAACCGCGCAACTTTTTGAGCAGCGCCATTGGCCCCTTGGCAGGCTTGTCCATGCTATATTTGCCAAGCCGCGTCAGCTTCACAATGTCAGCCGCCGACATGATCCCGACAATGGCATCGCACTGTTCGCGCCGCGCCAGCATGGCCGGGTGGACGGCGCGGACATGATCTTCAAGGAACAGCATCGTCGCAATGATGATGTCGGCCTTTGCGATATCGGCCTTGGCGCGCTCCAGCACGGATGGATCGCGGTCCCAATCGGCAGCTGCATAAAAGCCGATGGAAATGCCATCCGCTGCCATCTGCATATTGGCCCGCTCAACAGCAGCAGCCAGATGGTTATCCAGCGTGACAATGACGACGCGGACCGAAGCGGTGGCAGACAGGCGGGCACTACCGGGCATAATGCGCCTTCGCCTCATATAGTGTCGCCAGCTCGATGGTTTCTACACCCCGTTCAGAGGCAAACAACTCGGTATTCCGCCGCGCCTTGCCGCGCACAAAAAATGGGATTTTCTTCAGTTCGCGGGCAGCGTCCTCGCTCCAGACGGTTTCTGAGCTGTGCGCAGGTTCGGGTTCAGTAACGGCAGAGGCATGCCCCGGCCCCAGATGCGACGCACCGGCACCATCATGAAATTCAAAATCATCCCGGAACATGGTGAGCAAATGCTCCTCCAGCCCCATGACAAGCGGGTGGACCCAAGTGTCGAATATGACATTCGCACCTTCAAAACCCATTTGCGGGCTGTGCCGTGCCGGGAAATCCTGCACATGCACGGGCGACGAAATCACCGCGCAGGGAATGGCAAAGCGCTTTGCAATATGCCGCTCCATCTGCGTGCCCAGCACCAGTTCCGGCTGGGCTGCTTCGATGGCGGCCTCAACGGCAAGATGATCGTCGGTGATCAGCGGCTCAACGCCATATTTCTTGGCAGCAGCACGAACCTCTCGGGCATATTCGCGGTTGTAGCAGCCAAGACCAACGACCTTGAAACCCAATTCCTCGCTGGCAATTCGGGCAGCAGCCACGGCATGGGTACCGTCACCAAAAATGAAAACGCGCTTGCCCGTCAGATAGTTGGAATCAATAGAGCGGCTCCACCAGGACATGCGCGATTGACCCTCAGTCAACCAGGGTGCTGCATCAACCCCTGCCAATGCGGCTACTTCGCGGATGAAATCCTGCGTTGCGCCAAGACCGATGGGCACAGTGCGCACAATAGGCTGGTGAAATTCCCGCTCCAGATATTGCGCGGCGAGCTCTCCTGTTTCCGGGTAGAGAAGGATATTGAGGTCTGCGGCACCCAGCTTTTTGATGTCGGCAACAGTGGCACCAAGCGGCGCGACCACATTGATATCAATACCCATGCGGTTCAAAAGCTGGCTGATTTCGGCAACATCATCGCGGTGACGAAACCCCAAAGCCGTTGGACCCAGCAGGTTGACGAGCGGGCGGCGATTGGCGTGATTTACTGCCCGAACATCCGTGTCCGCCAGGGTGCGGACGATCTGGTAGAATGTTTCGGATGCGCCCCAATGTTCCTTGCGCTGATAGCTTGGCAGTTCCAGCGGAATGACCGGCAGCGGCAGCTGCATCCTTTCAACAAGGCCGGCGGGATCATCCTGGATCAGTTCGGCCGTGCAGGAAGAGCCAACAATCATCGCATCAGGATTGAAGCGGGCAATCACATCATGCGCTGCTGTCTGGAAAAGCTCGCTTGTGTCCTTACCCAGATCACGCGCCTGGAATGTGGTGTAGGTAACAGGCGGACGCTTGCTGCGCCGTTCGATCATCGTGAACAACAGATCGGCATAGGTATCGCCCTGCGGTGCGTGCAGCAGATAATGCACGCCTTCCATCGCAGTTGCCACGCGCATCGCGCCTACATGGGGCGGGCCTTCATATGTCCAGACGGAAAGCTGCAT
>CAYVQO010000002.1:5039-17761 GCA_964452835.1 uncultured Sphingorhabdus sp. | reverse complement strand
CGCGCATCGCGCCTACATGGGGCGGGCCTTCATATGTCCAGACGGAAAGCTGCATCGTCCTAGACCTTCAACATATCGCGGCGGCGCAAAGGCCGGGCAAAAAGCTCGGCAAGATCGCCCGCCTGATCAAAGCCGTGGATCGGTGAGAAAACGAGTTCTATCGCCCATTTGGTCGATAGGCCTTCGGCCTCCAATGGATTGGCGAGACCAAGGCCGCATACGGTCAAATCGGGCTTGGTGGCGCGTACGCGATCAAGCTGGCGATCAACATCCTGGCCCTCGCTCAGCATCGTGCCGGGAGGCAAAGCTGCCAGTTCCTGCGCCATATGCAGGCGGTGCAAATAGGGCGTGCCAACTTCGGTCAGCACCATCCCCAACTCATTGGCCAGAAAGCGGGCCAGAGGAAGCTCCAACTGCGAATCCGGCATGAAGAAAATTGAGCGGCCTTCGAGCCGTTCACGCTGATGCGCGACCGCAGTGGCGGCACGTTGCTGATAAGGCGTAACCACAGCATCAAAATGCCGCTCGCTGACACCAAAAGCGTCGGCGGCTGCACGCAGCCAATCGGTCGTGCCATCCACCCCGAACGGGAACAGCGCATCCAGCCGAACAGCACCGCGTTCTTCAAGCGCTGCCGCAGTCGCACCCAGAAAGGGTTGCGCCAACAGGAAGCGGGTATTTGCGCCAATTCCCGGCAGATCGGCAACGGCACGTTCAGGCAAGCTGCCGATATTAGTAATGCCAAGCTCTGCAAACAAACGGCGGAACTGGTCTTCGACAATATCGGGGAGCGAACCGACGATCAGCAAATTCTTCGCATCAGTCGCGGGCATCACCGGCACCAGCGAGGCGAGGCAGGCATCCTCGCCTTCGGTGAAGGTGGTCTCTATGCCGCTGCCCGAATAGTTGAGGATGCGGACTTGCGGCATATGTTTTGCACCCAGCCGCTGCGCCGCCTTTGCCAGATCAAGCTTGATCACCTCTGACGGGCAGCTGCCGACCAGAAACAGGGTCTTTATCTCGGGCCTGCGGGCCAGAAGCTGATCGACAATCCGGTCCAGCTCTTCATTGGCATCGGCAAGCCCTGCCAGATCGCGCTCTTCCATGATCGCGGTGGCAAAGCGTGGCTCGGCAAAAATCATCACTCCTGCCGCCGATTGCAACAAATGAGCACAGGTGCGCGATCCGACTACGAGGAAAAAGGCATCCTGCATTTTGCGGTGCAGCCAGATGATCCCTGTCAGGCCGCAAAACACTTCGCGTTGCCCACGCTCCTTCAGAACGGGTGCGCAATCTGATTCTGCCGGTAAGGGAAGCGGCGCATTCATGCTGGCACCGCCTGCAACCGGGCAACGCGCAACTTGTATAAAAACTGACCAGCATTAATGACGTAAGTGGCATAGGCAGCGAGAGCGACGGCCATTTGCTGCGCTGCTGTACCCCAATCATTGAAAAGCATGAGCAAATAGGCCGTGTGCAACGCCAGCACTGCCATGCTGAAAACATCTTCCCAAAAGAAGGGTTTGGCGAAAAGCCATTCATCAAACACGACCTTTTCCCAGATCGAGCCCGTGATCATGATCGTATAAAGCGCGCAGGTCTTCATCACGATCGAGATTTCAGCCGCGCCCTGTCCCTCTCCCGTAATAAGAAAGCGGATCACCAGAAACAGACTGATGGCAAAGATCATGAACTGGATTGGCGCCAAAATGCCCTGAACCAGCGTCCAGAGCGACTCGTCGCGGCGTTGGCGCTGTTCCGGCGTGTACAGCGGTACATAGGCAGCAGCAGCCGCTGCTATGGCGGCTTTCGAGAAATCGTCAGTCGATTTGATATGTCTGCTACTGAACAGCGCGCTTGCTCCTCTCCTGGAACAGCTGAAAGTAAGAAGGAAAAGCGCAAGAGTGTCAAGTTTTTTAGACGTCCAAAAAATATGACATATGAGGGTTTGCTATAGGGCCTGTTATGCGATAGGCTGCGAGTCGCATGAGGTGACAATGTCATCCGTGGGGCCGACGTTATGCCACGCCGACCAGACTTTGAGGAGAGTCTGCAGAATGGCCACCGCTTTTGGACTATCCGGGCTCCGTTCGAAGCTGGCAGACTGGCGCAGCGGCAGGAAAAACAACGCGCCGCTGGACTCCAGCATCTCTAATGTCGAACCGATTTTTGTCAGCGCAGACCTTGCCGACACCAATAACGAACTTTCATGCGTGATTGAAAATCTCGTCATCCCGCGGTTAATTGCAAGCCGAGGCATGCGAACCGACGACATTGGTGCGGCACAGCCGTGCGCATCCAAAAATGCTCCCGAGATGATCGCATATTCAGATACTCAAATCATCGAATTTTCCCGGCTTTGCTTGCGTCAGGATGCAGGCGCAATGCTTGATTTTGTCGACCTGCAACTTACCGAAGGGCATAGCGTTGAGACCATTTATGTAGAGCTGCTGGCCCCCGCCGCTCGCCTAATGGGAAAATATTGGGAGGATGACAGCCGGGATTTCATCGATGTAACAATGGGCCTGTGGCGGATCCAGGAAATATTGCGCGAACTCTCATCACGTGCGCCACCAAGTGCCCGCGGTTCTTCGCATACCAGGTCTGCGGTCTTTGCACCAATGCCTGGCGAGCAGCATAGCCTGGGCAGTCTGATGGTCGCCGAATGTTTTGAGCGGGCAGGTTGGCAGGTTGACGCGTTGATTGAACCGACACAGTCGGATTTAAATAGCAAAATTGCTGAACAATATTTTGATCTGATCGGATTGACGGTAAGTTGTGACTGCACTACCGCGGCGCTCGCAAGTTTGGTTAAGACGATAAGGGCGATATCTTGCAACCCGCAAATCCGGATCATGCTTGGAGGGCGTTTTATCAACGAAAACCCTGCATTAGTGGACGCTTGCGGCGCAGACGGAACAGCGGTCGATGCCAAATCCGCACTTTTGCTGGCTGATCAATTGATCCCGGTGAATTCGGCGCACACCAAACAGCTCATTTAGGACCCTGCCCTGCCCATGAATCTTGAATCAACCGCAGGTGATCGGATTCCGTTCAACGACCCGGAAAGCATTTTCGCCGGTTTCTCCTCAAATGACGTGATCAAACTCGCCTATTGCGCGGGTGATTTTACCCTAGCGATTGATGATAATGGCATAATTCGCGACATCGCGGTCAGCGTACGTGACCATGGCTTTGCCAACCAATGGGTCGGCCGGAAATGGGCGGACACTGTAACCGTTGAGAGCAAACCAAAGATCGATCAGCTACTGCAGTCCCCAAATGAAACGAAAGGCAATTGGCGGCAGGTCAACCATATCCATGATGGAGAAGATTTTCCGGTCACCTACCAATTGATCAGACCTGAAAAGGGTGGCTGGTCGGTAGCAGTGGGTCGTGATCTTCGTTCGCTGTCGGCCTTGCAGCAACGATTGCTGAAGACCCAGCAGTCAATGGAACGCGATTATCTCCATCTGCGCCAGACCGAAACGCGCTATCGTTTACTGTTTGATACAATCGCTTATCCGGTGCTGATCTTGGATGCTGAAAGCCATGAGGTCCACCAGGCGAACCAGATATGCAATGCGCTTTTCGATGCCGCTCCAGGCGCGCTGGAGGGCAAAAGCTTTTTGGGCCTGATCGAGCCGGCGGATCGGGATGCGGTAATTGCCTATCTGGGCGCGGTTTCTGTGAGCAGCGCTGTGTCGCCGGCAAAGGTGCGCCTTGCGGGCCGCGAAGCAGCCGTTACCATCGCAGCTTCAGCCTTTCGGCAGGTTGGCAAGCAATATTGGCTGATCAACATCGAAGATGGAACGCATCAACCACCTGGGCGGGAATCGGATCGCTATATCCTTGATGTCGTTGAAAAAATGCCTGACGCATTTGTGCTGGCTGACGAGAAACAATCGATTATTGTCGCCAACCGGGCGTTTGCGGAATTGGTTCAGTCCAGTTCAGCCGAGCAGCTTTCCGGCATCGCGCTCAACCGCTTTATTGGGCGGCCTGATGTCGATTTGGGGCTGCTGCGCAAACAATTGCGCGACCATCAAAATGTCCGTAATTTCAGCTCGATAGTCAATGATCTGAACGGCGGAGAAGAACCCGTCGAAATCTCTGCGATCATGATTGAGCGTGAGCGACCGCTTTACGGCTATTCCGTGCGTAGCGTGGGCCGGCGCGAGAGGGATTTGCCGCAATCCGGAAATCAGTTTCCCCGCTCTGTCGATCAGTTGACCGACTTGGTGGGTCGCAAAACGCTGAAGGAAATTGTACGGGAAAGTACCGACCTGATAGAACGCATGTGTATTGAGGCGGCCCTTTTGCACACATCGGACAACCGCGCCTCTGCCGCTGAAATATTGGGGCTTAGCAGGCAAAGCCTCTATTCAAAATTGCACCGCCACGGGCTTGGCAATTTGGCGGATCGAGACTGAAGCCAGCCGCAGCGCTGACGCGCCAAAATAGACATTTTGTATGTCCAATTAATTTGACAGTCTGGCAGGAGTGCCATAGCCTCCCCTTATGCCAGACTCGGCACTTCCCTCGTTCCATCGGCCAGTCCCTGCGATACGGGACATGGTGGAATTGACGAAGCCAGTCACATGGTTTCCGCCCATGTGGGCCTTTATGTGCGGCGTTGTGTCTTCCGGGGGGTCGCTTGCAGAAAACTGGCTGTTTTTGCTGGCCGGTATTGCGCTGACCGGGCCCATTGTCTGCGGCACCAGCCAGATCATCAACGACTGGTGCGACCGGCATGTTGATGCGATTAATGAACCCGCCCGGCCGATCCCCTCTGGCCGCGTGCCGGGGCGCTGGCCGGTAGGGCTGGCCATTGTCGGCGGCCTGCTGTCCCTGCTGGTGGGTGCGGCCCTTGGGCCATGGGTTTTTGCCGCCACTTGCCTCGCGCTATTCTGCGGCTGGGCCTATAGCTCACCGCCGTTCCGGTTCAAACGCAGCGGCTGGCTGGGGCCATTGGTTTGCGCCCTCAGCTATGAAGGCCTGTCCTGGTTTACAGGGGCCAGTGTGATGCTGGGCGGATTGCCGACTGCGACCACCCTGTTTGTGTTGCTGCTGTACAGCCTGGGCGCGCATGGCATCATGACGCTGAATGATTTCAAGGCCGTGGCAGGCGACCGCGCAACAGGCCTGCGGTCTTTGCCCGTCGTCATGGGCGTGCGCAATGCCGCATTGTTCGCCTGTGCCGTGATGGCAGTGGCGCAGGCAATTGTTGTCGCACTGCTGCTGGCAAAGGGACTGATCCCGTCCGCGACAATAGTGGCCATATTTCTGGCAATCCAGATTGGCCTGATGACGCGTTTGGTTCGCGACCCTGCCCGTTATGCGCCCTGGTATAACGCTAGCGGTGTCTCGCTTTATGTGTTCGGCATGCTGGCCGCAGCGCTTGGCCTGGGAGGCTATATATGATCATGCAATCCGCCGCCAAAGCTGGCCTGGGCTGGTTTGGCATCATCCGGCTGGGCACTGTCCAGGCAGCAATTGGCGCCATGGTTATGCTGGCGACATCGCTGCTCAACCGGGTGATGGTTGTGGAATATGCGATTGCCGCAGCCGTGCCTGCCGCACTGGTCGCCTGGCATTATGCCGTGCAGTTGTGTCGCCCGGTTTTCGGCCATCGTTCGGATCAGTCGGCACGCCGATCACCATGGATCGTCTATGGCATGGGAATATTGGCATTTGGCGCGCTGATTGCCGTCGATGCAACGGTGCTGATGCCAGCGGGCGGCGTGCTGCCTTATGCGCTGGCCATAGTCGGCTTTACGATGATCGGGCTGGGCGTTGGCATGTCGGGGACGGCATTGCTGGCGCTGCTGGCGTCGCGTGTGTCGGCAGAGCGTAAGCCCGCAGCAGCTGCGATCAGCTGGACGATGATGGTCGCAGGCATTGTGATTGCAGCAGGGGTTTCCGGCGCCTGGCTCGATCCGTTTAGCGAGGTACGGCTTGCCATGGTCACAAGTGCAGTGGCGTTAGGTGCCTTTTGCATCGCAATGCTGGCCTTGCGCGGGCTGGAGGCTGGCAGCGCGCCGGTCGCGACGCCAAGGAACAGCGACAGAGAAACGAGCTTCCCCCAAGTTCTGCGCGAGATCGCCCAAGACAGGCAAGCCTATCGCTTCACCTGGTTCGTCTTCCTTTCGATGCTGGCCTACAGCATGCAGGACCTGATCCTAGAGCCTTATGCAGGCCTTATGTTTGGCATGACGCCGGGTGAATCGACGAAACTGGCTGGATTGCAGCATAGCGGGATACTCGCCGGCATGCTGCTGACCGGCGCGGGCGGCACGCTCTACGCACGGCGCTTTGGACAAAATGTAAAGCTGTGGATTGTGCTTGGCTGCTCGGCGTCAGCAATCATGCTGGCGGGCCTTTCGGTTTCGGCGTCGGTCGGCACGGCTTGGCCGTTGAAGGCAAATGTCTTTGGCCTTGGCCTTGCCAACGGCATTTTCGCCGTTGCCGCTGTTGGCGCGATGCTGGGGCTGGCAAGCGATGGCAAGACAGCCGGTGAGGGCGCCCGTATGGGCGTATGGGGCGCTGCACAGGCCATTGCCTTTGGGCTTGGCGGCCTTGGGGGCGCGGTAATCGTCGATCGGTTGCGCAGCGGCGCTGGCAATGATGCTGCTGCATTTGGAACAGTTTTTGCGGTTGAAGCGGTAATGTTCATTATCGCTGCAGTCGTTGCCGTTGGCACAAGCCTTGCCCGTCCAACGGTCAACAGAAAGGCAGTAGAGGCATGACCATGAAAGCCGACTTTGACGTTATCGTGGTGGGCGGTGGCCCATCTGGAGCCACTGCCGCACATGATCTGGCGCGGGCCGGTCACAGGGTGATGCTGCTCGACAAGGCAGGGCGCATCAAGCCATGCGGCGGAGCGGTGCCGCCTCGATTGCTGAAGGATTTTGAGATACCCCAATCGCTGCTTGTTGCGCATGCAAAATCGGCACGCATTATTGCGCCATCCAACCGCAAAGTCACAATGCCCGTGGGCGATGGCTATGTTGGCATGGTTGACCGTGATGTTTTTGATGAATGGCTACGCGATCGGGCAGCCTCTGCCGGTGCAACGCGGGTGACTGGCCGGTGTGAGGCGGTGGATGACAGCAACGATATCGTAGAGCTTTCTTATCGCTCTGATCGGTCATCGGAGTTGATGACCGTTACCGCCCGGGCAATAATCGGTGCGGATGGTGCGCGCTCCAATGTTGGTCGGCAATGTATCAAAAATGCCGAACGTGTGCCTTGCGTTTTCGCCTATCATGAAGTTGTCGAAGTGCCCGAACATATCGACGCGGACTATGAGGAAACGCGCTGTGATGTCTTTTATCAGGGGCATTTGTCGCCGGATTTCTATGCCTGGATTTTCCCGCACGGCAAACATGCAAGCATTGGTCTGGGTAGTGCGGACAAGGGGTTCCCTCTACGTGAAACCACCCAGCTGATGCGTGAGCAGACAGGGCTGGCGCACTGGAAAACGGTGCGCAAGGAAGGCGCTCCCATTCCGCTAAAGCCTCTAAAACGCTGGGACAATGGCCGCAATGTTGTACTGGCGGGCGATGCTGCAGGCGTGGTCGCGCCGTCTTCTGGCGAGGGCATTTATTATGCGATGACGGCAGGGCGAATGAGCGCCGATGCGGTTGCGCTGTTCCTGAAAACGGGTGACGCGCGCGCACTGCGTTTGGCGCGGAAGGCCTTTATGAAGGATCATGGCCGGGTCTTCTGGATATTGGGCGTGATGCAATATTTCTGGTACAAGAATGACAAGCGCCGCGAACGCTTTGTGAAAATGTGTGCTGATCCTGATGTCCAGCGCTTGACTTGGGAAGCCTATATGAACAAGAAACTGGTCCGTCGCGATCCAATGGCGCATGTCCGCATCTTCTTTAAGGATCTGGGCCATTTGTTCGGTTTGAAGGCGGTGGAGAGCTAGAAACACCATATGAGCAGAGCCGCGTTTTTACCCATAGTGATTGCAGGCTCGCTGGCTTTCGCCACTGCCGTCGTAGGCGGCACAATCACCGTATTGGACGAATGGTATTACAGCCTTCAGCAGCCCGCATGGGCACCGCCGGGCTATATGTTCGGGGTTATCTGGACAGCGATTTTTGCCATGATCGCATTGGCCGGAATGCTGGCCTGGCAAAAGGCGCCGACGCGGCGCGACGTGGAAATCAGCATTGGTCTGTTTGCGCTGAACGGCTTTCTGAACCTAAGCTGGAGCTTTATCTTCTTCAGGATGCAGCGGCCTGATCTGGCTTTTTATGAGCTGATCTTGCTTTGGCTGTCGATATTGGCCCTCATCATATTTTGCGGCCGCTATTCCAAACTGGCTTCGCTGTTGCTGCTGCCGTATCTGATCTGGGTAACAATAGCTGGGGCCCTGAATTATCAGGTCGTACAGCTTAACGGCCCATTTGGCTGAAGGGGTGGAAGAGTTTTTCGCCAGCGGCAGGGCAGTGGATGTTGTCCTTGGCGTGCTGGCGGTTGAGGCGATCTGGTTGAAGATCCGGGGCAGCCTGTGGGCTGACATAGTGCCCGCGTTACTACCTGCTGTGCTGATGATGCTTGCCCTGCGTGCGGCACTTACCGGCATGGCCTGGCCTTTTATCTCTCTACCGCTGGCGCTTGCTTTCCCTGTTCATCTTTATGATCTGCGCCGGCGCAGCATGATCGGCAATGGCCAAAAAGAAACCCGACCGTAAGGCCGGGCTTCCTCTCCCATCCCGGCGACAGGCCGGAATGCAGGTTGCTGGATCAATATTCCGGCGCGTAGCCGTGCTCGATACCCCAGAGATACCAGTTGTCGACCACTGTGCCGGTCAGCAATATGCCAATACCGCCTGTCAAAGTGGTCAATACGGCGAACCACCAGGCCCAGCGGTGGATCGATTCCATCGTGGCGTTAAAGCCCATGGTCCAGCGCCAGAATAGGGCGGCACGCTCAGAGGCTGTTCCGCGGTCCGTAATCTGCTCCAGCTCGCGTTCGCCACCATAGCGGCCAACTGCAAGGATCGTTGCCCCATGCATGGCAAACAGCAAGGCCGAGCCATAGAGGAAGGCAATCGATAGTGCGTGAAATGGATTGTAGAACAAATTGCCATAGGTCAGCGAGAAATTATTCGTCCATTCCAGATGCGAGAAGATGCCAAACGGCACTGCCTCTGACCAACTGCCCATGAAGAAGGGGCGGATGAAACCAAGCACCAGATAGAGCCAGATCGCCGAGGCAAAGGCCCATGACACATGCGTACCCATGCCAAGCGCCCGCGCCCGCCGATAGCCGCGCACCCACCAAAGGATGATCGACAGAGTCAGGAAGAAGCCGGCCAAAATCCACCAGCCGCCTTTGTCGAGCGGCACAAAGGGTGTGAAGCCATATTCCGGCCCCGGAGGGTTCAGCGTCAGCCAGAAGAACTGCCGCACAAATTCAAGCGGGTTCCAGTTGACTGAGGCCAGCATGTTGAGCCCGATGATCTCAATGGCAAAAAAGCCGAAGAGAAGCGCAGCAAGCCCCGTCCAGCCCAGATAGATTGGACCGAGCTGTGCCTGGCCAAATTTACCCATCCAGTAGCTGACCCCGGTGAGCGCCAATCGCGGCTCATCGCGGGCGGGCAGGCCCATCCCCATTTCGGGGGCATGCGCCAATTGCACTTGTGTGAAAATATTCTGATAGCGTGCCATTTTCCTGCCCTCTCGTTACGACCAAATCGGAATGTTGCGCCACCATTCCCACCATTCAGGCCACCCGCCTGCATAAAGCGGACCGGCAATGATGATGCAGACAGCACTCCAGAACCCAGCATTTAGCGCCAGGAACAGGCCCAGCCGGTGAATGCCGATTGTGCCGACCGAATAGCCGATGAAATCCCGGAAAAAGGTGTCTTCATATTCCGGCGTTTTCACATTCTCGCCCTTTTTGGGATTGACTGCCGAAAGGATCAGCGCGCCGTGCAGTGCCAGCGCAAGGCACGTGGTGAAAAAGAATGTCACCGCAATCATATGCGCCGGATTATAGTGGAAATTCACATACATATATCCGGTGTTCGATACCCAATCCAGGTGGGTGAAAATCCCATAAGGGAAGCCATACCCCCAAGCACCCATCAGGAATGGCCGGAATATCACCAGTGTGACATAGGCCAGGATCGCAAAGCCGAAAGCAATCGGCACATGATATCCCATGCCCAGTTTTCGGCAAATTTCCACTTCGCGCAGCGCCCATGAAACAAAGGCACCTGTCGCGCACATGGTTATGATTTGCCAAAAGCCGCCTTCCTTAAGCGGAGCGAACCCCAGACCATATTTGATGTCAGGCGGATTGATCGAAATCAGCAATGGGTTCCATGTCGGCCCAAGCGATGCCGCATAAAAGATCAGCGCCGTTCCAAGGATCGCGAAAATAGCGGAAAGCACGCCAAAAAAGCCGACGTAGAAAGGCCCGATCCAGAAATCGAACAAATCCCCGCCGATCAGCGTGCCGCCGCGAACGCGATATTTTCTTTCAAAACTAAGCAGTGACATAGCACTTCCCCTTCTGCCCCAAAGGGCAGGCATCTAGGCTCAGCCACCAAATATGGTGGGCAACCGAATGAAATAGCGGCTGTTGAACTTAACCCCCGGGAGGTACGTGACGCCGAAGCGCCACGACCTCTTTGGGGCTTGGGTTCAGGCTATTGGGTTGCCGCCGGTGCAGCGGCAGGAGCCGCAGCAGCCGGAGCGGCAGCCGCTACGGGCGCCATTGCCGGTCCTTCGATCCAGTTGAAGCGATCAGTGCTCAACAGGATGAAGTGAATCAGCAGTGCCAACACAAACAAGAAAATAGCCAAAGCGACCAAAGTCCTGCGCGGATCAAAGATTAACCAAAGTCTCCACATGGTCCTGCCTCCTTATGCCAAAAATGTCGTGATGGTGTTGCTTGCCAGCTGCACAGTGTCAGTCAGCATTGCATAGCCTTTGACGCTGGGGAACCACGGCCTCCATGACCACACCAGAAAATGCGCCACAATGGCGATTATGGTGAAGATGATGAAGCTGGTCACAAACATCTTGTGAAATTCTTTGGCTTCCTCCGGAGTCAAATATGCTCCGGGGCCAAAGCGTTCGTTATCGCTCATACTCCGTCCTCCAATATAGCCCCATATGAGCAGCAACGCGCGGCTCTCCCGGGCACCTTCCCTGCAGCGGACTGTGCTGCAAAGCCCTGTATTGCCTGGCCTTTGCCAGACAGAAATTTCTGATCAGCGGCGCGGTTCATACCCCCGCCCCTTCCAGCATTGTGGCCGCCAGACGGTCGGCCGAAACATGATCCTCGCCAGCCGCCCGTGCGCCGCGCTCGGCGGCGTCTCGCAGATTTTTGGCAGCAGAAATGCGCACCAGCACGGGTTGCGCCTCAACAATGGCGTCAAGCTTGGCTTTGGCCGCGCTGTCCCAGCGCAGTGTGGCTTCCCGCCTAGCAGGTGTTGCCGCACCGCCGTCCATCTGCGTTGACAAGGGCAAGATGTGGAACAGCGCATCGAACAGCGCATTGCACACTTCCTGCACCAGCCAGGTTGCACCGGAATAGCCCATATAGGGCGTTCCCGTGTGGCGGCGTATCGCGGCACCGGGGAAGCTTGCAGGAATGAAAATCCCGCGCCCGCCCGTCTCCGCCATGTACATGCGCTCGTTATAGCTTCCGAAAACTACCAGCGGCGGGTTGCTGGCAATGGCATCGCGCACAGCGTGATTGTCTGGCTTCACCCCGGCTTTGCGGCCAATGGCGAAATTGCACGGCAGCCCCATATCCTCTTCCAGGAATTTGCGGATGCCGCGCGCATAAGTATCGTTGGCGACAATCCCGAAGCTTGCCGTTCCAAAGAAATCCTGCGTCACCGAACGCCACAGATCCCATAGCGGTTTGATTGTCGTATGCTTTTCCCTCTCGATAAAGGGCTCGGGATCAAGGCCAGTCAGTTCCCCCAGCTGGCGCAAAAAGCGCGTGGTGGAATCGAGGCCAATCGGCGCCTGCAAATAGGGGCGGTCCAGCAGCTCGCACAGATTGCGGCCAAATTCGCGGTACATGCAAATATTAACCTCTGCATGCGCAAGCTTGGCAATATCCGCAAGATGCGTGCCGAGCGGAAAGACCATGTTGACCTCAGCCCCAATCCCTTCGATCAGCCGCCGTATTTCGGCAAGGTCGGACGGCATGTTGAACATGCCGTAGCTGGGGCCAATGATATTGATCTTCGGCTTTTCACCCTCTGCCCTTTGTTTGGGCGCAGGCATTTTCTTCGGGCCAAATTCGGTCCACAGCCAGCTAAGCGCACGATCCTCTGATTGCCACTGGTCTTCATCAATTGTGCGCGGCAGGAAGCGTTTGATGTTGGTGCCCTGTGGCGTCACCCCGCCACCAATCATCTCGGCAATCGACCCTGTTACAACGACCGCAGGCAAATCAGGATCAAGCGTTTTCCACGCACGGGTCATAGCTGCTTCGGTACCGGTTTTCCCGAGTTCCTCCTCGCCCAGACCTGTGACGACAATCGGCAGCTCATGCGGCGGCAGGCCGTCTGTATAATGCAGTACAGAGGTAACCGGCAGATTTTCGCAGCCGACAGGGCCGTCAATAATCACCTGCAGCCCCTTGACCGCCGTGAACGCATAGACCGCACCCCAATAGCCGCCAGCCCGATCATGATCGAGGATCAGCGTCATGAGCCCACCGCCTCTGC
>CAYVQO010000002.1:0-4939 GCA_964452835.1 uncultured Sphingorhabdus sp. | reverse complement strand
GGTTCAGACCATTTTGTTTTCGGGCAGGCCGTGCCGACATAAGGCACATCCGCTCCGCTTTCGATCAGCAACCGGGCGACCAGCAATTCCGATCCTTCATAGCCCGAAACCGTGATCCGGCCGTGGACAGGGGCGGCGGCAAGTGCTGCGCGGATCGCCGGGATGAAGCGGTTCTTCGCTTCGTCTATCCTTTCTTGCGCAATTCCGCATGCGCCGCCGACTGCGTCCAGCCATGCCGCCGTCCCGTCAGCACCGACCGGTGCCGAACCAATCACTGTCCGCCCAGCTGCCTCGAATTCGCGGATACTCGCGGTGTAGAAAGGGTGAATGGCGGCAATACATGCGCCGTCCAAAGCGGCATAAAGCTCGCGCCATTCGCGGGTTGGCACCGTTGGTCCGGCGGCCAGGCCCAGTGGCTCCAGCATCAGGCCAATGCTCATGGGATCTGCGGGGAACATTTCGCCCAGCAAGGTAACGCTTGGTCGATCGGGCAGCGCGCTGGGCGCAGCGACGGGGCCCTGCTCTGCCTCCAGCCGGGCATAGTTGAGCATTGCCCCAGCCAACACATCTTTGGCCTCGGCATGGGTTGGGATACCGAAGCCCGGCACGTCAATGCCGATTATGCGGACACCATTGATTGCATCGGGCAACAGCCGCAACGGCACACCGCTCGCGGTCGGCACGCACAGGTTGGTCACCACGATAGTGTCATATTTTTCAGGATCAGCCATCAGCTCGACGGCTTCCTTAATGTCTTCAAACAGCTTCCCAGTAACGAGCGTCTCGGAACTGAATGGCACATAGCCAACGCTGCGGCGGGCCCCATAGAAATGGCTGGTGAATGTCAGGCCGTAAACACAGCAGGCAGAACCCGAGAGGATCGTCGCCGTGCGCCGCATCCGCAGGCCAACGCGCAATGAGCCAAAGGCAGGGCACATGGATTGCGGCTGATCGTGCGGGCCCATTGGATAATCGGCCGCATATTGATCAAGAATTTCGCTTTTGCCTGCCTGACGGGCCGCGTCGCGTAACGTGTTTTTGGATGAACAGCCGCCAGCTTGGGGCGCAGCCAGATCAAGGCGATCCGGAGCGCGCATATTTTCTGCAAGAGCGGCAGGTTCAGTCACGCATTATACCTCATCATAAACAACTTCGAGGCTGGGCTTGGTTTCAAACGCGCCTCCACGCATGTCTGCCTGCGTTGCTGGAAGCAAAGTGATCGCGCCGCCGACATCCTCAGGGGAGAAGAGGTCAAGCAAACCGTCCTGGTCTAGAGGGCGGGGCTGCCGCGGCGGCGCGCTGGCGACGTTAGCCGCCAATTCTGCAAACAGGCTGCCCCACTCACTGTCCGGGGTGCCGATGATTTGGTAGTTCGCCGATTTGCGGCGGATATCTTCATTTGCGGGAATCGCTGTAAGAACAGGAATATCAACGGCCTTGGCAAAGGCATGTGCTTCGCCAGTGCCGTCATCCTTGTTGATGATCATGCCAGCCACGCCGACATTGCCGCCCATTTTGCGGAAATATTCTACCGCCTTGCAGACATTATTGGCGACATAAAGCGACTGCAGATCATTCGACCCGACGACGATAACCTTTTGGCACATATCGCGCGCGATCGGCAGGCCAAAGCCGCCGCAGACGACATCGCCTAGGAAATCGAGCAGGACATAGTCAAAGCCCCATTCATGGAAACCAAGCTTCTCCAGCGTTTCAAAACCGTGGATGATCCCGCGCCCGCCGCAGCCGCGGCCAACCTCTGGCCCACCCAACTCCATGGCGAACACACCGTCGCGTTGAAAACATACATCCTCGATGCCGATTTCCTCACCCGCCAGTTTCTTGGCGCTGGAGGTCTCGATGATAGAGGGCGTTGATTTGCCGCCGAACAGCAGGCTGGTGGTATCGCTTTTGGGGTCGCACCCAATTAACAGCACGCGCTTGCCCTGCTGCGCCATCATGTAGGACAGATTGGCGAGCGCAAAGCTTTTGCCGCTCCCGCCCTTGCCGTAAATCGCAATGATCTGCGTTTCTTTTTTCACCTCTCCGCTATGAACCGGGTCGGGTTCAATCGCGGCTTCCTGGCGCAGTGTATCTAGATCGAACACGCTCATTGGTAATCTCTCCAGTCGAGAACCATCTTCAGGCAATCGGGGTTGTTGAAAGCTTCAGGATATGCGGTGCTTGCATTGGCCGCGGGCTCCACCGCGCTGATCAAGCCGCTCAAATCAAGGTTACCTGTCTCGATCAGCGCATGGACCGACGCCAGGTCATCCGGCTGCCATTCTGCCGCAATCCGCAGCCGCGCTTCACGCATAAAGGCCGGAGCAAAGGCAAAGCTGATCGGCTTATTGTAAAAGCCAGCCAGCACCAATTCACCACCCTTAGCCAGCCGCGCAATCAACGCGTCAAGCAATGACGCATCACCGCTGACATCGTAGATATGCGTGTAATCTTTCCGGTCATCCTGATCGGGATGCAGCACCCGGTAGCCCGCAGCGCCGCTATGGCGCGACAAATCCTTGTCCCAAACCGTGGGCGGCGGTGCGCCAGCGGCAATGGTCAGCCGGGCAAGCAGCCGTCCCAAAACACCGTGACCGACAATCAATTGCGGCAGATTGCCATGCGCAATGGCATGCAGCGCAGTTGCCGCCAGCGCGTAAAGTATGCCTTGCTCGGCAAGCGCCTCTTTAACCGGCATTGCACGTGCTGACGGCACGATCAGCTTGCTGGCGGCTCCGCCGAACAGGCCATGGGCATCCTGATAGCAATTTGCTCCGGGTACAAAAACCCATTCGCCGATGCGGTCTTTATGATCCGCGCCTGCATCAGTGATTCGCCCTACCGATTCGTAACCGGGAACCAGCGGATATCCCATGCCGGGAAAGCTTGGCATCTGCCCCGTCCACAGCAGCTTTTCCGTCCCAGTGCTGATCCCGCTATAATGGGTCTGGACGATGACATCACCGTGCGCAGCGGCTTTCAATGCGGTTTTGCGCATTTCCAGACGACCGGGGGCATCAAATATGACGGCGGAACTCTCCAAAGCTTCCTCGTCTCTCCTCCTGGCCTCTTCACCCGCATTCGCTGGATAGAGACTCTGTAAGTCTGTCAGACTATCGGAACACTTTTAAATGTCAATTTATTTGGACAGTTAGACCGTCACTTTTTCGCGACAAGCGCACTGGTGATGATTGGCAATGCCGTCTGGACGGCGCTCACATGCGAAAAACCCGCCCTTTTAAGCATCGCCGTGATCTCTGCCGCAGACCGCGGACGGCCTGAACCCATTGCCCAGAGGTAAAAACCGAAATAGGCCGCGCCCATGCGCCCGGCATGGGCAGTTTCGGCCATCGGTTCGACAATCAAGAGCTGCCCGCCGTACGGCAGAGCGGAACAAATACTGGCAAGCAGTGCCAGTGCGACATCATCGTCATGGTCATGAAGGATGCGGACCAGTGTGACAAGATCATAGCCGGTGGGCAACATGTCGGTCTTGAAACTACCGGGATGGAGATCAATCCCGGCAAACTGCGCGCAGGCCAGAACGTCGGGAAGGTCAAACACGCCGATCTGCGCATTGGGCGCGGCAGCGGCAACCGCACGGGCAAAAGCCCCCGTTCCGCCGCCCACATCCAGCACCCGCTGATGCTGCGTAAAGTCATAAGCATCCAATATCTGTTGCCGAACCATTGGCTGCGTTGCTGCCATCAGCGCGGAATAGCCCTGCGTATCGCCTTCGCCGTCGCGCCTGGAAGCATAGGTCCAATAGGCGGACAGCGCAGTTTGCTTCTCCCTATTGTCGGCCAGAAGCTCCAGCGGATTTGCCAGATCCTGGTATAGCAAATGATGGTGCCGGATCATTGCCATCGCGCCGGGGTTAGCGGACAATGGTGCGCCTGCCTCTCCCAACGTCCAATATCCGGCCTGCGGCGACTCCACCAGTTGCAGCGACTCGCCAGCCCGCAACAATCGGTCCGTAGCATCGACGGTAAGTTTCAGATGCGCGACTATGGACTCGAATGGGCGAAGCTCTCCTGTCAGATACTCGACCAACCCCGATTCCACATGCGCCGCCAAAATCTGCGAATAGACAAAGCCCGCCACCAGATCGAATTGCGCCGCCGCTCGCCGCCGCGCAACGCCACGGATTATGGGCATGCGCGACGCCCAGCGCTGAAAACGGGCGCTGCCCAATATGGCATTGCGCTGCATCACCCAACGCGTTCTAAGGTTCCATTTGTCGTTATTTATAGACATATTTATTTGTCTATTTAATTGGACTTCTGATAGCCTGCGGTCAAACGCAAAGTGGATGCTGCCGGAGCGGAGCCATGGGAGAAGGCAAACGAGCGATTGTAATCGGCGCCGGAATAGGTGGGCTGGTCTGCGCTCTGTTGCTGGCTTCACGCGGCGTCGAGGTCATTGTCGTCGAAAAAGAGGACGGCCCCGGTGGCAAGGTACGGCAACTGAACGTGGATGGCGCGATGATTGACGCTGGACCCACCGTGTTCACCATGCGTGCGGTTTTCGATGAAATTTTCGAAGCCGCGGGAACATCGCTGGAAGCCCATCTGACACTCCGCAAAGCCGATCTGTTGGCACGCCATGCGTGGAACAGCGAGCAGCGGCTGGACCTTTATGCCGACTTTGAACGCAGTTGTGATGCCATTGGCACCTTTGCCGGTGCAAGGGCCGAAGCCGGCTTCCGCAGCTTTTCCACCGAAGCAAAGCGCATTTTCGATATTCTTGATAAGCCATTTTTGCGCGATTCGAAGGTCTATCCACCGGGCCTTATGTGGCGGATCGGGCTATGGCGACTGGGCGCGTTGGCCGCCATCCGCCCCTATGAACGGCTGTGGTCAGTGCTGAAGGAGCATTTTGATGATCCCCGCTTGCTCCAGCTGTTCGGGCGCTACACAACTTATTGCGGCTCTTC
>CAYVQO010000001.1:41381-46870 GCA_964452835.1 uncultured Sphingorhabdus sp. | reverse complement strand
CCGCTTTGCCCTTCACCTGCACCGGGTTCAACGGCACGGGCGATGGCGGCACCCATTACAATGTCAGCAGCAGCGTCCAATTCCCCCGTCATGCCGCTGGGTTTATCAACGCCAATCCGATTTGCCAAAAGAAAAGGCCCGGCAGAACCGGGCCTTTATCTTGGTTGCCAGCAAGCTTAGCCTTAACGGTCGTAATCGCGAGCCACACCAGCACCACGAGCAGGCGCCGCAGCGGTCAGACGCAGCGCCTCCGCCGAACGAGCGAGCGAACCGATTTCATCGGCTTCCTCATCCTCATCCACCTGAACCTTCTGCAGCGACTGCACCAGACCTTCTTTCAGATGATCAGGACGGACGGTTTCCTCTGCGATCTCACGCAGGGCAACCACAGGGTTTTTGTCGCGGTCACGATCAATAGTCAGTTCGGCACCACCTGAAATCTCGCGCGCCCGCTCTGCCGAGAGGAGGACGAGGTCAAAACGGTTGGGCACCTTATCGATGCAATCTTCAACGGTAACGCGTGCCATAATGGCTCCTGAATCGCAAAAATGCTTGGAAAGAGCAGCGCAACTAGGGGCGCAGCCGCAAATTGTCAACGAAAAGCGCCCCTAGCCCCAGCAAGGTTGCACTGAACCGTCAGGCCCACTACCTCTCACCCATGGTGAGGGTGAGTGGCATGGATGCGTTCCCGGGGGACCGGTTCGACGTTGGCGGGCACAGCCTGCATCTTGTCCATGCGCCAAAGGACCGCTTGGCCGCAGTCATCCAGTTGATAGACAGCGCCAAAAGCAGCATCCGGATGTTCAGCTATATGTTTGGCGCGGACCAGACTGGGCAGGAGGTGCTGGCCGCATTGTGCAACGTCGCCGAGCGCGGTGTGCAAGTACAGCTGATCATCGACAGCTTCGGCTCTGGCGATAACAAGGACAGCTTCTTTGATCCATTGGTCGCCGCGGGCGGGCAATATCATTGCTTCAGCTCGCGCAAGGGCCTTGGCTATTTTGTCCGCAACCACCAGAAAATCCTGATCGTGGATGAGGCCCATGCCTTGGTCGGTGGCTTCAACATCACCGATTATTATTTTGACCGCAAAGGTGATGAAAGCTGGGAGGATTTGGGGGTTATCGTCTCCGGCCCGGAAGTCGCGCATCTTGTCCAATATTATGATGAGCTTGACCGCATGTCCGAAGGCGGCCGGGTCAAATTCCGCGCCATGCGCCAGTTGATCCGCAGCTGGAGGCCGGGTGACGGGCCAGTGCAATGGCTGATCGGCGGGCCAACCAACCGGATATCGCCGCTGGGGCTGGTGCTGAAACGGGCGCTGGAAAAGGCAAGGCGGATCGACATTGTCGCTGCCTATTTCTTCCCATCGCAAACCATATTGCGCCGGATTGCCCGGGTCACCCGGCGGAACAAGGGTTCGCGGCTGGTGATGGCAGGCAAAACGGACAATGGCGCGACGATCAGCGCGGCACGATCGCTTTATCGTTATCTGCTAAAGCGCAAGGCACGCATTTATGAATATCAGACCCGCCCGCTGCACATGAAACTATTTGTCGTCGATGACACCGTCTATATCGGCTCCGCCAATCTTGACGTCCGCAGCCTGTTTATCAACATGGAAATCATGGTGCGGATAGAGGACAAGGCCTTTGCCGAGCGCCTGCACCAGCTGATTGATGGGCTGGTCGCCCAATCCGAAGAACAAACCCGCGCGCTGCTGCGTGAACGCGACAGCTGGTGGACTCGGTTCAAATCAGGGCTTGCCTATTTTCTTGTGAACTCGGTGGATTACAGCATTGGGCGGAGGATCAAATTTGGGCTGATGCGCAACAAGTGATCAGCTTTTCCAGCCCCAGAATAGATGGCAGGGTAGCACGTTCCAGAACTCAAAGCCGCTGTCGATGCGCTTGAAATGCGGTGTCATGAAGTCGCGGGCGCGAGCGCGGAACTGGTAGACCAGGAAAGCGCCGCCGGGGCGAATGGCCTTTGCGGTTTCCTCAGCAATGCGCGGGCCCAGATCGCCTGGCAGCGTCGAGAAGGGCAGGCCGGACAGAATATAGTCGGCATGGTCAAAGCCAAATTCGCGAATGATGTCATTCACATCCGCCGCCGAGCCATGCACCGCGATAAAGCGACTGTCGCGAAAATGCTTGCGCAGAAATTCGATAAAGTCCGGATTGGTATCAATGACCAGTAAAGTCGCATCCTTGCGCATCCGGTCCAGCACCGGCTGGCAGAAAGTACCGACACCGGGGCCATATTCGACGAACAGTTTGCACTCGTCCCACTTCACAGGTCCAAGCATTTTCTGCACCGTCCAGCGGGACGAAGGAATGATCGAGCCGACCATCACCGGATGCTTCAAAAAGCCTTTGAAGAAGACGCCCCATGGCCCGAAAAACCGTTTTATCCCGGTTTTGATACGATCAAAACGGGAGGAAATGGCCAGCGAACTGTCGGTCATTTATCTGCCTTGTGTTATTTTCGGGAACGACCGCTTAATCGCAAAAGCAGGCAGCCGATGCAACTGCATTAAGCAAAAAACTGTGCATGCCATTGAATGTGGCGGTGATAGGCTTGCCCTTTCCCGCGCTTCATCGCAAGAGTTGCAAATGGCAACGCATAAGCCCGGTACAGTCGCAGTGATTTTCGTCGCCCAGCGAACCGCTGAAGACGATCATGGCTACCGCACGGCGGCAAAGGCCATGGATAGGCTGGCGGCAGAGCAACCGGGCTATGTCGCCATGGAATCGGTGCGTGGGGCCGATGGCCTTGGGATAACAGTCAGCTATTGGACGGATGATAGTGCAGCAAAGGCATGGCGCGATCATCCCCAGCATAAGGCGATCCGCGATGCCGGGCGGGGGCGCTGGTACGCGCATTATGACCTGCATGTCGCTGAAGTGACGCGCAGCTATGACTGGGTGAAACCGGCATGAGCGCAAATCCTGCAACCATTCCGTCAGACCGGGTGGCCATTCTGTTTCTGGTGATGCTGGTGTCGGCGGCAGGCAACACAGCAATGCAATCCGCCCTGCCGGCCATTGCCAGCCAGCTGGACATTGCCGATGTCTGGGTCAGCCTGGCGTTTAGCTGGTCGGCTTTGCTATGGGTGTTGATGGCGCCAAAATGGGCGCGGCTTTCTGATAAGCGCGGGCGCAAGGCGCTGATGAGTCTTGGCACCATTGGCTTTGTGTCATCAATGGGGCTGTGCGGCTTTGTCTTGTGGCTGGGGCTGCATGGGCATCTGGCCCCTGCCCTTACCTTCATCGCCTTTGCCCTGTTCCGCAGTCTTTATGGCGGCTTTGGTTCCGCCGCCCCACCTGCCGTTCAAGCCTATATCGCCGCACGTACCGAGCGGGAGGAACGGGCCAAGGCGCTGTCATTGCTGGCTTCCTCCTTTGGACTGGGGACAGTGATTGGCCCAGCGCTAGCCCATTTTCTGATCTTCGAGCCCTTTGGCTTGGCTGGACCGTTGATCCTCTTCGCTGCCTTTGGCTTGCTGGTGCTGCTTGCCCTGCGCATCAGGCTGCCCAATGATACACCGCGTTTTGAGGCGCGTGGGATCGTGACCTCCTATCCAAATGCCGCGTCCGTCAGCCAGCCGGTATCCGACAGCGAAGAGCCCGAATTGCCGCGTGAGGAAGTGCGTCTGAACTGGCTGGAGCCGCGGCTGAAAAGCTGGTTGATTGCAGGCCTCATCGGCGGACATGCGCAGGCGATCATGCTCGGCGTTGTCGGCTTTCTGATCCGTGACCGGCTGGGGTTGCAAGCGCTACCCAAGGAAGCGGTAGAGGCAACCGGCTCGGTGATGTTTGTCGGCGCAATGGCGACATTGCTCGCCCAATGGGGCCTGATCCCGATCCTTTCGATCAACCCGCGCAATTCGGTGCTCTGGGGCTCCCTGCTCGCATTGATCGGTATCGTGATGGTTGGAGTCAGCCATGATTTCTATGGCATAACTCTAGGCTTTGCGCTCGCGTCGCTGGGTTTCGGACTTTACCGGCCGGGCTTCACCGCTGGTGCATCATTGGCGGTGCGGCGTTTTGAACAAGGCGATGTTGCCGGCAAAATCGCCTCAATTAACGGTGCGGCCTATATTGTGGCCCCGGCCATTGGCGTTGCGCTGTTCAACCTTTGGGAGCCTGCCACCTTCATCCTTATTGGGGCAGCCTTGCTGTTCCTGATCATATGGGGAAGAACGGCGCTCGACGGCTAATCAAGTGTCAAGTTCGCCTTCACCGTCACCATAGATGAAGCCGTAAAGCGGATAGGTTGAGGTTCCCAGCCCCTTGATCGGCGCGTACCATACGCGCACTTGGCTCCAATCACCCTTTTCTGAAACATCAAGCACGCGGGCATTACGTTCGATATGGCCGCGGCGACCATTGATTGTCGACCAGTTTGCGTGATCAATCAGCACTTCACGGTCCGACACAATCTTGCTTACCATGCCGACATGCCCCATCGGCATTGCACGCGTTGGCTTAAAGGTCATTACCGACCCCAGTTTTGGCTCCGACCCGCGCTCGTACCGACCCTCGGCCTGATACCACCAGGTCTTGGCATTGCCGAAAATATCTACGCCAGAAATCTGCCGCGCAAATGGCACGCATTGCAAAGCCATGGCTTGCGCAGGGATCAGAAGCGCAAGCACGCCCATCGCGGCGAGGATTTTCTTGGAAAACATGGAAACGACCCCAGACCTTTTTCTTATAAAAAGGCTGATGGAGTTATGGCGGTTTGACCACAACATCCTGTCGGCGACTCGTCCGCCTGCCAAGATGAACCGTTGTTCATTTTCAAGCCATCGCCAGTGAGGCTCAGCTCACCGGCTTGGCCAATGGTTCAGGCTTTTGCCTTCAGCGAATCGGCGACCTTTACGCCGTGCCGCTCGAGCGCCTCGACAATCTTGCCAGCACCTTCCAGATCGCCCCAGAACATCGGCCCGCCGCGATAGACCGGCCAGCCATAGCCATAGATCCAGACGACATCGATGTCGGAAGCGCGCTGCGCTTTGCCTTCCTCCAGGATCAAATAGCCTTCATTGACCATCGGATAGAGGGTGCGTTCGACGATTTCCTGATCGCTGATCTCGCGCTTGGGCAGGTTGGATGTGGCGCGGAATTCTTCGATGATTGCTAGCGCCTCGGGCGATGGCGTGCCGACGCGCTTTTCGTCATAATCATAAAAGCCCTTGCCATTTTTCTGACCGAAACGTCCCGCCGCACAGAGCGCATCGCGGATCGTTTCGATCTTCGAGGGATCACGGTGCCAGCCAATGTCGAGGCCAGCCAAATCGCTCATCTGGAACGGCCCCATCGGCATACCGAAATCGGTATGAACCTTGTCGATTTGTGCGGGAGTTGCACCTTCGAGGAGAAGCTGCATCGCGGGCATTTGCCGGGTAGAGAGCATGCGGTTGCCGATAAAGCCGTGGCACACGCCCGCGACCACCGCGACCTTGCCGATCTTCTTGCCAATGG
>CAYVQO010000001.1:2269-41281 GCA_964452835.1 uncultured Sphingorhabdus sp. | reverse complement strand
CTTCATCAGCCGTTTTGTCGCCGCGCACGACCTCCAGCAGCTTCATCACATTGGCCGGTGAGAAGAAGTGCATGCCGAGCACATCCTGCGGCCGGGAGGTTGACGAAGCGATCTCGTTGACGTCGAGATAGCTGGTGTTGGAGGCAAGGATCGCGCCCTGCTTACAGATCTTGTCGAGCTTGCCGAACACGTCTTTCTTGACGTCCATCGATTCGTAAACCGCCTCGATCACCAGATCGCATGTCGCAAGATCTTCGAGGCTGAGCGAGGGCGTTAGCAAGCCCATCATCCCCTCGACCTGCTCAGTGGTAAAGCGGCCCTTTGCGGCGCTCGCCTCATAATTCTTGCGGATCACGCCGACACCGCGGTCGAGATTTTCCTGTACCATTTCAACGATGGTGACAGGGATGCCCTTGGCGAGGAAGTTCATCGAAATCCCGCCGCCCATGGTGCCAGCGCCAATGACGCCGACCTTTTTGATGTCGCGCAGCTGGATATCCTTTGCCAGCCCGTCAATCTTGGCGGCCTGGCGCTCGGCGAAGAACATGTGGCGCTGGGCTGCCGATTGGCTGCCCATCATCAGCTTCATGAACTCGGTTCGTTCAAAGGCCATGCCTTCATCGAAGGGCAGCCGGGTTGCCGCTTCGACGCAGGCGAGGTTGGCATAAGGCGCATCAAAGCCACGCCATTTGCGGGCGTTCGCAGTCTTCAGAGCCTCAATCGCAGAGGCATCGCCCTTTACCGGCAAATCGCGCGTGGCGCGCGGTCCTTTGGCGATCATTTCGCGGGCAAAGGCAATGGCATCGGCGGCCAGATTGCCTTCGTCCGCCAGCTGGTCCACCAGCCCCATTTCCAAAGCCTTGGGCGCAGGCACCGGCTCACCACCCGAACACATGGCCGCAGCAGCTTCCACGCCCACCAGACGCGGCAAACGTTGTGTGCCGCCTGCGCCCGGCAACAGACCCAGCTTCACCTCCGGCACGCCCAGTTTGGCCGATGGAACGGCTATGCGATAGTGGCAGCAAAGGGTCGTCTCGAGCCCCCCGCCAAGCGCCGTGCCATGGATCGCGGCGATGATCGGTTTCGATGCCGTTTCCATTGCATCCAGCGTTTCACCCAGCGCCGGTTCCTTCGGTGCCTGCGTAAATTCAGTGATGTCAGCCCCTGCAATAAAGGTCGCACCGTCGCAGCGGATCACCGCAGCCTTGATTGCGGGATCACCCAGCGCTTCTGCCACACCGTCTTTCAGACCCTGACGTACATGCCAGCTAAGCGCATTAACGGGTGGATTGTTGACGACGATCACCAGCACATCGTCATGGCGTTCAGTGGTGACTGATTGCATCGGTTTTCTCCAGTTTCAGGCGGCCAATGCCGCATACATCATGGTACGAATTTCGCGGCGAATGGGGTAGGTCGAACTTGGCATGAGCTGCGTCATGAATATCATGATCAGATCCTCAACCGGATCGATAAGAAACGCAGTTGAATACATCCCGCCCCAGTAAAATTCACCCTTCGATCCCGCCAGCATGGTTGCCGCTGGATCGATGTTCACGGCAAAACCAAGGCCGAAACCAATCCCTGCATTTTCCGCCTCGCTAAACAGCGACTTCGAATGCTGCGTCAGGTCGCCACCGCCGGGCAAGTGGTTGGCGGTCATCAGCTCCAGCGTCTTGGGGCTGATGATCTGCACGCCGTCGAGCGCACCGCCGTTGAGCAGCATCCGGCAGAAGCGGTGATAATCGGCAATGGTTGAAGCAAGGCCACCGCCGCCCGATTCAAAGCTGTGCCTGCCGCACCAGCTGCTAGCGGCACCCGCCTCGCTGACCAGCGTCATTTTCTTGGTTGGGTGGAAGGCATAAGCTGGCGGCATGCGCCCAGCCTTGTCTGCGGGCACATGGAAGAATGTGTCCTCCATCCCTAACGGCGCGAAGATATGCTCGCGGAAATATTCGCTAAGCTTCTGGCCGGAAATCCTTTCAACCAGCACGCCCAGAACATCGGTCGATACCGAATAATTCCAGCTGGTACCGGGATCGAATTCCAGCGGGATTGAGGCCAGATGGTCGATGAAGCTTTTCGTATCGTTCTTGCCCCAATGCTCCAGATCGGTCTTGCGATAGGCGGCATCGACCGGCGTGCGCTCCTGAAAGCTGTAGGTAAAGCCAGCCGTGTGCCTCAGCACATCAACGATGTTGAGCCGCGTCGCGGGCGGGCGCGTGATAAAAGGCTGGTTGCCACCGCCGCTGACGAACACGCCGAGGTCGGCGAATTCGGGGATATATTTTGCAACCGGTTCAGAAAGCGCGACCTTGCCCTGCTCGACCAGCTGCATGAAGGCGATGCTGGTGACGGGTTTGGTCATGCTGGCGATGCGGAAGATCGCATCATGCCCGATGCCCGATGCCCATTGATAGGCCACCTCATCGCCGCGTCCAATCAACAGCGCGCCAAAGGGCAGCTTGCCGCTGTCCAGATATTTTGACTGGATGTGCGTCCCGATGCGGTCGAGCCGGTCGCCCAGGAAGCCGAGTTCGGTTGGGTTGATCGTCATAAATATCTCAGTGTGAAGTCTGGCCAAGCAACTGGCGTGTTACGGGATGCGAGCTAGTCAGGCCGCCATCAACGGCAATCGCCTGCCCGTTGACATAACTTGCCTGGTCGCTTGCGAGGAAGAGCGCGACATTGGCAAGCTCCTCTGGTTGGGCCGCGCGCTTCAATGGGTTTAACTGCCCCACTTTGTGCATCACATCCTTTTCGCGGGCATAATCGAAGGTCGGCTTGGTCATCCCGGTTTCAGTCAGGCCGGGGCAGATTGCATTTACCCGAACGCCCGACGTGGTGAGTTGCTGCGCTGCCGTCTTGGCAAGGTTGATCACGCCAGCCTTTGATGCCGAATAAGCCAGTGGCCCGGCACCTGAATTGATACCAGCGACACTTGCGGTCAGCACAATCGCGCCGCCGCGCCCTTGGTCCACCATCGCCTTGCCAGCATGTTTTACCATCAGCGCCGGGCCGATCAGGTTGACGCGCAATGTTTCCGCCAGCCCCTCTGGTGTCACATCAAATATTCCACCCATGTCACCGATGATCCCGGCATTGGCGAAGGCGATGTCCAGGCCGCCATAGCTTTCCAGCGCAGTTGCCACCATTTTGGCTACGTCCGCCTCAACACCAGCGTCAATCTGTAGCGCGGTAACGCCTTCGCCCACCAGAGCCGCTGTCTCTTGCACGGCATCGCTCTTGTCACCGATGACAAGTTTTGCACCTTCGGCCGCGAAGCGAATAGCAGAGGCCCGGCCAATACCCGATCCGGCCCCTGTAATGATTGCAATTTTGCCGTTCAATGCGCCCATCATGCGCCTCCTGAAATAGTGGCACCGCCATCACAGACGATGGTCTGGCCGGTGGTAAAGGCCCCTGCCCTGCTCGCAAGGAAGACGACTGCGCCTGCGATTTCCGGCGGTTCGCCAATCCGTTTCAGGCAGGCCGCAGCCGTAGAGCGTTTCAGCGTTTCGGGTTCTTCCCAAAGTGCCTTCGCCATATCTGTTCGGATCAAGCCCGGTGCCACGCAATTGACCCGTACACCGTGCGCGCCAAACTCCATTGCAAAGTTGCGCGCCATTTGCATGTCAGCAGCCTTGGAAATGCAATAGGCACCTATGATTGTTGAGCCTTTAAGGCCACCGATTGACGAGACGATAGTGATCGATCCTTCCCTGCGGTCCAGCATTTCAGGCGCGACCATGGTAACGAGCCAATGGTTGGACAATATGTTGTTGTCCATGATCTTGCGGAACTGGTCATCGGCAATGCCAAGGCCGGGGCCATAATAGGGGTTGGATGCCGCGTTGCAGACCAGCGTGGTGATTTTTCCAAATGCCGCCCGCGTTTGGTTGACCAGATTCTGCAGATCGTCCTTTGACGAAATATTGGCCGGAACCGAAATTGCGGTTCCATCGCCGTGGCGCGCATTGATTTCGGCAGCAGTTGCATCACAGGCATCCTGCTTCCGGCTGGAAATAACAACCTTTGCGCCCTGTTCCGCCATCGCCTCGGCGGTCGCTTTGCCAATGCCGCGCGAACTGCCGGTGATCAGGGCAACTTGCCCGGTCATGTCGAATAGCGACATCGTCTTCTCCTGTTTTTCAGGCCCCTGCCTTTACCGCAAAGGCCAGCGAGGCCTCCGCTAGCGGCCTCACCCGTTCGGACATCGCCTTTGCATGCGCGCTGCTGGCGGTGCCATCAATCACCCTCTTTTTGATACCCTGGATAATCCCGGCCAGGCGGAAGAAATTATAGGCGAAATACCAGTTGAGATCGGGGATGCCGTCGCGGCCCGTTGCCGCGCAATAGCGCTCAACAACCTCATCCAGTTCCGGGATACCCAGCGTCTTGCGATCCAGGTCCATAACGCCCGAACGCCCACCATTTTCGGTGACCCAAGCCATGGCAACATAGGAAAAATCGGCCAGCGGATCGCCCAGCGTTGACAATTCCCAATCAAGCACAGCCAGACATTTCGTCCCGCCGCGCTCAAAAATTGCATTGTCGATCCGATAGTCGCCATGCACTACGCTAGTGCGGGTTTGTTCAGGGAGAGTCGCAGGCAACCATTCGATCAGCCGCTCCATTTCAGGCATCACCTCGGTTTCCGACAGCCTATATTGCTTGGTCCAGCGATCGACCTGGCGGCCGAAATAATTGCCCGGCTTGCCGAATTCAGACAGCCCCGCAGCCTCGATATCGGTGTTGTGCAGCTGCGCGAGCACGTCGATCATCTCGAAATAGACCGCACGGCGCTCTGCCGGATTGCTATCGGGCATTGCGCCATTCCAGATCGTGCGGCCATCGACCATGCCCATCACATAGAACCAGCTACCGATCACGCTGTCATCGGTGCACAGCCCATATTGCCGCGCCACCGGGAAGCCGGTTCTGTGTAGCCCTGCCTGCACCTTATACTCACGGTCAACCGCATGCGCGCTGGGCAGCAGCGGGCCGAACGGCTTCCTGCGCAGTACATAATTGCCCGACTTGGCTTCGATCTTGTAAGTCGGGTTCGATTGCCCGCCCTTGAACTTGGTCAAATGCAGCGAGCCTTGAAAACCCTCCACATTGGCCTGCATCCATTCGGCAAGTTTGCCCTCGTCGAGCTTGTCTGCACCCTCGGGCTCAACTGTGCCGACAAAGGCTTCCTCTGCGTTGACAACTGCCTCGGTCATTGGTCGAACACGATCACGCTGCGTGCGCTATCGCCCTTCTTCATTTTGTCGAAACCGTCGTTGATGGCTTCCAATGGGATGCGCTCCGAAATGATGCTGTCCAGATCGAGCAGCCCGCGCATGTAGAAATCGACAAGCCGCGGCATATCAACCGGGAAGCGGTTGCCACCCATGATCGCGCCCTGCAATTTCTTGCCAGACAGCAGGTCCATTGCTGATAGCCCAACCGAATGCTGCAAAGGCATCATGCCAAGGATCGTTGCCGTGCCACCACGCTTCAGCGACTTGACCGCCAGTTCGCCCGATGCCGGACGACCAACGGCCTCAATCGCATGATCGACACCGCCCTTGCTCAGCTCGATAACCTGCGCCGCGGCATCGTCGGCCAACGCATCGACCACATCGGTTGCACCAAGCTTCTTTGCCAGCTCGCGTTTTTCGGGCATCGGATCGCAGGCGATTATCCTACCTGCCCCGGCAATCTTCGCGGCGTTCACCGTCGCAAGGCCCACCCCGCCGCAGCCAACCACCGCCACGGTTTCACCCGGCGTTACCTTGCACGCATTGAAGATCGTACCAGCGCCCGTCGTCACTGCACAACCAATCACCGCCGCACGGTCCAATGGCATTTCGGGATCAATGCGGGTGCAGGCATGTTCGTGGATCAACAGCTGTTCGGCAAAGGCCGAAAGGTTCAGCATCTGGTTGACAGGCGAACCATCGGGCCGCGACAGGCGCGGCTCGCTACCCGGCGCACGGCGCGTGTCGCCGCCAAGGCAAAGCGACATCCGGCCCGTAACGCAAAATTCACAATGCCCGCAAAAAGCAGAAAGGCAGGTGATGACGGCATCACCCACCTTCACCGTACGCACTTCGCTGCCCACTGCCTCCACAATCCCGGCTGCCTCATGCCCCGGCACAGCGGGAAGCGGGTGCGGATAAGTGCCTTCGATAAAGTGGAGGTCCGAATGGCACAGCCCGCAGGCCGCATTGCGGATCAATACCTCATGCGGTCCCGGCTTGGAGATTTGCAGCTCCTCAATCTGGAGCGGCTGGCCCGGCTGGACAAGGACGGCAGCCTTCATTAGCGCGTCGCCGCCATATCGCCGGAAGAGGTCTCAACCCCGCCGCGCGCACCGCCATATTTGCCAAGCTCCATGCGTGCGATGGCACGGTTGTGCACCTCGTCCGGTCCGTCCGCCAAACGTAGCGTGCGCTGATGCGCATAGGCATTGGCGAGGCCGAAATCTTCGGACACGCCGCCGCCGCCATGGGCCTGGATCGCATCGTCGATGATTTTCAGCGCCATATTGGGCGCCTGCACCTTGATCATCGCAATCTCGTTCGCCGCAGCCTTGTTGCCGACAGTGTCCATCATATGCGCGGCCTTTAGGCAAAGCAGGCGCGTCATTTCGATATCGATGCGCGCACGCGCGATGCGTTCATGCCAGACGCTATGTTCAGCGATGGTTTTGCCAAAGGCAACACGGCTGGTGAGTCGGCGGCACATCTTTTCCAGCGCTTCTTCTGCCGTACCAATGGTCCGCATGCAGTGGTGAATACGACCCGGCCCAAGGCGACCTTGTGCAATTTCAAAGCCCCTACCTTCACCTAGAATGACATTGTCCACGGGCACGCGAACATCCTTCAGCTCAACCTCCATATGGCCATGCGGCGCGTCGTCATAGCCGAAGACCGGCAGATGGCGGATGATGTTCACGCCCGGCGCATCCATTGGTACCAATATCTGTGACTGCTGCTGGTGTCGCTGCGCGCCAGTGTCGGTTTTGCCCATCACGATCGCGATTTTGCAGCGCGGATCGCCAAGACCTGACGACCACCATTTGCGACCGTTGATCACATATTCGTCGCCTTCGCGGCGCATCTCGGTCTGGATATTGGTCGCGTCGGATGAGGCGACCGCGGGTTCGGTCATCAAAAAGGCTGAACGGATTTCGCCGTTCATCAGCGGGATCATCCAGCGGCGCTTCTGCTCCGCGGTGCCATAGCGGTTGAACACTTCCATATTGCCTGTGTCGGGTGCCGAGCAGTTGAACACTTCGGAAGCAAAACCGATACGGCCCATTTCTTCAGCGCACAGTGCATATTCGACATTGGTCAGCTGCGGCCCATCAAACTCCACTGTGGTGTCAAGATGCGGGTTCGCTCCCTGCGGCGGCATGAACAGGTTCCATAGACCGGCGGCCTTGGCACGCGCCTTTTCTTCTTCAACCACCTGCAGCACCTTCCAGCGTTCGCCGGTTGCATCTTCCTTCTTATAGTCGGCGACGCGCGGGCGCAGATAGGTGTCGATATGGTTCTTTACGCGGTCACGCCAATAGGTTTCGCGTTCGGTGAATGTGAAGTCCATGCGAGTCGTCCTCTATTTAATCGTTCGGTTAACTTGAATGCCTTGGCCCTATTGCGCAGGCGCTTCAATCCCTTTTTTGGCAAGCGCGGCCAGCCTTGCGGCATGCTGTTCGCGGGTAATTGGAAATTTGCTGATCAGATAAATGCTGCATAGGCTCAGTACCGTGAGCGCCAGCATATAAAGAGTCCAAAGGCTGAACAGGACCGGCTCTGCCACCTCTCCGGGCACAGCCTTTGCCGGAAGTGCGGATATGCTGATGATGCTGCCCGTGATGAAAATGCCAATGCCATGCGAGCATTTCTGCACGAAGAAATAGCCTGAGAAAAACAAGCCTTCGTCGCGCTTGCCTGTGCGCGCCTGCGAATCCTCAACCACATCCGCCGCCATCGACTGGCCCAGCATTGCAGCCGCAACCGCAAGCGCATTGGAGATAGTGACGAGCGTAAATAGCACTGGAATCAATGCGGGGTGGCCATTTTCAGGAAACAGCCCAATCGCGCGCAGTGCATAGGGCAGCAATGTAATCACAAGCGAAAGGCTTCCCGCCAATACGGCACCAGTGCGCTTTTCGATCCGAGACTGCATGGCACCTACCAAGAGGAAAGATCCGATCACGCCAATAAACAAGGTGACTGAGTAGGCCAGAAAGCCAGCCTGCGGCATCTCCCAGAAATATGTGAGCATGTAGGTCGTGATCGAAAAGGCCACGCCCTGAGTAACAAAGGCAAAAAGCGATGATCCCATCAGGATGAGATAAGCGCGGTTCGCCAGCGTTTTCCGAATTTCGCGCAATGTTTCCATCAACGGTAAATGGGTGGGCGCTATATCGGGCGTCCGTGCAAGGCGGCGATGCGTCGTCAACGCCGCCACGCTGGTCGCAACCAGCATAAGGCAGGCGCCGACCCAGCCGTACATCTCATATCCATCCTTGTTCAATTGCCCCACCGGATATTCCGCAGAAGGCACAAGGAAAACGGCAAAGGCCAGCGACAACATGGTCAGCCCGCCTGCCCAGGCAAAGAGATAGCGCCAGCGGGTGATTGACGTCCGCTCATCATAGTCCGCCGACAATGACGGGACGACGGATAAGGCCGGTATCTCATAACAGGAAACCGCCGCACGCATCAGGAAAGCGAATAGCAGCAGGTAGAGATAAAGGGTTTCGCTGGCCATTTCCGGTGGATGCCACAGCATGATCCACGCGGCCGCCATCGGCAGAATTGACGCATACATCCATGGGTGCCGTTTGCCCCAGCGCGTGTGGGTCTTGTCGCTCCAATAGCCCACCAACGGGTCAATCAGTGCGTCACCAAGCAGGGCCAGCAGCAGAATGAAGCCCACTGTTGCCGCGTCAAGGCCAAGCACCTGATTATAGAAAAGCAGCAACAGCGTCGCAAAGCCGTTGTCCTTGACGCCATAGGCTATCGAGCCAAAACCATTACCCAGCTTGATCCGCAAGGGCAATTTTTCGGCAACTGGAATGCTCATGCAGTTGCTTGCCGGGCTGGTCTTGCGAATCCCATTAGCCTCTCCTCTGGCGACCATCCTGTAGCGAATATCCCATTCGGTCAACGCACCAGAAAATGCCCCTACGGAATCGCCGACCTATAAGTTGACGCTTGCGTAAAGCGCCCAAAGGGACATAGTGATTCGGGAGTTTTGAGGAGAATCCCGATGAGCGACTTAGAAGCTTTCCGGACCGAAATCCGTGGCTGGATCGAAAGCAATTGCCCACCTGAAATGCGCACCCCTACCAAAGGCGATGAGGATGTGTGCTGGGGCGGGCGCAATTTTGTGTTTCAATCAGAAGCGCAAAAGCAATGGCTAGAGCGCTGCGCCGCCAAAGGTTACACGGTGCCCGATTGGGCACCAGATTATGGTGGTGCTGGCATGTCTCCCGCTGAGGCGAAAATATTCCGGCAGGAAATGGCCCGAGCAAAGGCGCGCAGCCCGCTGAACAGCTTTGGCATCTGGATGCTTGGTCCCGCACTGCTGAAATTCGGCACCGAAGAACAGAAGCGTCACTATCTCCCCCAAATCGCCCGCGGTGAAATCCGCTGGTGTCAGGGTTATTCAGAGCCGGGTTCGGGGTCGGATCTAGTTTCGATGCAAACTTACGGTGAGGACAAGGGCGACCATTGGGTGGTCAATGGCCAGAAAATCTGGACAAGCTATGCCGACAAGGCGGACTGGATCTTCTGCCTGGTTCGCACGGACAAGACCAACAAATATCAGGGCATTTCCTTCCTGCTCTTTGACATGGAAACGCCTGGCGTGACCACCAAGCCGATCAAGCTGATCAGCGGCAATTCCCCTTTCTGCGAAACCTTCTTCGACAATGTCGTGGTGCCCAAGCATCAGATTGTCGGTGAAGTGAACCGTGGATGGGATGTTGCCAAATATCTGCTTGGCCACGAACGCGAAATGATCAGCGGCATGGGCGGCGACGGCGGCGTTACTTCAATTGGCGCTGCGATGAAGGACGTGCTGGCCGACGAGCCAGTGCTGCGGGCGCAAATGGCCTTATTCGACGTCGATAACCTGGCGTTCCGCGCGCATGGTGAACGCTTTATGGATGAATGGAAAACGGGGAAAGCCCACCCCGCTTACTCCAACCTGATGAAATATGTCGGGACCGAGTTGAACAAGAAGCGGCATGAGCTGGTGATGGCAACCGGCGGATCAAGCGCGCTGGAATGGGAAAGCGAACGCTCCAATGGCGGATCAAAAGCGCGCAACTGGCTGCGCACCAAGGCAAATTCTATCGAAGGTGGAACCAGCGAAGTGATGCTGAATGTCGTTTCCAAACGAATCCTTGAAATGCCGGGAGCCTGATCGATGGCAATGACGTTAAACGAAGACCAGACGATGCTGCGCGACAGCGCCCGCAGCTTTATGGCAAGCGAAGCGCCGGTCGCGCATTTCCGCAAATATCGCGACATGGAATGCAAGGATGGCTTTGCCCATGGCCTGTGGAAGCAATTTGCAGAAATGGGCTTTACCGGTATTTTGATACCCGAAGATCAGGGCGGGCTTGGTTTAGGCCATATCGAGGCGGGTATCGTACTGGAGGAGATTGGCCGTAACCTGTCGCCTTCGCCTTTCCTGTCCACTTCGGTCGCTGCAGTCGAAGCGTTAAAGCTGGCCGATAAAGCCATGCGTGAACGCTGGTTCCCGGGTATCATCGCTGGTGAAACCGTTATTGGGCTGGCTATCGATGAAGGCCCCAAACACCGTCCCGAAAAAACCGCGTGCAAGGCAGAGCGCAGCGGCAATGGCTTCAAGCTGACCGGACATAAGCAATTTGTCGTGCAAGGCGCCTCTTCCGACATGCTGATTGTCGTTGCGCGCACCGCTGGCGGCGCGGGCGAACAGGACGGGCTAACGCTTTTTGCCGTCGAGAAAGACGCAGCGGGACTCTCGATGGAGGCCGCTCGACTGGTCGATTCGAGCATGGGCGCGCACATCAAACTGGACGGCGTTGAAGTCACGGCCGATGCCGTGATTGGCGAAGTCGATGGCGGCTGGTCTGTTCTGTCCAAAATGCTCGACGCCGGTCGCACGGGCGCTGCGGCCGAAATGGTGGGCGTAGGGTCAGGTGCAATGGAAATGACCTTCGACTATCTGAAGCAACGCAAGCAATTTGACAGGCTCATCGGCGAATTTCAGGCACTGCAACATCGCGCCGCGCACCTGTATGGCGAAATGGAAGGGGCGCGTTCGATTGTGCTTAAGGCGCAGTCGATGCTCGACGAAGGTCATGACAAAGCAGAGCTTTATGTCGCCGCTGCCAAGGCAAAGGCAGGCATTGCCTGCAACCTCGCGGTGCGCGAAGGGGTACAGATGCACGGCGGCATTGGCATGACCGATGAATATGACATTGGCCTCTATATGAAACGCGACCGCGCCTTGGCAGAATTTATGGGCGACATTCACTATCACGCCGACCGCGTGGCAATAATGAACGGATATTGATCATGGACCTGAAAACACTTTTCAACCTCGACAACAAGGTTGCCGTCATTACCGGCGGGTCGCGCGGCATCGGCAAGATGATTGTCGAAGGCTACCTTAATGCTGGCGTCTCACGCATCTATATCAGTGCCCGCAAGATTGACCAGATTGAGGCCACAGTGGCCGAATATGGCGACAAAGTCATTGGTCTGCCTTGTGATCTTTCAACTGTCGAAGGCTGCACCAGCCTGGCCGCACAAATTGCCGAGCGTGAAGAAAAGATCGACATATTGGTCAACAATGCCGGTGCCGCCTGGGGCGCAGAGTTTGGCACAGTCACCGACGCGCAGTGGGACCGGGTTTTTGACCTGAACGTAAAGGGCTTGTTCTTCCTGACGCAGGCCCTGCACCCGCAGCTGAAAGCAGCAGCGACTTTTGAACGCCCGGCAAAAGTAATCAACATTGCATCGATTGACGGCTACAAAATCAACCCCTGGCCCACCTTTGCCTATCAGGCGTCAAAGGCAGCTGTGGTCCACTTGACACGTCGCCTTGCCGCAGAGCTGATCGGCGACAATATTCAGGTCACTGGCATTGCCCCGGGCGCTTTCCAATCTGACATGAACAAGGCAGCGCGCGACCATGCCGATGCCGTGGGCAAGAATATCCCCTTTCCGAGGGTAGGCACGCCTGAGGATATGGCAGGCCTCGCTATTTTCCTCGCCGCCCGCGCTGGCGACTATATTGTTGGCGAAACCGTGGTTTGCGATGGCGGCATTGTGAACGCTTCGCTTCCCGGAAACGGCATCGCGCCCTGATGAAAGCGCTTGTCTGCGATGCGCTGACGCCTGACCTGTCGGGCGTTGCGCTTGCGGACGTCGCTATTCCCCCGCTCGGCCCGCATGACGTGCTCGTCGCCAATCGTGCGGCTTGCGTGAATTTCCCCGATCTTTTGATGACCGAAGGGAAATATCAGCATCGCCCCGAAATGCCCTTTATCGTTGGTATGGAAAGCGCAGGCGATGTGATCGAAGTGGGGCCGGATGTCTGCGGCGTGAAGGCTGGGGACAAAGTGATTGTCGGCGGGAAATCCGGGGCCTTTGCCGAATATCGGGTAGCTCCATCGCACAGCATCAGACCGCTGCCCGCTGGCCTGGACTATGCCGAGGGTGCTGCGCACACGGCAGGCATGCTGACAGCCTATGTCGCGTTGGTTCGGCTGGGGCAGATAAAGGCGAGAGAAACGGTCCTTGTCCATGGCGCAGCAGGCGGCGTTGGCCATGCCGCGGTTTTGCTGGCCCGGCATTTGGGTGCGCGAGTAATTGCAACCTCGACAAGCTCTGATAAGCGCGAATGGCTGCGCAACTTTGCCGACCATGTTCTCAGCCCGGACGAAGACCTGCGCGATCAGGTGAAAGCGATCAGCCCGAGCGGCGTTGACCTGTGCTTTGATCCAGTAGGCGGCGACCTGTTCGGCTGGTCGGTCCGCTGCATGGGTTTTGGCGGGCGCTATTTGGTAATTGGCTTTACCAGCGGACGGATCCCTCAGATCAGCGTCAATTATCCCCTGATCAAGGGCTTTTCGATAATAGGCGTGCGTGCGGGAGAATATGGTCGGCGGTTTCCCGATCTGGGCGCTGAGAATATCAGCACAATCGATGCGCTGGCTGCAATGGGCCTGAAGCCCAATATCGGGGCACGTTTCCCGCTCTCGGCGGGGCTGGAGGCACTACGCTGCCTTCAAGTTCGAACCGCTTTTGGCCGTATAGCGATAGAGACAAATCATACCTAGTTGCATTCCTTGCAACCACTCTTGTTCTTTTCGCAATTGCACAAAAATCAATTAATCGCCAAATGCAACTCAACGACAGCGGCACAGTCGCTTCGACATTTGACGGCTCGGGCATCTCTCCTCCTCTCCCCCCGCCCGCCCGTCATAACGAACGGCCTTCATGCACGGCGTGGAGGCCGTCTTCGTTTGTGCGAAAGTTGCCCGCCAGAATCCGATAATTGCGTGCCAACAATAGGCTCTGTCTTCTCCGCTTTTTTATCCACCGCAAAGCCCTCGGCCTGTGGATAACTCGTCATAAAATTGTTGTGCGACTCAGCCGTGAGTGAGACCTTTCAATTGTCAGGCAGTGATGCCGCCACGAAAAAGCGGACCTTCGGGGAAGCGTTGGAACGGCAGCAGAGCTATCGGATACCGGATCGGAACGGATCAGAAGCGCAAGCGGAAGAGACAGGAAGAGACGGTCGCTGCAGGAAAACTGAAGCCAAGTGCGGGTTGAAGCCTCACCGCCAAGACCAACGCCGGGTGACAAACCGACAGCAGTTTGGTGAACCGACGGTCCCTCGGGGCCGCCGGGGAACCGGACGCCAGAAACAGGAAAGAATTGCTCTTGTAGCAAAGGACTTCCAAATTCAGGCGCAGTGGGCGCTGGTAGCAATACCAGCGCCCATTTATCGTTTTGGTCGATGTGGCATTGAAGACCTTTTACACGTCTAACGATTTATTCACGGCCTTTGTGCGATCACGATAAGATGCTTGCGAAGAAACCCTTTGGCAAACTTGGCAATCGTGCGGCCGCGCGACTTACAACCAGCCTGGACGCCGCGCTGCTGCTGCCCGGCCGCAATATTCGCTGCCTCCTCGAAAACATCTCACGTAAGGGATGCCGAATCCATGCCACTGAACCGCTGCGTATTGGCACAGCCGCGATTTTGAAGATCGACCGGACCGAAGCCTTTGGAACCATTAAATGGGTCAAAGGGCAGCGCTGCGGCATCCATTTTGATGAGCCAATTGCCACTCCACTTCTTGAACGAATTCGCTGGATGGCAGAGCATGAGCAAGATCATGAAAGAGCCAAAATATCGACTGCGGGCTCGGTTTGGCGCTAAATCGGTGTGACCTTCGTCACGCATGACCGGTCATTTATGAGCCAAAACAGCTTTGCGACCCGGCTGTTGCGGCACTCCCCAAAACAGCCCACTCCGTCGGGGATAGCATTTACGAATCCATTAGGGATAGCTGCTGTCCCCGGCGCTTTTCAGCATTGCGGCTGCCAAAGGATCAATATCATGATCAGCGCTTCGCTGTGGCAGGATCGCCGAGAATAATCGCATCAAGCCAATCGATGGTGCCAGATTTACCAAAACCACCGGTCCAGTGCTCTTCATAAAGCACGTCAGCGTCGGCGATCAGCAACGCCGTGCCCTTGCCCACTTTGCAAGTCGCTAGGAACTGATCCTCGCTAATGTCACAACCTGCAGATGCCTTTCCATTGGCTTTCAACCAAATACCGGCCGATTTGGGGGAAAGCCGGTAGTCATCGACCGTGATATCCTTGTCCTCAACATCAGCGCCAACCGGTAATGCCAACTCAACGCCCCAATGCCGGAACATGGGGGTCAGCAACGAGGTAAAAAGCGGACGGCGCTGGTCACCAATTGGCAGGTCGCTGGGCCAATCAAGCGCGGGATCGGCAAATATTATCGCCTTGCCGCCATTTCTGATCCAGCCATCCAGTTCCACCAGCTCACGCGGTGCAAGCGCACGGGGCTGGATGAGCAGCAAGGGCACTGCACCAGGTCGGCCTAGCTTCTGAAAATCATCGATGACATTAAGGCGATATTGCTCTGACAAATGCGCATAAAGCGGTGACGGCGCAGCCTGTCCTTTAGCAATATCAGCTATGCCTGCCTCGCCCCACATGAGCGATATGCTTGACATCAGCATCAACGGAGCTTTGTCCTCAGGCGAGCCTACGCTACGTGCGCGGCCTAGCATATATACTGAACCAAGCACGGCCAATAACAGCAGCAGCGCCGCCAAAACCCGGCGCTTGCTGGCACCCATAAACAGCATTTGGAGCGCTTTTAGCAAGATCAGGGCTGGGGTGCTGCGGGCTGTACGGCTTTCGCCGGTTGCTTGTCCGGCTGTTCAGGCACAACAGGGGTCACGCCCAATTCACCCAAGGGTTCTTCGGTCACTGCCTTGCCACCATCTGTGCCATTCTGACTGGCCCCCGCTGTCGCAGACTTGCCGCCACCCTTTGCTCCGCTCGACAGCATATTGGCTATGCTGACGAACAGAAGCACGACAAGAAGCCCCACCAGCCCTACCTGAAGTCGCTGTATCGCAGAGTCTGTATTGCGAACCATAAGCCTTAGTTACGCTGCAGCGTCCAAACTGTCCAGTTGCCATGGCATCGGCGGCAGCCCCTTGGACTGCATCCATGCTGGATTGTACAGCGTGGAGAGATAGCGGAAGCCGGTATCGCATAGGATCGTCGCAATCCGTTTCCCCGGCCCTAACTGCCGGGCAAGTGCAATGGCACCTGCCACATTGATCCCCGACGACAGGCCAAGGCACAAGCCTTCCTCCGCCAGCAGGCGACGGACCCAGACTAGCCCTTCTTCGTCAGAAATACGGTATTGCGTGTCAATAGGTGCACCATCCAGATTGGCCGTAATCCGGCCCTGCCCGATCCCTTCTGCCACCGAATTGCCTTCGGCCCGCAATTCCCCGCAGGCATAATAGTTATAGAGCGCAGCGCCATAAGGGTCAGTCAGCGCAATCGTGACGCTCTCATCCTTGGCTTTTAGCCCCAAGCCAACCCCAGCGATCGTTCCGCCGGTTCCTGCAGCACAGGTAAAACCATCGACGCGGCCATCCAGTTGATTCCAGATTTCCTCCGCCGTCGTCTCAATATGCGCTCGGCGATTAGCGATATTGTCAAACTGGTTCGCCCAGATGGCATTTTCGGTTTCTTCCGCAATGCGGCGGGACGTGTGCACAAAATGACCGGGATTGGCGTAGGGCGCGGCGGGAACCAGCACAAGCTGTGCTCCCAATGCGCGAAGCGTGTCCATTTTTTCCCGGCTCTGCGTTTCGGGCATCACGATGATCGTTTTGTAGCCCAGCGCGTTGCCCACAAGAGCAAGGCCAATACCGGTGTTGCCGGCTGTTCCCTCGACAATGGTACCCCCCGGCCTCAGCAGTCCCTGCGCCTCTGCATCTCGAACAATGAACAGCGCGGCACGATCCTTTACCGAGGCTCCCGGATTGGCAAATTCGCATTTCCCGTAAATCTCGCAGCCAGTTTCGGCACTTGGCCCTTTCAGCCGGACAAGCGGGGTATTGCCGATGAGATCAAGCGTCGTTGCAGTTAATGTCATGCTGTTACAGCTAATGCCCTTGTGACGCTGGTGCAAGGCAGCTTGGATTGACGGCGCAATAGCTCGGCTATGGCGGTGAAATCGCGCCTTATCGTCACGTAGACGCAATTCGTCGAATGCGCGGCAATTGGTATTGTTATACTATTACATTCAGGCTAGAGGGTCGCGCTTCAATCAGCCAAACAGGGTCTACCATGAAATCTCTCCCATTATTCGCCACCTCGGCATTGGCTTCCACCTTCTTGCTTATCGCAAGCCCGGCATTGGCGCAGGATCAGGATGCGACAACCGAAGATACCGATGCCAATGATGATGATTTCCACCGTACAGGCGACATCGTTGTTACTGCACCCTATTTTGAACGGCTCGATTTGCTGGCAGGCACATCCGCGCTTTCGGGTGAACAGCTGGCCATCGACAGCCGAGGCCAGCTGGGTGATACACTGACATCGCTGCCGGGTGTATCAGCAACCAGCTTTGCGCCAGGTTCATCCCGCCCTGTCCTGCGCGGTTTTCAGGGAAACCGGGTCTTTGTATTGACCGATGGTATTGGCAATGTCGACGTTTCCAACACGTCGGCGGACCATGCTGTTACAGTAGAGTCACTCACAACCGAGCGGATCGAAGTGTTACGCGGCCCTGCCATATTGCTGTTCGGCGGACAAGCTGTGGGCGGCGCGGTAAACACCATCGACAAACGTATTCCCCGCAAAATTCCCGAAGAGCCTGTCCATTTGGATGCCCTGTTCGGCTATGGCAGCGCAGCGGATGAATGGTCCGGCGGTGTTTCGGCAGACATGCCCATTGGCAACCGCTTTGTCGTGCATATCGATGGCAGCTACCGCAAGAGCGATGATCTGCGCATTTCGGGTTTCCAGCTTTCCCCTGCCCTGCGCGATGCCGTTTTCGACCTTGCCGATGAGGAAGAGGCCGAAGGTGAAATAGAAGAAGCAGAAGAACTGCGTGAAGCAGCCGTCAACCGCGGACGCGTTCCCAACAGTGCAGTGGAAAACTGGACCCTGGGTGCAGGTGCAGCCTTCATCGACGAAGGTGGCGGCAATCTGGGCGTATCGTTCAGCGTCTATGACACACGCTATGGTGTTCCGGGGCGTCCGGGCGCTGGGCACCATGAAGCGGCCCCACCAGTTCCCGGTGCGCCCGTTGTCGAAGAAGAGGAAAATGTTTCTATCGACCTGCGGCAATATCGCGCAGACCTGCGCGGTGAAGTCATGACAGGCAATGGCTTTCTCGAAAAACTCGCCTTCCGCGCTGGCTTTGCCGATTATGAGCATACCGAATTTGAAGGCGATGAAGTTGGCACTATTTTCAAAAGCCAAGGCGTAGAGGGCCGGTTGGAAGCCATCCAGAATGAAAAAAATGGCTGGCGTGGGGCCAGCGGCGTGCAATTCATCGCCCGCGATTTTGAAGCCATTGGCGAAGAGGCCTTTGTTCCACCCAACCGCACCAACCAACTGGGCTTGTTCACGTTGCAGGAATTTGAATTCGGACCTGTTCAACTTGAGGCAGCCCTGCGTTATGACCGGGTGACGCAAGAGGCGCAGACATTGGGTCTGAAGCGCCGCTTTAACAATATCTCGGCTGCATTAGGCGCAGGCTATACCACAGGTGACGTGAAATTCGGGATAAACGCATCGCGCACCGGTCGCGCACCGGCGCCGGAAGAGCTGTTTTCCGATGGCCCGCATATTGCCACCCAGGCGTTCGAAATTGGCGATCCGACTCTGGACAGCGAAAAAAGCTGGAATGTTGAACTTTATGCCCGGCTGGACACTACGGCAGTGGAGGCAAGCGCGACTGTCTATGCCAATTGGTTTGATGGCTTCATCTATGAAGATGCAACGGGCGCAGAAGAGGATGATTTGCCGGTCTTCCAATATTTCCAGCGTGATGCCCGTTTCTATGGGGCAGAGGCCAATATTACGGCACGCGTGGCCAAGATCGGTATCTTTGATGTCGTTTTCGACGGCGTCGCTGATTATGTCCGCGCCTCCATCAGCAATGGTGGCGGTCCCGTACCGCGCATCCCGCCGCTACGTTTGCTAGGGGGGCTGGGTGTCGAAAGCGATACGCTCGACTTGCGCGGTGAAGTTGAATGGGCCGACAGCCAGACGCGTAATGCGGCTTTCGAGACCGAAACCGATGGCTTCACTTTGGTGAATGCAGAACTGGTCTGGCGTCCATGGGGTCGCGACCGCAATATCAGCTTCATTGCCGCGGCGAACAACATCTTCGACGTCAATGCCCGCCGGGCGGCGTCGTTCACCAAGGATTTTGTGCCGCTTGCGGGTCGTGATTTCCGGCTAACGGCACGGTTCAGCTTCTAATCACTTTACCCGGCTCATCTGGCGTTCAGCATTCAGCCCCCATCATGGTGGGCGTCAGATGAGGAGTCGACCTATGCGAAAAGCCATTGCCGCCACGCTGATTGCTGCATCGTTGCTGCTGTCCGGCTGTAACGCCGTTAAAGGCTTGGGCCGTGACATTGAATCGGTCGGTGAGGCGGGGGATCGCGCAATCGACCGCGAGGCCCCGCCGCGCTAAGCCGAGCTGTCCTGCGGCTCACTTGCTTCCGCCGCCTGTTTGTCGCGTCGCTTTTGCGTGAACCAGATGGCTATGATCGCCAGTTCATAAAGCAGGCATAGCGGGATCGCGAGCAACAGCTGCGACACGACATCAGGCGGTGTCAGCACGGCAGCGATTACAAATGCACCGACGATGGCGTAGCGCCGACCGTCCTTCAGCTGTTGCCGGGTGACGATGCCTGCCCTTTCCAGCAGCATCAATAGCACCGGCAGTTGGAAGGCAACGCCAAAACCAAAGATGAAAGTGGTGGAAAAGCTCAGATAGCTGCCAACGCCGGGCAAAGCCTCTTGCTGGATGCCACCAATATCTCCTTCAAAACCGAGCAGGAATTTAAGCGCCACTGGCATGGCACCAAAATAGGCCATGCTTGCGCCCAGGCCGAACAAAACCGGTGTCATCAACAGGAAAGGCAGAAACGCCTTTTTCTCATTGCGGTACAGGCCGGGGGCAACAAAGCGGTAGATTTGCGTTGCAAAGACCGGGAAGCTGACCATCAGCGCCGCAAACAATGCGACTTTTACCTGAACGAAAAAAGCCTCAAATACATCGACATAAACCAGCTTGTCCTGCCCAACATTTTTGAGCGGCTGAACAAGGACGCCGTAAATCGGTTCCGCCAGATAAAAGCAGACACCAAAAGCCACGAAAAGCGCGGCGATGCACCACAACAGCCGGTTCCGAAGCTCAACCAGATGATCGAGCAGCGGCATTTTGCTATCGTCAATATCATTCATTTGGGTGCCGCCTTTTTGCGGGTCCGTTTGGCGGGCTTGGCAGGTGCCGCCTCAGCCGCCTCTGCTGGCGAAGGCAGTTCCGTCATCGCGGGCGGCGGTTCGCTGTCATATTCGGGGCTCGCTGGATGCTCGGCCATGATCCGGGCATTTTCCGCCGCCCATTTCTTTTCCAGCTCTTCCAGTTCAGACTGGCGGACCATTTCATCAAAACCGGCCCGAAACTGGTTCGCCAACCGGCGCGCTTTCCCGATCCAATTGCCGACATAACGCAAAACCCGTGGCAAATCCTTTGGGCCGATCACCACCAGGGCAACCAGCGCAATAACAACAAGTTCGCCAGAAAAATCAAACATGCGTGGTCCCCCGCCCAGCGGGTATCAGTTCAATTTTTCGCCTTGCTTGTCAGCATCACCTACAGTCGTTGTCGGCCCCGGTATTTGCGAAGGGGGGGTCTTGGCCTCATCATCCTCGGCCATGCCCTTTTTGAATTCCTTGATGCCCTTTGCGACATCGCCCATCATGCCAGAGAATTTTCCGCGACCGAACAGCAGCATAATCAAGATGCCAACGACCAGCCAATGCCAGATGCTCATGCTACCCATTATAGTCTCCTCAGGCACCAGGCGTGGCGCCATGTTAAATCTTCCACTAATTTAGGCGTCCGGATCGGATATTTCCAGTTCGCTTTCGTGCATTTCTGAATCTTCACCATTGGCCTCGTTCAACCCTTCCAGCGCAAGGTCAACCGGATCGAGCAAACCGGCGGCTTTCAGGTCAGCGAGACCCGGCAAATCGCGGCGATTAGCAAGACCAAAATGCGTCAGAAACTCTGCTGTCGTTGCATAAATTAACGGACGACCCGGCACTTCCCTACGTCCGGCAGGGCGGACCCAGCCTGCCTCCATCAGCACATCAAGCGTGCCCTTCGAAATTTGCACGCCGCGAATCGCCTCTATCTCCGCACGGCTGACGGGTTCATGATAGGCAATAATCGCCAGCGTCTCTACCGCAGCCCGGCTGAGCTTGCGGCTTTCCTCCCGCTCCCGGCGCAGCAAATGCGCAAGATCAGCTGCCGTCTGGAAATGCCATGTACGCCCGCGCTGGACCAGCTCTATCCCCCGGCCGCGATAATGTTCTTCCAGCCGCTTCAACGCGTCTGGCACATCAATGGCATCGCCGACATAACCCTTGATCTGTTCTACCGTCATCGGATCTTCAGCCGCAAATAGCGTGGCCTCAACCGATCGCATTGCGATATCATATTCGATCATCATGCCTTTGCCCCAAGTTTTGCCCGCAGCATCAACGGCCTAAAAGTGCCATCCTGCTGCAAATCAATCCTGCCCCTTTTGGCCAATTCCAGCACCGCTGCAAAACTGGAAGCCAGCGCCGATTTGCGCAAGCCAAAGCCCGCGTCAGGCGGCAGAAATGCCTCAAGCTGCGTCCAGTCGAGCGCCGCACCAACCATGGCCGAAACCCGCTCCAGCGCTTCCTCCAGCGTCATCACGGCGCGCCTTTTGACGACATGCAGCACCGGCGCATTGCGCGCATGGATTTGCCCATAGGCATTGATCAGTTCAAAATAACTGCAATCCCAGATATTTTTGCGCACCACGCGCAAACCTTCTGGCGCGCCACGCAGAAAGATATCGCGTCCGATCCGGTCCCGCGCCATTAGCCGTGCCCCGCTTTCGCGCATGGCATTCAGCCGCTCCAGCCGCAATTGCAAGCGCAAGGCAAGCTCCTCCGGCGAAGGATCAATTTCTGGATCCTTGGGCAGCAACAGCGCGGATTTAAGGTAAGTCAACCAGGCAGCCATGACGAGGTAATCTGCAGCCAGTTCCAGCTTCAGCGCCCGGGCATTTTCGATAAAACCCAGATATTGCTCAACCAGTTGCAGAATGGAGATTTGCCGCAAATCGACCTTCTGGTTGCGCGCCAAGGTGAGCAACAGGTCAAGCGGCCCCTCCCAGCCATCAATGTCGATTTTCAGCGTTTCACTGTCGTCATCGACCGGAACGGAATTTGCGTCGGCGTCCGCAAACATCAGGTCATCAGTCTCGCTCATGCCGCCCCGGTCGCCCCTGCGGTAAGCTTCGCGTCGGCAGCGGCAAAGGCCAGTAAATCATCGCGCTTTGCCAGCAATGCACCGAGCCTTTCACTTGCAAAGTCAACAGGCTTGATTGTCGCCATTGCCGTATCAAGCCGCTGCCGCGCTCGTGCGCTGATGTCCGGCAGGCGATTGGCGATTTCGACCATCTCGTCAAACCGTCCCCAGCAGTTGAGCGCCAGATCACAGCCCGCTGCGACACAATCGACAGCGCGGGTGGGGACATCACCCTCTAGTGCATTCATGTCCAGATCATCGCTCATCAACAGCCCGTCAAAATCGATTTCGCCGCGTATGACCTGATCGATTATCACCGGCGACATGGTCGATGGCCGATCGCGATCATAAGCTTCATAGACGACATGGCTGGTCATCCCCATCGGCGCCCGGTTCAATGCACTAAATGGCGAAAAATCCTGCTTCAGCTCTTCTTTAGAAGCACTTACCCTTGGTAGTTCATGATGGCTATCAACCACAGCGCGCCCCTGCCCCGGCATATGCTTGACCACGCCAACCACGCCGCCTGCTTGTAAGCCATCCATTATCGCCCGGCCAAGCGCAGCCACACGCAGCGGATCGCTGCCCATTGCCCGGTCGCCAATTGCCGCATGGGTTTCAGGTACGCGAACATCAAGCAGCGGCAGGCAATCGACGGTAATGCCAACCTCAGCCAGCGTCAGCGCAATGGCCTCCGCATTGTTTCGCGCCGCCTCAATCGCAGACAAAGGCGAAACATCATATAGCGCATCAAAAGCAGCCCCGGCGGGAAATTCCGGCCATATTGGCGGCTTCATCCGCGTCACTCGCCCGCCTTCCTGATCGATCAATATCGCTACATCATCACGGCCGTGGATAGCGCGCAATTCATCCGTCAGCGCACGAAGCTGAACCCGATCCTCTATATTACGTTTGAACAGGATATAGCCCGCAGGCTCCACCTCACGGAAAAGTCCGCGTTCGGCATCGCTCAATACCAGACCCGACAATCCGAAAATGACTGGTTTCATGGCTTTCCCGACTTCCCCCGGACAATAGAGCTATGCGGGTTTCGCAGATGACGCAAGGCGGCAGCCTGCACGTCCGGGGCAAAACTGTGCATAAACCGGATATGTTGAGGCCGTGGCAAACATTCGTCTGCCACGGCCCTCGCCTCTCCCCCCCCCGGAGGCCGTGTTTATTTGACGATCAGGCAGCTTTCGCCTGCAGCCTTCAGCTTTGCGCATAGCTGTTGCGCAGCGGCCGCATTGGCGCTGATGGCCTGTAGCCTGTATACCTTGCGTCCACCTTCGCCGGCACCTTCGACGACACGTTTGCTGGTCCCGGAAATGGCGCCAAAACGTTTGCCAAGCGCTGTCCATGCCTGCTCAGCCTTGGCCGCATCGCTGAACGCGCCCAACTGAACAAAGGCAGCACCTGCGGGAACAGGCCCGGCTTTCGCTGCTGGGGCAGCGGGGGCCGCCGTAGCTGCGGCCTTGGCCTTGGCCGGATCAAGCTTGGCATCAACCTTTTTGCCTTCGCTGGCGGCAAAGGCAGCGTCGCCTTCACCTTCAAAGCTTTTGCCCTCGCGATCCGTGGGCGGAACCTTGTAATTGCCTTCTTGCGCCGCAATCAACTCGCCATTGCCCTGCCCGCCAGCCTGGTTACGCTGAAACCAGTATATGCCGCCAACAATCGCTGCCAGCAGCGCAAGTCCGCCAAGCACCAGTCCTGCAACCTTTAGCGGCGACGCGCTCTCTTCATATTCATAACCATCCGCGGTTTCGAGCCAGGGCAGGCGATCAGGATCATCCAAACCCAGTCCACCATCGCGTTCAGTATCGGTCATGGCTCCATCCTTTTGTAATGCCTTACATCTGCGTTGCGGCTTCGACCCCCATCAAGCGCAGACCGTTACGGAATATCTGCCCCAGATTGTCCGCCAAGAAAAGCCTTGCCGCGCTCAATTGCGGTGATTGTGCCAATATGAAGCGTTTGTCAGGCCTGTCATTACCCAAATTCCAATAAGCGTGGAAGGCAGCAGCCAGATCAGCCAGATAAAAGGCGATCCGGTGCGGTTCACCGGCCTTTGCCGCAGCCTCCACGATGCGCGGGAAATTTGCCGCTTCCCGGATCAGAGCGATTTCTTCGTCACCAAGCTGGTCAATATGCTCCGCTGAAGGCGTAAAGCCTTCTTCTGCTTCTGCCTTACGCAGCGTCGAGCAAATCCGTGCATGGGCATATTGGACGTAGAAAACCGGATTGTCTTTTGACGCCTCAACCACTTTGGCAAAATCAAAGTCCATCTGCGCATCTGCCTTGCGCGTCAGCATGGTGAAGCGGACCACATCCTTACCCACTTCGCGAACCACATCGGCAAGCGTGACAAAGTTGCCGGACCGTTTCGACATCTTTACCGGTTCGCCGGCGCGGAGTAGCCGGACCATCTGAACCAGCTTGACATCAAAGGGTTTTTTGCCCTCGGTCAGCGCCGATACTGCTGCCTTGATCCGCTTGACAGTACCGGCATGGTCCGCGCCCCAAATATCAATCAACATGTCCGCGCTTTCGGCCTTTTGAAAATGATAGGCCATGTCCGCGCCGAAATAGGTCCAACTGCCGTCCGACTTTTTGATTGGCCGATCCTGATCATCACCAAATTGGGTTGAGCGGAACAATGGCAAGGTAACAGGCTCCCAATCGGGATCGACTTCACCCTTGGGTGCTTCCAGTTGCCCGTCGTAAATCAAGTCCTTTGCGCGCAGTAACTCCTCTGCCGCCTCTGGCTTTTTCTCTTTTTGAACAACAGCTTCCGATGAAAACTTGTCATGATATATGCCAAGCAGCGCCAGATCAGCACGGATCATGTCCATCATCGCGGCAACAGCAGTCTCCCGGAAAAGGACTAGCCACTCGCTTTCCGGAGCGCCCACAAATTTATTGCCATGCTCGGCTGCGAGACTTTGGCCCACAGGGACAAGATAATCGCCGGGATACAGGCCTTCCGGAATCTCGCCAATATCTTCGCCCAACGCTTCGCGGTAGCGCAAATGGACGGACCGGGCGAGGACATCGACCTGTCCGCCCGCGTCATTGACATAATATTCGCGGATCACCCTGTGCCCGGCGAATTCCAGCAGGCTGCCCAGCGCATCGCCGACCACTGCACCCCGGCAATGGCCCATATGCATGGGGCCAGTGGGGTTGGCCGACACATATTCAACATTCACCGTCTTACCAGCGCCCCAATCTGACCGGCCATAATCGGCACCAGACGAGGCAATGGCCCGCAACTCAGACAACCAAACAGATACGTCGAGCCGAATGTTGATAAAGCCCGGACCGGCAATCTCCACTGACGTCACGCCGTCAAGCTTGCCAAGCTCAACGCCAAGCAATTCAGCCAAGGCGCGGGGATTCATCCCGGCAGGCTTACCCAGCACCATGGCGGCGTTGGTCGCCAAATCGCCATGTGCCGGATCGCGCGGCGGCTCTACCGTCACATTGCGGCGATCAATCCCCTCTGGAATTGAACCCGAAGCGGCCAGCGCATCAAGCGCATCATCAATATGTTTGGCAAAACGCGTGAAGAGCGACACAATTTTTTCCAGACCAAGGGGTTAGCGGCAAATTCAGCCTGCCCCTAATCCATGCCGCGAAAAAGAAAAGGGGCGAGTCGGCCCCAAAGGACCGAAACTATCGAGTCACATTATATCGAAGCTGATCCTCGGTCAGTTGGAAACCCACCAAAAGTTCAAAACTCGCCCGCTGCAAAGCAGCGCGCACTTCAGGGTCAGCCATGGGATCGAGCGCGGCATCAGGATCACCGGGCTTACGCTTCTTGGTGATCCTCTCAACAATATCGGCAGGCAAGCGCGCATTGGTGCCGTCAATATAGCTTGCAGCCTTGCCGGTTGCGCTGGCGCGATCCTGACCATCGGCAAAATTCAGCGTCACTTGGCCGATCCGTTTGGCAACCACAGCGGTGCCGCCCTGAACCACGGTTGAGAAATAGGGAATCGTCACGGTTCTTGCACCGCTACGGCTGGTCCGGCGGGCCTGAACTTCAAAATCTGCGACCGAATAGATCCGTTCACCAGAGCTGTTGCAGGCAGGGCGCAGCTTCGTGATGGTTGCAACCACATCTACTGCCGACGCTTCCTGGCTGGTTGCGGGATCAAACAAAGTGATGTCACCTGTGCCATCTGGAATAGCCACAGTCGGGCAGCCCGTGCGCGTCGCCGTCACACCCACGCCAGAGCTGATATCCAGATCGCCATCGCCTGCGCATGCAGAAAGCGCCAACAGGCTGGCAGAAAGAGCAATGGCGGCTGTCTTTTTCAACATTCAGTCCTTGTTTTATAGGTGCGGCAGCATCGCCGCTGCCCCAAAATTGCGTTTCCTTACCCAGCCCGTTGCCTGACTGCAATCATCTTCCTGCACCGTGTGGGAAAGTCCTTGGCCTTTGCGTGTCCATCTCCTAAATCACCTTGCCAATGACTGAACCAAATCTCGCAAAGCCCCATCTGGACATTCTGCTCGCCGCGCCGCGCGGTTTTTGTGCAGGAGTTGACCGGGCGATAAAAATTGTCGAGCTCGCACTCGAAAAGCATGGCGCCCCTGTTTATGTGCGGCATGAGATTGTCCATAACCGCTATGTTGTGGACAGCCTGAAGGCGCAAGGTGCGATTTTTGTCGAGGAACTGGATGAGGTTCCACAAGGTGCGCCAGTGGTATTTTCTGCGCATGGCGTGCCGAAATCGGTTCCAGCCGATGCAGAGGACCGCGGGCTCGATTATTTGGATGCCACCTGCCCGCTGGTTTCGAAAGTACACCGCCAGGCTGAACGCCAGGTCGAAGCGGGTCGGCACATATTGTTCATTGGCCATGCCAGACATCCGGAAGTGATTGGCACATTCGGTCAAGTGCCGCAGGGCGCGATGACGCTGATCGAGACAGCAGAGGATGCCGAGGCCTTTCAGTGCAACGGATCAAGGGAGCTGGCTTTCCTGACCCAGACAACTCTATCGGTAGACGATACCGCTGAAATTGTTCAGATTTTGCAGCGCCGCTTTCCATCGATTGTCGGGCCCAAGGGCGAAGATATTTGCTATGCCACATCCAACCGGCAGGCAGCAGTCAAGGCCATTGCTGCCGAATGCCAACTTGTATTGGTGATTGGTGCGCCGAACAGTTCCAACTCGCTGCGGCTGGTAGAAGTCGCCGAGCGTTGCGGCACCAGGGCGCGCCTTGTGCAACGTGCTGAGGACATCGATTTTGCCTGGCTGGAAGGTGTAACGACATTGGGCGTAACCGCTGGCGCATCAGCACCGGAGATTTTGGTGCGCGAATTTATTGCCAGAATTGGCGAGCGTTTTGATGTGACGGAACGCCAGACCGTTACTGCCGAGGAAAGCATCACCTTCAAGCTGCCGCGCGGGTTGGCTGCTGCTGAAGCGGCCTGATGGCTGTCTACACGCAAGTTAGCGCCGAAGAAGCATCGGCGCTGCTCGCACGCTATGATGTCGGCAAACTGACTGCGCTGAAGGGCATTGCGGAGGGCGTAGAGAATAGCAACTATCTGGTCGAGACAGATCAGGCCCGGTTTATCCTGACGCTATATGAAAACCGTGTAGATCCCGAAGACTTGCCATATTTCCATGATATGCTTGCCCATTTGCACGGCAAAGGTTGCCGCGTGCCCCGCTTTATCGAGGATAGGGACGGACGCTGGCTTCAGGATGTGGCCGGACGCAAGGCGTGCCTGATCGAATTTTTGTCCGGCGTATCGGTGTCAGAGCCTGATACCGCGATTGCGCAAGCCGTTGGAACCGCGCTGAGCCAGATGCACGCCGCACTTGCCGATTTTGGCGGACAACGACCCAACCCGCTGGGATTGGCAAGCTGGCGGCCGCTTTTCGAAAAATGCGATGCTGCGGCTACAGAGGCGTTGCAGCCCGGTTTATCGGCACGGATTGCGGCGGAATGCGCCTTTCTGGAATCGCATTGGCCGAACACTCTGCCACAATCGGCTGTGCATGCTGACCTTTTCCCGGACAATGTATTGATATTGGACGGCAAAGTTACTGGCCTGATCGATTTTTATTTCGCCTGCAGCGACAGCAAAGCCTATGACTTGGCCGTGACCCACAGCGCCTGGAGCTTTAGCGCCGATGGAAGCCAGTACAAAGCCGACATCGGCGATGCGCTGGTTGGTGGATATGCAGCAATCTTCCCTTTAAGCGCCGAAGAGAAAGCGGCACTGCCCATATTGGCGCGCGGGGCCTGCCTGCGCTTCCTGCTGACCCGGCTTTACGACTGGATCAATACACCGCCCGGCGCATTGGTGTCCCGAAAAGACCCATTGGCCTTTCTCCGGCGGCTTGACCATTATTCGCAGAACGGTCTAGCCAGCTAGCATTATGAAATTCGTGGAAATCTTCACCGATGGCGCTTGCAAAGGCAATCCAGGGCCCGGCGGATGGGGAGCGATTATCCGTTACGGCAATCATGAAAAAGAAATATCAGGCAGCGACCCCGATACGACCAACAACCGGATGGAAATGACCGCTGTTATCCGCGCCCTGAACACGCTGATCGAGCCATGCGAAGTGCGGCTGCACAGCGACAGCAAATATGTGATTGATGGCATCACCCGCTGGGTGGAGGGCTGGCAACGCAATGGCTGGAAAAATGCGTCTAAACAGCCGGTGCGCAATGCCGATTTATGGCATGACCTGATTGAGGCCGCAGCACGGCACGAAATCGAATGGGCATGGGTAAAAGGCCATGCCGGCCATGCCGAAAATGAACGGGCCGACCGCCTGGCCAGCAACGCGGCCGAGGCGGCAGGCTCTTCCTGATTTACTCAGCCTGATTTATTCCGCGTCGCGCACTTCTGCGCCGGGTCCATTTTTCAATATCGACTCAATCGCCTTTTTCGCGCCAGCCTTGCTGGAATAGCCTTCAGTCCAGAAAATCGCTTCGCTGTTATATTTGAAATAGGCGACATGCTCGCCCTTCTTGTTCTTCTTGATCTCGAAATAATGGGGCATGCTGGTCTCCTTTCAGGCAATGGCATTCACCGCCAGAATGCCATGCTATCAAGGATTTGCAGTGGCGCAACAGGATTATTCGAATCGGCTGGGCGCATAACGATCAGCCACTATGGCTGACAACGGATTGGGCCTGTCCAGCAACATAGAAGCGGCAAGCATCGCCACCGCAGGTGCCGTCTGGATGCCAAAGCCGCCCTGCCCTGCCAGCCAGAAAAATTTGCCATTGTCGGGATCAGGACCAATAACCGGCAGCCGGTCAGGTGCAAAACTGCGCAAGCCCGCCCATTTGCGCTCTAGCCGCATGATTTTCCAGTCCACCACCTGCTGGAACCGGTCTATCGCCCGGGCAATGTCCAGTTCTTCAGGCGCAGTATCACAGGGTTCGGACGCGATTTCATCGTGCGGGCTCAGCCAGATTCGGCCGCCTGCCTCTGGCTTGAAATAAAAGCTGCCGTCCAGCCCAACGACCAAAGGCAATGTTGCAGGCGCAGGCGGGTCAACTGCCAATTGCACCACCGTGCGCCGAAAGGGTTGGATACCGATAGGGTCCACCCCACAGTTTAGTGCCACATGGTCCGCCCAAGCTCCTGCAGCATTCACCAATATGCGGGCCGAAAAATGCTGCCCACCAGCCTCTATTGTCCAATAATCCGGGCCAGGCCGCGCAATCTTTAGCGGGGCGTTGCACACCAGCTGCGCGCCACTTTTCCTGGCGCGTTTCAGATAGGCTGCGTGCAGCGCAGCCACATCAATGTCGCAGCAGTCGGGTTCCCACAGGGCTTGGTTCCAGCCAGAGTGCAGTCCGCGCACATGGCCGCCAATCTCTTCCTGCTGCAATTGGTCCAGCCTCACCCCGCTCTGCCCGAATTCGGCCAGCATCTGAGCAGCCGCGCTAGCATCCCCGGCCTGCCCCAAATGCAGCGCACCGCGCCGCGCCATCAGCGGCCGGTCAGCAAAATCGGCTGGCGGTTCGTTTAGAAATGGCCCCGAAGCGCTGGTCAGCGGCTGAATATCCGGTCCGCCATAGGTTTCGCTCCAAAAGGCGGCAGATCGTCCTGTCGAATGATAGCCTGGCAGACTTTCCTGCTCCAGCACCAGCACCGATTTCTCGGTGCCAATTTCCGCAGCCAGGCTGGCCCCGGCAATCCCTGCGCCGACAATGGCGATATCGAAGATCATCAGAGCCTTGGTGCGTACTTGTCAAAAAAGGCAGCAATGGCCGCCATGCAACGATCACGGACAGGATCGGCCTCACGCAGCAGCTCATGCGCTGCTTCGTTGCCGAATAGCAGCAAATCCGCCTTGGGCAGCCTTTTGGCATCGCGGACGATCCTTTTGGTATCGACCAGCCGGTCTGCGGTCGTCGCCATCAATAGCACCGGCGTTGTAATCGCCTCCAGCACGCCCGGCGTATTCAGCATCCGCGTAGAGGCAATGGCCCGTTCTACCCAGTGCCAGCTCGGCGGCCCTAGCTTGACCTCCGGCCTTGTCTGCCACCAGAACAGCTCATCGGCATAACGATCATCATCATGAGTCAATATGCGGTTACGGACATTGAGCGGCGCCCCCGGCTTCTCTCCCTCTTTCCACGCCGCCCGCTCCGGATCGCCTAAATTGGCCAGGATCCGTGCGACGGCATGGTGCGCCACATAGGGCAGGCCCATCGTCTGAATACCCAGCATTGGCGCAGACATGGCAACCGCCACCGGATCAACCGCTTTCTCGGCCAGCGCTCGCATCAGCAAATGGCCGCCCATGCTGTGCGCCAATATAACATGCGGTCCCGGCGCCTCCGCCTTCCAGACCGTCCAAAAGGCTTTCAGATCGGCAATCCATGTGGAAAAATCATCAATATGGCCGATATGCGGGTTGTCCAATTGCCTCCCCGATCCGCCCTGCCCGCGCCAATCAATTGCCGTAACGCGCCAGCCGTCACGCGCCAGATCATCGAGCGTTTCCAGATATTTTTCATAATGATCCCCGCGCCCGGGCAGAAACAGCAATGACCCTCGCGGCGGATCGGGCATGGCCCAGTCAATCCGGCGCAGCGACCAGCCATCCGCTGCAATCCAGCGCGATTCAGTAGCACTGGCCGGAATAGCGCGACGATCAAATGGCAGTTTGGAAGCAGCCATGGTTACCTTTTGCTAAGATTTGATGGTTAACGCGGGCCGAATGGACCCACAGCTCCTCATCTACGTCTTGCTCGGCGGCTTGGCAATCGGCCTGCTCATCGCAGCCTATACCGATATCCGTTATCGCTTGATTCCCAATATGATAACTGCGCCCATCGCGCTTGCCGCCCCCCTATATTGGTATGCCGTTGGGGATTTTTCGATGGTGGGCATCGGCCTTCATCTGCTGATTGGCCTGGTTGTTTTTGCCTTTTTTGCACTTCTTTTCCGTTTTGGCGCAATGGGCGGCGGAGATGTCAAGCTTTTCAGTGCTTTAGCGCTGTGGTTCAATCTTGTCTGGGTTATCAGGCTGATCTTCGTCGCTTCGTTGATCGGAGCGTTAGTAACCATCATTTTCTGGGGGATTCACAAGGCACGCCGCCAACCCGGCAGGCCGCGCATCCCCTATGGCGTCGCAATCTCGCTCGCCGGCCTTTGGGTGGCCGGTGAACATATTTTTAACCATTTTGCATGAATAGCTGTCTCAATTCAGGGGACCTTTCAGGAGGCTTAGTTCGTCATGGATAGGAAAAAAGTCATTTTGCTGGTGGCCGCGCTGCTCATAGCCGCGATCACAGCCTTCATGGCACGAAGCATGTTTTCCGGCAGCAGCGCGCCTGCAGCCGTTGCACAGGCTCCGCAGCCGACTGGACCACAGGTTCTGGTCGCTAAACGCGCATTGCCGGTGGGAACGATCCTGACCGCTGACGCGTTCGGTTATCAGCCCTGGCCCAAGGAATTGGTCGAAGCGGCCTATTTCATCGAGGGTGAAGGCGAAGGAGATCCGCTGAAAGACCTGATCGGTACCGTTGTTCGCCATCCGGTGACAGCCGGACAGCCGATTACGCAAGGGTCGCTTGTCGCCCCCGGTGACCGCGGCTTCCTTGCCGCAGCGCTTGGCCCTGGCATGCGCGCCGTTACCGTGCAGGTGAATGACATCACTGGCGTTGCCGGTTTTGTCTTCCCCGGCGACCGGGTTGATCTGCTGTTGACGCAGCAAGTTGCATCGCAAATCCAGCAGGATCTGCCGCTGCGTGCGACCGAGACCATCATCCGCAATGTTCGCGTGCTGGCTACTGACCAGCGTCCGACACAAACGGTTGATGAAAAAGGCAACACCATTGTCGCACCTTTCCGCATGGTGACTTTGGAAGTCACACCGCAGATTGCCGAGCGCATCTCGGTTGCGATGACCATTGGCACTATCAGCCTGTCACTGCGTTCGCTCGCTGACAATCAGGCAGAACTGGAACAAGCGCTGGCCAGCGGCAAGCTGACCATGCCCAAGGGTGCGACGGCCGCAGAAGAACAGGCAATCATTGCCTCTATGTCAAAACAGCCGACGGCGGGGTCCAGCTCTTATGCCACCGGTGGCGAAGTGTCGCGTTTCCAACGCACCTCGGTTCCTGCGATCACACCGGTTCAACGCGCTGTCGAAGGCGTCCGTGTTCAGCAGCAGTCGCAAATCGCGGCTCAGCAGGCCCGTGGCCCAGTCGTGCGCATCTACCGCTCAGACAAAAATCCCGAAGAAGTCGAACTCAATCGGTTGAAAAGGTAATTGTGATGACCTGCAAAAAACTTCTCTTCGCTGGCATCGCTGCCACCCTTTCAATCGCTACAGTTTCGGCACCGGCATTCGCCGCGCCCAAGCTGACACAGAATCCAGCAACTGCCGACACGGTCCAGATTCTTGCCACGGGCAAAACCGCCAAGGTTGATCTTGCCTCGCCAATTTCAGACGTCATTGTGGGTGATCCTGATATTGCCGATGTTCAGGTCCGCTCGTCGCGCCAGATCTGGATTTTCGGCAAGAAACCTGGCGATACGACAGTGTCGGCAACCGACGCCTCGGGCCGAGTGGTGTTCCAGAAGACAATTCGCGTGTCGCCCAATGTCGACTCGATTGAGGAAATCTTCAAGCTTGCTTTGCCCAATTCCGATATCGTCATCACGCCAATGGCTAATGGCTATTTGCTGACTGGTACTGTCGCCAATGCCGATGAAATCGGAGTCGCCAAGGAACTGGCCGAATTTTACGTCAACAGGGTTGGCCTGAACAACAGGGTTGGCGGCGAAGTCAAGGTTATTAACATGGTGCGCACAGGCACGCCCTATCAGGTGAACCTGCAGGTGCGGATTGCCGAAGTCAGCCGCTCGCTGGCAAAGGAAATCAGCTCCAACCTGGCGACCCGCGACCAGAGCGGCGGCTTTCTGTTCGGTATTTCACGCGGTCGCAGCGGCGTTGGCATTGGTGATATTGATACCTCGCGTTTCCCGCTTGTTGACGCGTCAGCCAATTACGGCCTGCCAGCAGGCTCGCTGTCCTTGCCCTTCGACCCGGCAACCGGTCAGTTCGTGACGGGTGGCACACAATATACCTTTAACAATGCCAATGGCAGCAGCGTCATCAACATGGCGGGTCGCCTGTTCGGCCTTGATGTCGGCGCAGCCTTTGACTTGGCCGAGCGCGCCGGTCTTTCAACCACGCTGGCGCAGCCCAATCTGACGACCTTGTCTGGCGAAACTGCCGAATTCCTTGCCGGCGGCCAGTTCCCGATCCCCTCATCGGCGGGTCTGGGTGCCACTGCCGTTGAATTCCGCGATTTCGGGGTCAGCCTGCAATATACGCCGGTTGTGCTTTCGGACGGCCGCATCCGGCTGCGCGTCCGCCCGGAAGTATCGGACATCTCGTCGCAAGGCGCACTGCGCATTAACGGCTTTGAGGTTCCCGCAGTCACAACGCGCATGGCGGAGACGACTGTTGAGCTTGGCTCTGGCCAGAGCATGATGATTGGCGGCCTGCTCTCCAACTCGCAGAGCAGTTCGGTCGACAAGATCCCGGGCATTGGCGATGTGCCAATCCTTGGTCAGCTGTTCAAATCAAATGGCTGGAAGAAGAATGAGACTGAGCTCGTCATCGTGATCACCCCCTATCTGGTGAAGCCGGTGTCCGAGGATCAGATCAAGCTTCCGACCGACGGGTTCAACTCGCCAAATGATCTGGAGCGCATCCTGCTCAACAAGCAGGCAAGCAATGATGGCGTGCAGGAACGGCCCGCGCCGACGGTTGCGCCCGATGCGCCTGCCGGTCCGGATTTTGGAGCCGTAAGCGAAGCGCCAGCCCCTGTTTCCAAGAAACAGGCTAGCAAGAAGAAGACAAAAGAAACGAAGACGGCCAGCGCCAGCGATGGTTCTGCTCCCGGCTTCAGCTTTGAATGATTGACCTGACAGGAGAACGACGATGCGTGCAAAGATATTGATGGCAGCAACATTGGCCTTCACCCTGGCAGGGTGCGCCGGAATGGGTGCAACCTCGGCCAATCCATCGGTTTATTCGGTGAACCAGCCCGTGGTAGAGCGCTCCAACTATGCCATGGACGTGAACATCGATGGTTATTCAGGGATCTCGGCGATTGAAGAAGGCCGTTTGTCCGAATGGTTCGACGCGCTTGATCTCGGCTTTGGCGACCGTATATCGATCGACTATGGCGATGGCGTGCCCAGCGCTGCTGCAAAAGAGGACGTCGTCAAGCTTGCGGCTCTTCACGGCATGACGGTTGAAGAAACCGCTCCAGTCACAGCTGGCAATGTCGTTCCCGGCACAGCCCGCATCGTTGTCACGCGCTCGGTTGCCACGGTTCCCAATTGCCCGAACTGGTCGAAAACCACCGAATCCAACTATAATTCGGGCACTCACCCCAATTATGGTTGCGCCGTAAACGGCAATCTGGCGGCGATGGTCGCTGATCCGGAAGACCTTGTCCGCGGTCGCAAATCGACGATCCGCAAGGATATGGGCGCTGGCCGTCCGCCGCAGCAGGGAGATAATTGATGAATGCGCCTTGGAAAAGCAGCGTGGCCGGCAACCGCGATCCGTTTAGCGCCTATGTGTGCGATGACCTGACTTTGGACGTCGTCCGTTCCGTCTGTGACGAAATGGGCTGGCAACAGGAAAAGGCCAACAAGGGTGGCTTGCGCAATGCCGTGCAGTCGCTTTCGGTTTCGGCGAGCCCGCAAATCCTGCTGGTTGATCTGTCCGAATCCGGCGATCCGATCAGCGACATCAACAGCCTGGCCGAGGTTTGCGAACCCGGCACCATCGTGATTGCGATGGGACAGGTGAATGATGTTCGCCTTTATCGTGATCTGATGCTGTCCGGCCTTCAGGACTATCTGTTGAAGCCGGTAAGCCCGGATGCGTTGCGCGATGCCATTTCTCATGCACAGGCGATATTGAATGCGCCCAAGCATGATGACGGCGTGCGGGACAAGCCGCATATGTCGCTGGCCGTGATCGGCACGCGTGGCGGCGTGGGCGCGTCAACAATCGCGACCTCGCTCGCCTGGCTCTATTCCGAAAAGATGGGCCATCTGACTGGCCTGCTCGATCTGGACGTTCATTTCGGCACCGGCGCGCTGGCGCTGGATCTGGAACCGGGCCGCGGCCTGACCGACGCGATCGATAACCCCAGCCGTATCGACGGTCTGTTTATCGAACGCGCCATGATCAAGGCGAATGAGAAGCTGTCGATATTGTCGGCAGAGGCCTCCATCGCCAGCCCGATCCTGACCGATGGGGCCGCATTCTTCCAATTGCAGGAAGAATTCCGTGCCGCGTTTGAAAACACCGTGATCGATCTGCCGCGCAGCATGTTGATCGCCTATCCCAATCTGATGCGCGACGTGAATGTCGTGGTGATTGTGTGTGAGATGACGCTGGCCTCGGCTCGCGATACCATTCGCCTGCTCGCCTGGCTGCGTTCCAACGCGCAGCATTGCACGCCGATTGTTGTTGCCAACAAGGTGCAGGCGACTGCCGAGGTGACGCGCAAGGATTTTGAAGGTTCAATCGAACGTAAGGTCGATCTGGTGCTGCCTTATGATCCAAAAGCGACTTCGCAGGCAGCCAAGCTGGGCAAGCCGATGGTTGAAGGCGCACGCGGTAGCAAATTGGCCGCTGGCGTAGTGTCGCTTGGTGAACTGGCACAGACAACGGGCGTTCCGGCAACGGATGACCAAGGTCCAGGTCCGGCACCGGCTGGCGAAAAAACCAAGAAGTCGATGATGGGCGGATTGAAGTCCATGCTGAGCAAGAAGCAGAAATAAGCGGGATGGCGGCTTTAAGGAGTCGCCCTGCCCATCTTTCGCAATGGAATGTGATGGCGTGATATGCAGTTGATGTTATACATATTCAGCGCAGCATTGGTTCTTGCCGCGATGGGATATATCCTGCTTTCGCCGAGCACGGCGCGGGCCACTGCACGGCGGCTGAACGGTTTCAAGCTGCGCCATTCCGATAGTGCAACTGCACAGGTCGAACAGCAAATGCGCAAGGCCATTGCCCAGCGCAAACCGCTGTCCTTCAGCGGCGGCACCGAAATGAGCCGGACAGATCGGCTGCGCCTGCGTCTCGCCAAAACCGGCAAGAAGTGGACTTTGCAGCAATATTTCTACGCCTCTGTGGGTATCGGTGTGGTGGTTGCGGCTTTGCTCCTTATCCGCGGAGCGCCCTCCTATCTGGCCATTGCACTGGGCGCCTTTTCCGGGCTGGGCCTGCCGCATTTCGCAGTTGGCTTTTTGATCAACCGGCGGATCAAGCATTTCACGAGCAATTTTCCTGACGCCATTGAACTGCTGGTGCGCGGCCTGAAATCAGGCCTGCCCGTGGCCGAAACGCTGAATGTCGTTTCCAAGGAAATACCGGGACCCGTGGGCGAAGAATTCAAGATGGTCACGGAAAAGATCAAAATTGGTAAGACCATGGAGGATGCGCTGCAGGATACGGCAGACCGACTGGGCACGCCTGAATTTCAGTTCTTCGTCATCACCCTTGCCATTCAGCGTGAGACTGGTGGCAATCTGGCGGAAACGCTCAGCAACCTGGCCGACGTGTTGCGCAAACGTGCGCAGATGAAGCTGAAGATCAGGGCTATGTCCTCTGAATCGAAGGCATCGGCCTATATCGTCGGTTCGCTGCCCTTCGTCGTATTCTTCCTCGTGTGGAATGTGAACCCAGGCTATCTTTCGGGCTTTTTCTATGAGCCGCGGCTGATGATTGCGGGCATGGTTGGTGCTGTGTGGATGAGCGCTGGCGCATTCATCATGGCCAAAATGGTCAACTTTGAAATCTAAGGCGGGATCGGCATGCTTTTCTTGACAACTACCGGCCCGCAGCTTCTCGGCGTCGACGTTTTCTGGGTCGCAACGCTGCTGGCTGCCGTTGCCACTGGTGCGGTGCTGCTGGCGCTTTATGCAGCCGTCACCGTCCGCGATCCCATGGCCAAGCGCGTCAAGGCGCTGGTTGAGCGGCGCGAGCAGCTAAAGGCGGGCATTACCGCCTCGACCGCAAAGAAGCGGGCAAAGCTGGTCCGCAACACGGACACGACCGACAAGATGCGCGGCTGGCTGTCGTCAATGAAGGTTTTGCAGGACGATCAGATCAAGGTCGCCCAGCAGAAGCTGGCGCAGGCCGGCATCCGCCGCAAGGAACTGGCTGTTATCATCATCTTCAGCCGACTTGTCGGCCCGATCATCCTGGGTGGTGGTGCGGCCTTGTGGATTTACGGGCTGGGTGGGCTTGCCGACTGGACCCCGCTCAAGAAATTTGCGGTATTCGCCGGCTTGACCATATTGGGCTATAAAGCTGCCGACATTTATCTGCAAAATATGATCACAAAACGCACCGATGCGATCCGCAAGGGCCTTCCCGATGCGCTTGATCTTCTGGTGATCTGTGCCGAAGCCGGTCTCACTGTCGACTCCGCTTTCAACCGCGTGGCAAAAGAATTGGGACGTGGCTTCCCGGAACTGGGCGATGAATTTGCCCTGACCGCGATTGAGCTGGGCTTCCTGACCGAGCGGCGCATGGCCTTTGAAAATCTGGCCTATCGCGTGGCTCTGGAATCGGTTCGCGGCGTGGTGACCACCATGATCCAGACGGAGAAATATGGTACGCCGCTTGCCTCAGCGCTGCGCGTGCTTTCAGCGGAATTCCGTAACGAACGCATGATGCGTGCGGAGGAAAAGGCCGCGCGCCTGCCCGCGATCATGACGATCCCGTTGATCCTGTTCATTCTGCCGACGCTGTTTATCGTCATCCTTGGCCCGGCGGCCTGTTCAATCGCGGACGCTTTCTCCAAGCAGTAAAGATCTGGTGGCGGCTCAGGCCGCCACTACGTCCTGCTCGATCACACCAAAGATCGGATGGTGGCGCTCGTCATCCATCCAGATGCGCACGGTATCGCCGGGTTTCATGAACGGCGTTTCGGGCTTGCCCCGCTGGATGGTTTCCACAGTCCGCACTTCCGCAAGACAGCTATAGCCAAGCCCACTTTCGCTGATTGGTTTGCCAGGGCCACCGTCGGCATCGCGGTTTGACACAGTGCCGGAGCCGATGATCGTTCCCGCCCCCAAATTGCGTGTCTTTGCCGCATGGGCAATCAACTGGCCGAAATCAAAGGTCATATCGACGCCCGCGTCAGCCCGGCCAAGCGGCGCCCCATTCAGGTCAACACAAAGCGCCCCATGCAGTTTCCCCCCGTCCCAACGATCACCCAAAGCCGCAGGGGTCACAAATACCGGCGAGAAGGCACTCGCGGGTTTTGACTGGAAAAAGCCAAAGC
>CAYVQO010000001.1:0-2169 GCA_964452835.1 uncultured Sphingorhabdus sp. | reverse complement strand
GTCACAAATACCGGCGAGAAGGCACTCGCGGGTTTTGACTGGAAAAAGCCAAAGCCCTTGGCCAGCTCATCAGGGATTAATCCGCGCAGCGACACATCATTGGTCAGCCCGACGAGCAAGATGTGCTCACGCGCCTGTTCTGCACTGACGCCCATAGGCACATCGCCGGTTACCACAACCACTTCTGCTTCCATATCGCAGCCATGGGCCACGTCCCGCAGTGGAATCGGATCACGCGGCCCCAAAAAACCATCTGAACCGCCCTGATACATTAGCGGGTCATGCCAGAAACTCTCCGGCATCTCGGCACCGCGCGCCTGCCGCACCAGAGCCACATGGTTCACATAGGCAGAGCCATCGGCCCATTGATAGGCGCGGGGCAATGGCGATGCGGCATCATGTTCATGAAACCGCTCTTTCGGGATGACATTATGCTCCAGATCGGTCGCCAATGCTTCCAGCCGCGGCGCGATCCGGCTCCATTCATCAAGTGCGGATTGCAGGGTGGGCGCGATATGGCCAGCATCGGCATACCAGGCCAGATCATTGGAGACGACCACCAGCTTTCCGTCACGATCCTGTTTCCCATTGGCGTATTTAAGCGAGGCAAGTTTCATGTTTATCCTTTCGCATCTGCAGCTATCATGGCGGCTTCTTGCTGGTACGACAACTGCTTAGCAAAGATCAGGGAGAGACAATGAGAGCGATCGTACAAAGGCTGGCATCTGCTGCGGCACTGGCGCTGTTCCTGACGACTGCTTCTTCAGCGCAGATCACCGAAGGCATGGCGATCAGCGGCTGGTCTATGGAGCAGAACAGGCCATCTGCCTGGCATCTGTTGCAGCACCAGAAACTGTCCAAAGCTATAGGCAAGATATTGCCGCAGCGGGCCGGCGTCGTTGACGCCTATGTTGTGGTCATTGGGCTGGATGCTGATCAAGTGTTCCAGAAGGAAAGCGCTGAAGTGCTGAAGGTGCTGGAACGGCGCTATGCAGCGACCGGCCGCTCGATGCTGCTTGCGGCTGGCTCGGCAGAAGCGCCGCAGGGCTCGCCTGCCCATCTCGCCACGGCGCTGGGCGCGATTGCTGCGAAAATGAATGTGAAAGAGGATGTATTGGTCCTTTATGCGACCTCGCATGGCGATCCGAAATTAGGCTTGGTATATAAGGATGGCGAGAACGGCCTGGGCATGATTGCGCCCAAAAAGATGAAGGCAATGTTCGATGAACTGGGGATTGAACGTCGGGTACTACTGCTCTCGGCCTGTTACACAGGGGTATTTGTACCGGTGTTGGCAAGCAAGGATAGCGTCATCATCACTGCCGCATCATCCTTCCGGCCTTCGTTCGGATGCACGCCTAGTAACGACTGGACCTTTTTTGGCGATGCGTTGGTGAATAACGCGCTGCGTAAGGCCCAGTCGCTGGACAAGGCGGTCGATGAGGCCACTGGCCTGATCGCGACATGGGAAGCGAAAATGGGGCTAGAGTCCTCCATGCCGCAGGTGTCGGTTGGCGAGGACACAGCCAAATGGCTCGCGGCGCTTGATCTACGGATGCCGAAAGCCGAAACGCCCAAGGTCGGACGCCCGGCGCTCGATACCACCTTTCAATAAAGCCCTTATTCAGACGCCGTAGCAGGTTCCTTATGCAGCCAATCGGCATGCTTGGGCGCGGTCTTGGTCTGGCTCCATTCTTCCAGCATCATTGGCGCGACGCGTTTCAGCTCGGCATATTGCTCATCCGTGCCGATGTCACACGCCAGCTCCAGCCGATGGCCATTGGGATCGAAGAAATAGATGGAGCGGAAGATACCATGGTAGGTCGGCCCCAGTACATCGACGCCTTGGGCCTCTATATGCGCCTTGGCTGCTTTCAGCATGTCAAAATCGGCGACCTTGAACGCCAGATGCTGCACCCATGCCGGGGTCTTTTCATCACGGCCCATGTCGGGCTGCTTGGGCAGTTCGAAAAAGGCCAGCACATTGCCGCCGCCGCAATCAAGGAAGATGTGCATATAGGGATCATATTCCCCCGTGGATGGCACATGATCCTCAGCAAAGGCATTGGTGTAGGTGAAGCCGAGAACGCGTTCATACCACTCAACAGTCTCCTTCGCGTCCTTGCAGCGATAGGCGACATGGTGGATGCGGTCGGTTTTGAAGGGGAC